>NZ_JBVHWM010000113.1:0-17142 GCF_055564375.1 Streptomyces sp. NPDC029138
ACCCGGTGGCCGCCGGCACCGGTCACCGACTGGGTTGTCAGGCGGCCCAAGGGGTCAAAGGAGTGCTCCAGGGCGACCGTGCCGTCGATGTGGCGAGTCAGTTCGCGGCCCGCTTCGTCGTACGTGAAGTCGATCGGCCGGCCCGACGCCACCATGCGCGTGCGGCGGCCCACCGCGTCGTACGACCATGTCGTCCTGGCCCCGGTCGGGGTGGTGCGGCTTGTGCGGCGGCCCAGCGCATCGTAGGTGTACGTCACCGTACGGCCGTTGACGGTCTCCGAGTGCAGGCGGCCGTGGCGATCCCGCAGCAGGGTGAGTGTGGTGCCGTCCGGGCCCGTTGCCTGGGCCAGTTGGTCGGTCAGGTCGTACGCGTAGGTCGTGACCTGGCCCGCCGCCTCCTTGCGCAGTACTTGGCCGAGTTCGTTGCGCTCGAAGGTCACCTCCTCACCGAGGGCGTTGTGCCGCGCGACCAGGCGGCCCGCCGGGTCGTACTCGTACCTCAGCGTGCGGTCGTCGAAGTCCGTCTCAGCCACCAGGCGGCCGACCGCGTCGTACTCGTACGTCCAGGTCAGCCCCTGCGGATTCGTGACCTTCGTCAGTCGCAGTTCCGTGTCGTGGTCGAATTCGTACCGGACGCCGTCGGGGCCCGTGCGGGCCGTCAGCAGGTCGAAGTCGGTGTACTCGAAGCGGCTGACCCCGCCGAGCGGGTCCGTGTGGCTCGTGCAGTTGCCCTCGCCGTCGTAGGTCCACGTCTCCGTCGTGCCGTCGGGAGCCGTGCGGCGGGTCAGCCGGCCTTCGAGTGACCATTCCAGGCGGGTGGTGGCGCCCGTGGGGTCCGTGATCGTGGTGGGGAGGCCGAGGGCGTTCCGTTCGTAGCGCGTGGTCGCGCCCAGTGGGTCCGTCACCTGTACCGGGAGGCCCGTGCGGTCGCAGACGACCGTCGTCGTGTGGCCCAAGGGGTCCGTCACCGACGTCAGGTGGCCGGCCTCGTTGTGGGCGAACCGGGTCGTCCCGCCCGCCGGGTCGGTCACCGACGTGCGGTTGCCCCGGTCGTCATACGTCTGGCGGATCACCGTGCCGTCCGGGTTCACGACCTTCACCGGTAGGCCGAGGTCGTTGTACTCCGCCCGCGTCTCGCGGCCGTCCGGGCGGACCACCCGGGTGAGGTTGCCGGCGGCGTCGTACTCGAACGTGGTCGTGAGGCCCAGTGGGTCCGTAGTGGACAGCAGGCGGTTGTAACGATCGTGTCTGTAACTGGTGGTGTCGCCAAGCGCGTTCGTCTCGGCGATGACCTGGCAGCGATGGTTGATCAGATAGTGGGTGGTGTGACCTTGTGAGTCGGTGATGGTCGTGATGTGCTCACCGGTGTCGGGATCCACTGGCCCGTAGGTGAAAGTCGAGGCCAGGTGGCCGTCAGCGCCGGACTGGTGGGTGCAGCGGTCCTGGTCGTCGTAGACATAGGTGAAGTAGCTATCGTTGGTGTCGGTCCAAGAGGTGATGCGCCCCCGCTGGTCGTATGCGAGGCGGGTGGAGCGGCCGGAGGAGTTGACGACCTCAGTCAGGTGGCCGTCGGTGTAGCCGTAGCGGATCAGTTCCTGCTCGGTGCCGTCCGCTGCCCCCGCGATACGCAGGGCGGTGATACGGCCGTCGGCGCTCGACACCAGCAGGCGGTAGCCGCCGCGGTGGGTGAGAGCGCTGGGTGCTCCGGTGGGGTCGTACTCGAACGTTATCCAGGTGCCATTGCGATCGTCGAGCTGTTCCACTACCGCCAGGCTCTCGGAGCGGTCAGCGAAGCGCCGCACCTGGCCCGTCTCCGGGTCTGTGAGGGTGTAGCCGTCGTCCGTGCGGTCCAGCGACCAGCGTGGGCCGTGGCTGGGCAGGGTGGGCAGACCTGGAGCCGGATGCGGGAAAGCCAGTGTCAGTCCGTCCTCGCCGACGAAGACGACGCCCTGTGAGTCGATCTCCAGACGCTGGTCGAGCGTGGAAGACCAAGCCGGTCCGAACCAGCCACCGAGCCTGTACGACGACTCGAACTGGCGCTTGACGACAAGGGGCAGCGTGCCGGGGAGTGAAACGTCGGTCTGTGGCAGCACCATCCGGCCGGTCGCGACGTCGACGGGGTCCTTCTCGCAGACCTTGTCCACCGGGCGGCGGGCGACATCCTCCGCGCCCTCCTCAACAGCATTCCGGGCACCCTTGCGCACTCCCTGCTCTGCGACTTCCTCCGCGCCCTTCTTCAGTCCGAGCCGCAGTCCGCCCCGGGCCAGTCCCGCGCCCTTCGTGCCGATCATCTCGGGCAGAAGGCGCCCGAAGAACTCCGAGGGGTCCTTCTTGAAGCCCTCCACGGCGACCTGGGCGGTCCGCTCGGGGTGGGCTGCGGTGGAGGTCAGGCCGGAGAGCGTCATGCTGACGTTCTGAAGGTAGGCGGCCGGGTGGGTGAGGTTGTAGGGGTCGGCGGGGTTCAGGCCGCGGACGAAGTTGACCAGGCCGGCGGTGCCCTTGGCCACGCCGCCGGCGAAGTGGGTCAGTTCGATGCTGGTGGACAGCGCTCCGTCGGTGAAGTCGTCCTTGAGGCGGTTCAGGGGCGGGGGCTCGGCGGGGGCGTGGGCCAGCGCCGCCTTCACCTGGCCCTGGGCCTCGGCGGCGGCGGTGTTGCGCTGCTTGCGGGCCTCGGCGAGCTTCTCCCGCGCGGCCTGGATGTCGGCCTTGCCCGGGTCGTGGAACGGCTCCGGTCCGGGGCCCGGGTCCTCGTCGGCCTTGATCTTGGCGTTGTAGGCGTCGACCTTCTTGTTGTACGCGTCCACCGCGTCCTTGGAGGCCTTCACGCCCTTCTTGTAAAGCTCTACGGCCTCTTTGGCCTGCCCTTGTGCCCACTTCACGGTGTCGGCGTACGACTCCAGGGCGGCCGCTGCCGTGTCGCACGCCTCGGCCGCCTGCGCCCACTTGGCGGGGTGCACGCCGAACTTCTCCCGGAAGGCGTCGCCGCCCTCGCCCTTCCAGCCGGAGGAGTCGACCTTCTTCAGCCCCTGGCCGACCTTGTCGAACGCGCCGTGGAAGTCCCGCAGGTGCTTCGCGCTCTGACGGATCTTGTCCGGGCTGCCGTGGACGAGTTCGTTCGCCTCCTCGCTCTGGCCGAGCTGCTGCTCGCCCGGGGTCGCCCCGAGGTCGGAGGCGACGCCGTCGCCCCAGTCCTCCACCACGTCGGCCCACTTGTGCGCGCCGACCTGGTCCAGGCCGTCGCCGATCTTGTCCGTGGTCCAGTCGACGCCCTCGCCGAGCTTCTTCTTGCCCTTGTCGTAGAGGTCCTCGGCACCACCCAGAAGGGCGTTGGTCACATCGCCGAAGCCCATCAGCCCTCACCACCGCGCTGCTCCTGGGCGGCCTGGGCACGGGCCTCGGGCGAGGGTCCGGCGACGTCGTCCACCAGCCGGTCGTACTGTTCGTCGGACATGCCCAGCGCGCTGTGCAGGTTCTCGGGGTTCACACCGGGCACCGGTCCGAGCGTGCGGGAGGTCATCACATCACGTGTGGCGTCCTTCCAGCCCTGCTTGCTGGTGTCCCAGGCCTGCTCGAAGGACTCCTTGCTGTAGTCCACGTTCCCGCCGTACGCACCGGACGCGGCGATGTCGCCATAGCCCATCTTCTGCACGTCCTCCTCGGAGGCGTACGGATTGCCGATGGCCGCATTGGTGACGATCTTGAAGGTTCCGTCGACGTACTGGTCGGTCTCGTAGTACGTGCCCGCCGCCAGGCCCGTCTTCGCGGCGAAGCCGTTGCCCTCGTTGATCAGCGAGCGCACGCCCCATTCCCAGCGTTCGCAGAAGGACTCGAACTCGTCCGTGAGGCCTTCGTGGCCCAGCTCCAGCCCGGACAGGGCGATGTCCGAGAAACCACGCCCGGCACCGGCCTCGCCGACCATGCCCAGCTCTTTCAGCTCGCCCAGCGCCTCGGTCAGCCCCTTGGCGATCAGACCGAGCCCCTGCGTCGCCAGATCCTTGCCGCCGCCCCCGGTCACCGCTCGTCCCCCTTGTCCGCCGCTGCCGCGTCGACGTCCACCGCCACCTCATCCGGCACGATCCCCCGCACCGGAGGAAAGACCGCCCCGTCCTCCCCGTCCGCACAGTCCAGCGCCACCCCGCACGGCACCCCGACCGCCGGAACCGCCGCGTCCAGCAGACGCGCCCCCAGCCACCGCTGATACGGCCACTCCCGGTCACCCTCACCCCGCGCGACCGCGAAACGCGCCAGAGCCTGCTCGTTCGAGAAGGCGTAGATCCAGCGAACACCACCGAAGTCCGCCGTGAGCAGGCCACGATCGGAGTCCCGTCCGGAGCCGTCGCCCAACGGCACCAAGACCGGTGTACGGCGGAACTCGCCAAGCAGAATGGCGAACTCACGCATGCGGGCTTTGATCTTCTCGGCTTCCTCGGTTCGTATGGCCGCTTCGACTCCCTCAGCAGACGAGGGTTGAGGCTCGGACGCCGTCTCCGTCAGTGGTTCTTCCGGCGCCGCCTTCTCCCACGAAGGCACCGTCATCTCCGCATAGTCGTACAGCCGTGATCTAGGAACGCTGCTGCGCGGTGCCTCGTCTGCCCCGCCCCCGTGTTCAGACATGCAGCCCATCATCACAACTGCAACTGGAGGGGACAACCCGACACCCAGCCCACCTTGATCTCAGCACGTGTCAGCACACGGCGGGGGGCTTGGTCAGGTCGATCAGCGGACACCGCATCTCAATCTGGGCACACTCAGCCCGTTTCAGCGCACCGCATGCAGATGAGTGTCTGACCAAGCAGCCGCTCCAGCAGCAGGTGGGGCACGTAAGGGTGGCCATAGCTGGAGCTGGATCGCTGTGCTGTCGTACATACGTCAGCACAGCACCCCCGGCTGCCGCGTCGATCCCGCTGCGGCACCTGCGCCGTCGAACGGCCCAGGCCAGAAAGGTTCCCCGGCTGTTCCCCCGGGCCCGTCCCGGCCGTGACCCCGGTCACCGTTTCCCTGTGCGCACGGCCACCCCTCAGCCCGCGCAGGGCGGCCGGTAAAGTAGCGCGGGTCGTCATCACACCCGTACGGGGGGAAGCCGGTGCAATTCCGGCGCTGACCTTCCCCCAGCTCTCGGCTGCGCTCGCGCCGGGGGCACCCCCATCCGTGTGCCGCCACCGAGGCGGTGAGCCGGACCGCCCCGGACGGGACGTTGACCGGCTCACGTGCGACGGCGGCCCGCCGCGCACGGCACCGTCGAGGTCTACGGAGCCGAGCCGCCCGGGGTGTCACCCGTGCGATGCCCGGCTCCCCGCAGGAGAGGCAGTCGCCGACCATGAACGTCCGCCGCAGTGCCGCGGCTCTCGCCGCCGTAGGCGTGCTGGCCGCCGCCGCGCCCGCCACGGCCGCCGAACCGTCCCCGTCGTCGAAGGTGACGGTCCCGTCCGGGCTGTACGGCAAGGGGGACCCGACGTACGACGGCGTGTGGCGGCAGTCGCTGACGCTGCTCGCCCAGCGGACCCTCGGCTACCGGCCGGCCGCCGCGGCCGTGGACTGGCTCACCGGCCAGCAGTGCGCGAACGGCTCCTTCGCCGCCTTCCGCGCCGCCCCCGCGGGGCCGTGCGACGACAAGGTCAAGGCCGACACCAACAGCACGGCCGCCGCCGTCCAGGCCCTCGCCGCGACCGACGGGCACGGCATCGCCGTCGACAAGGCCGTGGACTGGCTCAAGTCCGTGCAGAACAAGGACGGCGGCTGGGGCTACTACCCCGGCGGCCCCAGCGACACCAACTCCACGTCCGTCGTCATCGGCGCGCTGACCGCGGCCGGCACCGACCCGGCGGACGTCCAGAAGTCCGGCAAGTCCCCGTACGACGCCCTGCCCTCCTGGTCCATCCCCTGCGACCAGGACGGCGGCGGCGCCCTCGCCTACCAGCCGGACAAGAAGGGCAAGCTGCTCGCCAACGCGGACGCGACGGCGGCCGGCCTGCTGGGCGCCCTCGGCAAGGGCTTCGTGGCGCAGACCGGCAAGGCCCCGGCGCGGGACACCTGCGCCGGGGCCGAGACCCGCACCCAGGTCGCCGACAACGCCGGCGCCTACCTGGCAGCGGCCGTCGCCAGGACCGGTCACCTCCAGTCCGCCCTGCCCGGCGCCACGGACCAGCCCGACTTCGGCAACACCGCGGACGCCGTCGTCGCGCTCGCCGCGGACGGCCGGACCGAGCCCGCGAAGAAGGCCTACGCCTGGCTGGAGAAGAACGCCGGCCCGTGGGCGGCACAGACCGGCCCCGCCGCCTATGCCCAGCTGATCCTCGCCGCCCACGCGATCGGGCAGCAGCCGGGCGACTTCGGCGGCACCAGCCTGGTCCGCTCCCTCAACGCCCTCGGCCCCGCCCCGCACATGGACTCCGCCGCCGAGCACAAGGAGAAGTCCGACGACGACTCCGGCACGGGCGTCTGGTGGATCGTCGGTGTCGGCCTCGTCGCCGGCATCGGCATCGGCTTCCTGCTCAGCGGCCGGAAGAAGCGGCAGCCGTGACCGTCGTCCGCCGTGCCGTGCCGGTGCTCGTCGCCGCGCTGCTGCTCCTCGGCTCCGCCGGGCCGGCCGGTGCCACCGGCTACCGCTACTGGTCCTTCTGGGAACGCACCGGCGGCCACTGGACGTACGCCACCCAGGGCCCGGCCTTCGTCCGCCCCGACGACGGCGCGGTCCAGGGCTTCCGGTTCGCGGTGAGCGCGGACTCGGCGGACGCGAACCGGCCGCGCGGTACGGCGGACTTCGACACGGTCTGTGCCGGTACGCCGGCCACGTCGGGCACCAAGCGGGTGGCGCTGGTCCTCGACTTCGGCACGCCCTCGGACGCGCCGTCCGGCGAGACCCCGCCGGGGCGTCGTACGGCGTGCGCGCGGGTGCCGTCCGACGCGACCACCGCGGACGCGCTGGCCGCTGTGGCGAAGCCGCTCCGGTACGACACCAACGCCCTGCTGTGCGCCATCGCCGGGTATCCGGAGGAGGGGTGCGGGGAGCAGGTCTCCGCCGAGGGGAAGCGGAGCGGCGGAGGCGGAAGCGGGGCCGACAGCGGGCCCTCGCTGGGGCTGCCGATCGGCGCGGCCGTGGTCGGCCTGCTGGCGGGCGCGGCGGTGTGGCAGGCACGTCGGCGGCGCGATGCGTCCGGGTGAGCACGGGAACGCGATGGGTCCGGCTGAGCACGGGAACGCGATGAGTCCGGCTGAGCACGGGAACGCCATGAGTCCGGGTGAGCACGGGCCGTCGTGCGAGCGCGGGGCCGTCGTGGCCACTCGCGCCCACGCGGCGGCAGCCGCACACCAGACGGCGCCCTTCGCCCCTTCGGGGCGCTCGCCCCGGGCCCTCCTGCATCCCGGTGCCTGGTGGCTCTGGGCGGTGTCGCTCGGGGTCGCCGCCACCCGTACCACCAACCCCCTCCTCCTCGCCCTCCTCATATCCGCCTCCGCCTACGTCGTGGCGACGCACCGCTCCCCCGCCCCCTGGGCCCGCTCCTACACGGCCTTCGTCCGACTCGCCCTCGCCGTCCTCCTCATCCGCGTCCTGTTCGCGGTGGCGCTCGGCTCACCCGTCCCCGGCACGCACACGCTCCTCACGCTCCCCGAAGTCCCGCTGCCGCACTGGGCGCAGGGCATCCGGCTGGGCGGCCGGGTCACCGCCGAGGCGGTCGTCTTCGCCGCGTACGACGGCCTGAAGCTCGCCACCCTGCTCATCTGCGTCGGCGCCGCGAACGCCCTCGCCAGCCCCACCCGCCTTCTCAAGTCCCTGCCCGGCGCCCTGTACGAGACGGGTGTGGCCGTGGTCGTCGCCCTCACCTTCGCGCCCCACCTGATCGCCGACGTGCAGCGGCTGCGCGCCGCCCGCCGCCTGCGCGGGCGCCCGGACCGGGGTGTACGGGGCCTGCTCCAGGTCGGACTGCCGGTCCTGGAGGGCGCGTTGGAGCGCTCGGTCGCGCTCGCCGCCGCGATGGAGGCCCGCGGCTACGGCCGTACCGCCGAGGTTCCCGCCCGGGTCCGCCGTACGACGGCCGCCCTCACCCTCGGCGGGCTGCTCGGCGTGTGCGCGGGCACGTACGGGCTGCTGACGGCGGCAGGGGGTACGTACGGGCTTCCCGTGCTGCTCGCCGGAGTCGTCGCCGCGCTCGCCGGGCTGCGGCTGGGCGGCCGGCGCTCCCTTCGCACCCGGTACCGCCCGGACCCGTGGGGCCCGCGCGCCTGGCTGGTCACGGGCTCCGGCGCCGCGGTGGCCGCGCTGCTCACGCTCGCCTCCGTCCGCGATCCACGGGCACTGCACCCCGGGGTCGTACCCCTCGTCGCGCCCACGCTGCCGCTCTGGCCCGCCGCGGCCGTCCTGCTCGCCCTGCTGCCCGCCTTCGTCGTCCCCAGGGAGCCGTCGTGATCCGCTTCGAGGATGTCAGCGTGACGTACGGGGGTGCGGCCCGGCCCACCGTCACCGGCGTCGACTTCGAGGTCCCCGAGGGCGAACTGGTGCTGCTCGCCGGTCCGTCCGGGGTCGGCAAGTCGACCGTGTTGGGCGCGGTGAGCGGGCTGGTCCCGCACTTCACCGGCGGCACCCTGCGCGGCCGCGTGACGGTGGCGGGCCGGGACACCCGTACCCATCAGCCGCGTCAACTCGCCGACGTGGTCGGCACGGTGGGCCAGGACCCGCTCGCGCACTTCGTGACGGACACCGTGGAGGACGAACTCGCCTACGGCATGGAGTCCTTGGGGCTCGCCCCGGCGGTGATGCGGCGCCGGGTGGAGGAGACCCTCGACCTGCTGGGCCTCGCCGGACTGCGCAGCCGCCCGATCGCCACCCTCTCCGGCGGGCAGCGGCAACGGGTCGCGATCGGCTCGGTCCTCACCCCGCACCCCCAGGTGCTGGTCCTGGACGAGCCGACCTCCGCGCTGGACCCGGCCGCCGCCGAGGAGGTGCTGGCCGTGCTGCAACGGCTGGTGCACGACCTGGGGACGACGGTCCTGATGGCCGAGCACCGCCTGGAACGGGTCATCCAGTACGCCGACCGGGTCGTCCTCCTCCCCGCCCCCGGCGCCGCCCCGGTCACCGGCCCCCCGGCCGAGGTGATGGCCGTGTCACCGGTGTACCCCCCGGTGGTGGCCCTGGGCCGCCTGGCCGGCTGGTCCCCCCTCCCCCTGACCATCCGAGACGCCCGCCGCCAAGCCCCCACCCTCCGCACCCACCTGTCCACCACCACACCTGGCGCCCCCCACACCGCCGTAGCCCCGGGCACCCCTGCCGCCGTAACCGCGGGCAGCCCCGCCGCCGTAGCTTCGGGCACCCCCGCCGCTGGAGGTGCGGCCAGCCACACCGCCGCAGCCACGGGCGGCGGCATCACCGCCGCACCCGTGGGCACCCCCGCCACCGCAGCCGCGGGCAGTCGTGCCGCCAAGGGCCACACGGATGGGCAATGGGGGTCACCCCGCGCGAGCGAAGCCGAGCGTGGGGGAGGCAGCCCGCGAGCGCGGGCAAGCGGCCCGACTCCCGGCCAGCCCCCGCACCGGGAACCCGGCACCCCCGCCCGCCGCTCCCTCTTCCGGCGCCGCCCCACCCCCACCCGGCAACCCCCGCGACCGCACATCGCCGAGGTCCGCGACCTCTCCGTCCGCCGCGACCACATCCAGGCCCTGCGGCACATAGACCTGACCGTCACCCCCGGCGAGACCATCGCGCTCATGGGCCGCAACGGCGCCGGCAAGTCCACCCTCCTCGGCTCGCTCGTCGGCCTGGTGGCGCCCAGCTCGGGGACCGTCGACGTCGGCGGCGCCGTACCCCACCGCACACCGCCCCAGGACCTCGTCCGCCGCGTCGGTCTGGTCCCCCAGGAGCCGCGCGACCTGCTGTACACCGACACCGTCGCCGCCGAGTGCGCGGCGGCCGACCGGGACGCGGCTGCCGCGCCCGGCACCTGCCGGGCCCTGGTGTCCGAGCTGCTGCCGGGTGTCACGGACGACACGCACCCCCGGGATCTGTCGGAGGGCCAGCGTCTGGCGCTCGCGCTGGCCGTGGTGCTGACCGCCCGTCCGCCGCTGCTCCTCCTCGACGAGCCGACGCGCGGCCTGGACTACGCGGCCAAGGCCCGCCTGGTCGCCGTACTGCGCGGGCTGGCGGCCGAGGGGCACGCGATCGTGCTGGCGACGCATGACGTGGAACTGGCCGCCGAGCTGGCCCACCGGGTGGTGCTGCTGGCCGAGGGAGAGGTGATCGCCGACGGTCCGACGGCCGAGATCGTGGTGTCCTCCCCGTCCTTCGCCCCGCAGGTGACCAAGATCCTGGCCCCGCAGCAGTGGCTGACGGTGGCCCAGGTGCGGGAGGCGCTGAGGTGAGTCACGGCACACGCACCGCCGCACGGGCGCACGCCGTCCGTCTCGGCCCCCGCTCGCTCGCCGCGCTGGCGCTGACCAGCGCGGTCGGTGTGGTCGCCTTCGGCTGGCCCTTCCTCGCCCCGCCCGCCTCCCAGCTGAACGCGCACGCCCAGGACGCGCCCTGGCTCTTCTCGGGCCTGCTGGTGCTGCTGGTGGCGGTGGTCTCGGCGACGATCTCGGAGTCGGATCTCGGGCCGAAGGCCGTGGCCATGCTGGGCGTGCTGGCCGCGACGGGGGCGGCGCTGCGGCCGATCGGCGCGGGTACGGCGGGGCTGGAGCCCATGTTCTTCCTGATGGTGCTCAGCGGACGGGTGCTCGGCCCGGGCTTCGGCTTCGCGCTGGGCTCGGTGACGATGTTCGCGTCCGCGCTGCTCACGGGCGGGGTGGGGCCGTGGCTGCCGTTCCAGATGCTGTCGATGGGCTGGTTCACCATGGGCGCGGGCCTGCTGCCCGGGCCGGTCCGGCTGCGCGGTCGTGGCGAGCTGCTGATGCTCGCCGGCTACGGCTTTCTCGCGGCCTTCGCCTACGGCACGGTCATGAACCTGGCCGGCTGGCCCTTTCTGAACGCGGCGGCCTCGAACATCTCCTTCCACGGCGATGCCCCGGTCGCCGAGAACCTGGCCCACTTCGTCGCGTACTGCCTGGCCACCTCGCTCGGCTGGGACCTGGGCCGGGCGGTCTGCACGGTGGTGCTGACCGTCGTCGTCGGTCCGGCGGTGCTGCGGGCGCTGCGCCGGGCCACACGACGGGCCGCTTTCGAGACCGCGGTCACATTCGACGGTCCGGCTGGGTGACGACTCGCTTCCACGACGTGAGCGGGCCGGTGAAGCACCCCACATGACGCACGTCACCTACGATCCGCGATAGTAGACCTATTTGTCCGTTACATCCTCTCGTGCACCCCTTCTGACCTGCACTTTGCGACCCACGTCACAGCGCGGACGTTTGCCGCCGATCCGGCCACAACTAGTAAAAGGGGTCATTGCGGACGGGTTCCGGGCCTGCTTCTCTGGACGACGTCGCCAGGCGCCACGAGCCCACCCGGGCCGCGGCGCCGCCGCATGAGGCCACACCGTGTGGTCCTTCCCGTGCGGGCGATCCCACCGTCCCCGACGCAAGAGGTTCTCCGTGTCCGTCTCCTTCATCCGCCGCATCGCTTCCCCGAAGAAGGCCCTCACCACCGCCGCCGTGGCCGCCGCCACCGTCGGTATGGCTCTGACCGCGGCGCCCGCCGAGGCCGCCACCGGCTCGGCCTCCTCCGCCCAGGCGATCGCGCACAAGATGATCCCGGACGCCGCGCAGTTCAACGCGTTCAGCAAGATCGTCGAGCACGAGAGCGGCTGGAACCCCTCCGCCACCAACAGCTCGTCCGGTGCCTACGGTCTGGTCCAGGCCCTGCCGGCCTCGAAGATGGCCTCCGCCGGTGGCGACTGGAAGACCAACCCGGCCACCCAGATCAAGTGGGGCCTGGACTACATGAACTCCCGCTACGGCAGCCCGGCCAAGGCCTGGAACTTCTGGCAGGCCAACGGCTGGTACTGAGCCACCCGGCACCAAGCCACCCGGCACCGGACCACCTGGCTCCGAGCCACCGGTCACCCAGCCAGCCCTCACTGAGCCGCGCCCCCGCTGAACCAGCGCGCGATCCCGGCCAGCGCGGCCCGGTCCGACCCGAAGTGGTCGACCGGTCCCACCTCCAGCACCCGCACCCTCGCCCCCCGCTGGGCGAGGGTGCGCGCGCATGTCCGGGCATTGCCGATCGGTACGTCGGTGTCGCGGTTGCCCGCGTACAGCCGTACCGGCACCTCGGGCTTCCAGTCGCAGGCGTGGCCGTTGGCGCGCAGGGCCGTGAGCAGGCCGCCGGTGGGCCTGCGGAGCTGCCGGTAGAAGCGGTCGGTGAGCAACCGCCGTACGTCCGGGGCGAGCTGACGCACGATGTCCTCGTCCTTGTGCCGCCCGTCGAAGAGCCGCTCGACGCGCTCGGCGTACGGCTGCCGGAACACCTCGGCGGGGTCCTTGTAGATGGGGTGCAGGCGGTTCTGGGCCACGAGGAAGTATGAGAGATAGAACACCCCGCTCACGTCGTTGACCCGGCCGTCGGTCAGCGCCGGCTCCTCGGTGCCCTGGAGGTCGTACGGCCCCGCCACCGGCGCGACGGCCTTCAGCCGGAACCCGGCCGCGTCCCCGCCCTGCACGGCCCGGGCCAGCGCCATCGCCACCTGCCCGCCCTGGGAGAACCCGGTGACGTACAGGTCCCCGGTGAGTGAGCGCCCCAGCAGACCGGCCGCCGTCCGGGTCGCGCGCAGCATGTCCACCGAGGCGGTCACCGCGGACCGGGTGTCCATATAAGGGTGCCGGCCGGGCCCCTCGCCCAGCCCCAGATAGTCGGGCGCGGCCACCGCGCGCCCCGTTGCGGCGAAGAGGTACGACTGGGTCCGCGCGGCCTCGGCCACGGAGGGCGCGTAGGACCGGTTGGCCATGGTGCCGTGCGTGTCGGAGACGAGCCCGAGGCGGTGCCCGCCGCCGGACGGGACGGTGAGCAGGCCGGTGGCGGTGGTGGGCCGGCCCTGCGGGTCCACCGTGCGGTACGTCACCCGGTAGGCGAGGACGCCGTGGCGCACCGGGGCGGCACCGATGTGCCGCGCGCGCAGCGCCCGGGCGACCTCGGTACGGCTGTGCGCGGCGACCGGTACGACGGACACGACCTCCCCGCGCTCGCCGGACCGCTGCCCGTCGGCGCCGGGGACCCCCGGCACCACCCCGGCGACACCGACGAGCGCCAGGGCACCCAGGGTGACCGCCGGGCCCGTGCGGATGGGCCGACCGGGCTGCTTTTCCACCGTTTTGCGCGTGTCCTGAGTCATGTCCCGAACGCTACGGACGCAGGCTGCGCCGGGACATCCGAGAGCCCCCCGTCCCCGGGTGGACTTCTTTCGCGCGCCGGGTGGACTTCTTTCCACCTCCTGTCCCTTCGGAGGAACGATGACGACGCCGACACCGCCGGTACGGGACCCGGAGACGCGCGGGCTGCGCCTGGTGGCCGTACTGCTGGCGCTGACCTTGGTCAGCGGCCTGATCGACGCCGTCAGCTTTCTGGGTCTGGGCCGGGTCTTCACGGCCAACGTGACCGGCAGCGTGGTCATCCTCGGCTTCGCCGCGGCCGGCGTCCCGGACTTCTCCGTGCGCCACGCGGTCACGTCCCTGATCTGCTTCCTGCTGGGCGCGGTGACCGGCGGCCGGGTGACGGCCCGCCACGGCCGGGGCTCCCGCCGCCGCTCGGCCCGGCTGGCCCTGGCGGCGGAGGCGGTGCTGGTCGGCGTGGCGGCGGCCGTGGCCTTCATCCGGCCGGACACCGCCGGAACCCGGGACGTCCTGATCGGCCTCACGGCCTTCGCGATGGGCCTGCGCACCGCGACGGTCCGCACGTTCCGCGTGCCCGACCTGATCACCACCACCGTCGTGACGATGACCCTGACCGGCCTGGCCTCCGAGTCCCGCCTCGGTGACGCCACGAGCCGCCGCTATCTGCGCCGCTCGGCCTCGGTCCTCGCCATGGTCGCCGGCGCCTGCCTGGGCGCCTGGCTGGTCCTCCACCACGGCCTGGGCATCCCCCTGCTGCTGGCGGCACTGGTGTCGGGGGCACTGGCGGTGGCGGTCTCGGGCCGGGAATGAGAACTGAGAACCGGGGACGGCGCCCCGGCCGCCGATCCCGTCACCCTGCGCTGACCCGCAGTTCCTTGACGCCGTTGATCCAGGCCGAACGCAGCCGGCGGGGCGCGTCGGCGAGGTGCAGGCCGGGCATGGCGTCGGCGACGGCGTTGAAGATGAGGTCGATCTCCAGGACGGCGAGGGACTTGCCGAGGCAGTAGTGGGGACCGCCTCCGCCGAAGCCCAGGTGGGGGTTGGGGTCGCGGGTGATGTCGAAGGTGTCGGGGTCGGTGAAGACCTCGGGGTCATGGTTGGCCGAGGCGTAGAACAGGCCGACCCGGTCGCCCTTCTGGATCAGTACGCCGCCCAGTTCCGTGTCCTGCGTCGCCGTCCGCTGGAAGGAGTTGACCGGGGTCGCCCAGCGGACGATCTCCTCGGCCGTGGTGGACGGGCGCTCACGCCGGAAGAGGTCCCACTGCTCGGGGTGGGTGAGGAAGGCGTGCATGCCGTGGGTGATGGCGTTGCGGGTGGTCTCGTTACCGGCCACCGCCAGCATCAGCACGAAGAAGCCGAACTCGTCCGAGTTCAGGTTGCCTTCGTCCTCCGCCGCCACCAGGGTCGTCACGATGTCGTGGGCCGGGCACCGCTTGCGCTCGGCGGCCATGTTCATGGCGTAGGCGATGATCTCGGCGGCCGACTGCGCGCCGACCTCCTCGGTGATCGCGTACTCGGGGTCGTCGTAGGCGATCATCTTGTTGGACCAGTCGAAGATCTTGGACCGGTCCTGCTGCGGGACGCCGATCAGCTCGGCGATGGCCTGCAAGGGCAGTTCGCAGGCGACCTCGGAGACGAAGTCGAAAGGCCCGGAGCGGGCGCGGGCGGCGGCGACGATAGCCTCGGCGCGGGCACGCAGCCGGTCCTCCAGCGCGCGGATGGAGCGTGGCGTGAACCCGCGCTGCACTATCTGGCGCACCCGCGTATGTTCCGGTGGATCCATGTTGAGCAGGATCAGCCGCTGCGCGTCGATCGTCTCGCGCTGGATGTGCTCGTTGAAGCGGATGATCGCGGTGTTGAGGGAGGAGGAGAAGAGTTCCGGGTGCGTGGAGACGTACTTGACGTCGGCGTGCCGGGTCACGGCCCAGTAGCCGGTGTCGGTGAAGCCCGCGATGCCGCGCTGCTGCGGGATCCAGCGGACCGGCTCGGTACGGCGCAGCTCGGCGAACTCCGGGAGGGGCACACGGTGGTGCAGCAGATCGGGGTCGGTGAGGTCGAACCCGTCGGGCAGCGCTGGACAGGGCATCGGCGACTCCAGCCATCTGACGGTCCATCAGCGAGTGCCGCGAAGGTAGTAACGGGTTCTACAAGTCGCAAGAGGTACGGCATCCCCAATCGGTGCGGAAGTCGCGCAGATCCCAGCGTCGACACCTGCAAGACCCTTGCGGTGACGGTCGTCACGTCAGCAGACTGCTGAACAGAACTAGAACGCGTACTAGTTCTGGAGGAGAGCCCTCTCGGAGAGGACCCGCACCCATGGCCGCCGAACCCGTGATCGTCGAAGCCGTCCGCACCCCGATCGGCAAGCGCGGCGGCGCGCTCGCCAACCTGCACCCCGCCTACCTCCTGGGCGAGACCTACCGTGAACTCCTCGGCCGCACCGGCATCCCCGCCGACGCCGTCGAGCAGATCGTCGGCGGCACGGTGACCCACGCCGGCGAGCAGTCCATGAACCCCGCGCGCACGGCCTGGCTGACCATGGGGCTGCCGTACGAGACGGCGGCCACGACGGTCGACTGCCAGTGCGGGTCCTCGCAGCAGGCCTCGCACATGGTGGCCAACATGGTCGCGGCGGGCGTGATCGACGTCGGGATCAGCTGCGGCGTCGAGGCGATGTCCCGGGTCCCGCTGGGCTCAGGCTCCAAGCACGGCCCGGGAAAACCGTTCCCCGACGAGTGGAACGTGGACCTCCCCAACCAGTTCGAGGCGGCCGAACGCATAGCGCGCCACCGTGGCCTGACACGCGAGAACGTCGACGCGCTGGGCCTTCTCTCCCAGGAGCGGGCGGCTCTGGCATGGGCGGAGGAACGCTTCAAGCGGGAGACCTTCGCCGTGCAGGTGCCGACGACCGAGGAGGAGCAGTACGCCGGACAGGGCATGTGGCGCCTGGTCGACAAGGACGAGGGGCTGCGGGACACGTCGCCGGAGGCGCTGGCGGGCCTGAAGCCGGTGATGCCGAAGGCCGTGCACACGGCCGGCAACTCCTCCCAGATCTCCGACGGCGCCGCGGCGATCATGTGGGCGTCGAAACGGATGGCTCGCGCCCTGAAGCTGAAGCCGAGGGCGAGGATCGTCGCCCAGGCCCTCGTGGGCGCCGACCCGCACTTCCACCTGGACGGCCCGATCGACGCCACGCGCGCGGTGCTGGGCAAGGCGGGCATGTCGTTGAAGGACATCGACCTGGTCGAGATCAACGAGGCGTTCGCCTCCGTCGTACTGAGCTGGGCGCAGGTCTTCGACCAGACCCTGGAGAAGGTCAACGTCAACGGCGGCGCGATCGCCCTGGGCCACCCGGTCGGAGCGACGGGCGCACGCCTGATCACGACGGCCCTGCACGAACTGGAACGCACCGACAAGGAGTTCGCCCTGATCACGATGTGCGCGGGGGGCGGCTTGGCAACGGGAACGATCATCCAGCGGCTGTAGGCCCGGACGCCGGACGCCGGCTGTGGTGTTGCTGTTGGGCCGCCCGCTTCCTGGCCAGTGTCGTGCTTCCGCGGGCCGAGTAAAGGGCGCGTTCCGCGTCGCCTGCGGCGATGGCCCTCCGGGCCACCCTTGACCCGGCCCGCTCCAGCACGAGGAAGAAGCGAGCGGGCGGCCCGGAGGAAAGTGGCCGCCTCACCGGTACCGGGCCCTCAGCCCAGTTGGGCGCGCACCCGGCGCGAGGGGTGCGCCCTCGCGCCTCGCCTGCACGCCGGGCCGGTTTAGCGGCGCGCGCCCGGTGGGTGGTGCGCCTGCACGCCGGGTGGGATCGGCGGCTTGCGGCCGGTGGGTGGGCGGGTCCGAGCGGGGGCCTGGCCTCCTGTCGAGGGCGTCCCATGAGCCCCTCAG
>NZ_JBVHWM010000114.1:0-16929 GCF_055564375.1 Streptomyces sp. NPDC029138
CGGAAGCCGTGGAGCCAGGCAAAGGTCCGCTCGACCACCCACCGGTAGACGCCGAGTCCGGAGCCGTGCTCGGTGCCGCGCCGTGCGATGGCGGGGCATGATGCCGCGGGCGCGGACCTGATTGCGGTAGCGGTCGTGGTCGTAGCCGCGGTCCGCGTAGAGCGTGACCGCTCCTGTCGGTCACGGCGTGGTTATGGTGCGGAAACTGCGTGGCTGCTGAGTTCGCGGCGCCGGTAACGTCCGGGGTTCCGACCCGCCGTACCGGCGGCCTACGTTCAGAGAGCGATGCAGATGACCAGGCGGCAAGCAACGACGGCCCTGTGGCGTCCCACCGGCCCCAAGGAGCTGGATCTGGTTCGGGAGCTGAACTGGCGTGCCTGGCCGTCCCGGCTGCCCGAGCAGCCGATCTTCTACCCGGTCCTCAATGAGGACTACGCGGTCAGGATCGCGCGGGACTGGAACGTGAAGCACGATGGCGTCGGCTTCGTCACTCGTTTTCAGGTGGAGTCGGACTTCTTGAGCCGGTATCCCGTCCAGCAGGCAGGCGGGCAGACGATCCTCGAGCTGTGGGTTCCGGCCGAGGAGTTGGACGACTTCAACGCCCACATCGTCGGTGAGATCCAGGTGATCCACGAGTTCCGCTGAGGCGGGGAGCCGCACTGGACCCGGCCACCCGCACCGCCGTGGACGCCACGCACGTGTGGTGGACGGCGGCGCTGGAGGCCGATCTGCCGCCCGGCGCGCTCGCCGCCGCCGGCTACTTCACCCTCGCCGCCCTCACCGACGAGGTATGGCTACCCCTGGCCCGGCGCAGCGCCGAGCACACCCCTGACCAGGACAACGCCGACAAGGTCGCCGAACCTGCCGCCGCCCATCCGCGCAGCCCCGATGCCCTGCTCCTGGCCGCCGCGCTGCCCGAGGCTGAGCGCGCCGCTGAGACCAAGCAACCGCGCGGGGCCCTGGTCGAAGCCTAGAGGTGGACCTCGCCCAGACGACCGAGGTCGGCTGGCCGCCCCGGGCCCAGGCGCAACCGAGACGAGGTCGGGAATGATCGGGGGATGACCGATGCCCTCCCCGCCGGCCCGGCCCCGAACCGGCACCGCGTCCCCACGGCCCAGACGAGCTGCGCGCCCTGTCGGCTCCGCGCCGGCTCAGCGTGGACGACCACATGGTCACCGCGCCCGCGTTGTCGGCGATCTTCCGGCTGCAGCTGTTCACCGCGGACGGCGCGCGCCCGGTCGCGGTGGCGACCCAGATCGCCGGCGCCGAGGGCATGAGCCTGATGAACGGGGTGGAGAGATTCGCGGGCGCGGTGTGGGAGCGCCACTGCCCCGCCGAGGATCAGCCGCCGGTGTGGGTGGAACAGCAGCTGTGGCCGGAGCGGTCACGCCAGGAAACCCGCTTCCGCCGTGTGGTGTTCGCGGCGCCGACCGCTACCGCCCACGGGGCCCGAAGTGGTCGGTGATCACCCACGAGCAGCTGCAGGCCTGGTCGGCGCGCCTGTCGCCGCGGACCCGCGGCGCCGGCTACGTACCGCGTGCCGCCGAGCCGGAACCGCAACTGGTGTTCGAGGAGCTAGCGGTGGTTCGCCTTGCCGGCCGGCCCCGTTCCGCGAGCCGGCGCCCATGCCGGCCGGAGTGCCATGGTGGCGCCGCCGGCTGCGCCAGGTCGTGCCGCGCCCCGGCGGCGCCCGTACCTGCTGCCGGTACCACGGTGGCGACTGGCACCGGGGCCAACGCGATGGCGCTGCAGGTCCTCCAGCGGGCGTGGGCGCAGTCCGTGGCCCCCGACGACATGGAGCAGTTCGCCACCGCCCATGCAGCCGAGACCGGAGCCACCCGCTGGGAGACCGAGGCGCTGGCCACTCTGTTCAGCATTGGGGACGCGCTCCAGCTTTCCAGAGCGGTAAGACTCCAGGACACCTCCCGGGCGCCCGCGCGCGCTGGATGCCTGCCCGCCCAAGGGGGCCGCCGGCCTGCACCAGCGGGCAGGCGGATGGGAGCGCACTGGCATGCGCGATGTCGAGGAAGAGACGCTGATGCGCGCTGCCCTCCAAGCTGAAAGCCGGCTAAGGAGTCGCAGGCGATCGGCGGGTCGCCTCCTGCTCGCTGAGCTTCGCCATGACCCGATCACGGAAAAGCTCGTACTCCTGCCGATGCCTGCGCCACTTGGTGATGGGCGGGCGCGGGACAACGACACCGTCGGTGACAACCTCCTCCGGTCGGAACTGCTCACGGGTGAGGTCGACCTCGATGCCCATGCCCAAACGGTTCCACCAGTGGTAGTCCGTGTGCTGCCCGTCGACCAGGACTTCCCCGCGAATCAGTTCCCCGCCCAGCAGGTCGTTCAGCACCATGGCCGTGACAACACACTGTTCCCGGGCGGGGTTGTCCTGGCTCCAGCGCGGTTGGAACTCAGGCGGGCATGTGTCGGCACCCCAACTGCTGCGAACGGCACGTTCTATGTCGGTGAGAAGCAATGGTGTCATGCCGGCGATCGTCTCAGCCGTTACTGACAACATCCCGACACGGACCGACGCCGGTGACGCCTACGTGCCCCGGCTCCTGGCCTGCGACCTCGACGCGTCCGGCCGGGCCGCCTGCCGTCCCCCGTCCTGCGGCCCCGCGCCGCCGTCCCGCTGCGCCCGTCCGCGCCCGCCGCCGCCCGTCCGCGCCTCCTCGCCGCTCCCCGGCCGCCCGGCGAGCCCGCGCCCGTCCCGCCATGCTGGTGCCGTCCCGCCCGCGCCCCGGCCGCCGCACGCTGTGCCGCCCGCTGAGTTGGGCCTGGCCCGTCCGTCCCGTCCCGGCCACCCGAGCCACCGCCGCGCCTGGCGCCGGCCCGCTGCGCCCCGCCCTGCGAGTCCCCTCGCGCGCCGCCGTCCCGCAGTCCGTCTGCCGTGCCCGAAGGCCGCGCCGCCGTGCCGCCGTGCCGTGCGCCGCGGTGCTGCTGGGCCCCGCCCCCCTGGCCGCTTCCTCCCGGCCGCCCTCAGCAGTCCGGCCGCCACCACCGGCACCGCCCGCCCTCGGCTCTCCCCACCCCGGACCGTCGCCTGGTCAGACCCACCGGGCACCGCCATCCCCCGGCCACGCCGCCGCCTGGACGCCCACGACGCGGTGTCTGGCCCCGGGTCTGGAACCTTCCGGCCGGCAGCCGGTCCGACGGCGTCACCCGTTCCTGCGCCCGCGCTGCTGTCGCGGCGTCCGGAGCTTCCCCGCCCGGGCGGGTACCGCACGGGAGGAGAGCGACCGGGCCTGCCTGTTACCGAGCCCCAGCCGGTCACTGGCCGAAGCGCTCCTCACCTCAGCTGTTCCGCCTCGACCGCTATCGCGCCGGCTCCGCCGCGCATGGGTGGCGCGTCGTCGCCGATCAACTCCGGGCGCCGGTGTAGGCGTTGATCCGCTGGTAGTCGTGGTCGAGGAGTGCGGCGAGTTGCGGGCCTGCCCACAGGGTGAACGTGAGGGCGATCTCGCGTGCGTCTTCCACCTCGTGATCGGGGCGGAGGTATCCCGGGTAGGGCCCGGCGAGGCGGGTCGCCGTTCCCGTTCCGTCCCGGCGGGTCCGTCCGGGCGGGGGGGGGGGGGGGGGGGGGGGGTCGTCGGCGATGACCGCCAGGATCTCGATTGCGGTGGGGCCGGCGGGGTGTGCGTGCTGCTGGGTGCGGGTGACCTGGTCGCCGAAGTCGAGTAACCACCTGCCGAACCGGTCCGGGTCGCGGTCGAATCGCTGGAAGAGGTAGGCGCACAGCTCGACGGCGAGGTGTTCGGTGAGCCGCAGGGAGTCCTCGTTCAGCGTGCCGTCGGCGCGCCATGTCTCCAGCACGGCGGTCAGGCAGTCGTAGATCTCCCAGTTGGCTGGGGGCGGGCTGTCTGCGGCGGGGTCGTTGCGGGCGGCTTCGTCCAGCGCGGCCGTGGTGATCAGAGCGGCTCAGCCGCTCACAGTGTCGGGAAGGTCAGCGTCGTGAGTGTCGGCTACATGCTCGGCGAGGGTGAAGTGTGCTTCCTCGACAGACACCCTGTTGTGGACGCGCACGAAGTAGCTGCGCTCGGAAACCCGGAAAACCTGCCTTCTCTGGCGTCGGCGCCCTGATTCGGTGGAGGCCTCTGCGAAGGTGTCGATCGCGTTCCGCATCGCGGCCAGCGCTTCGACTTCGGTCCCTTCGAGTTCACCGTGAACGGTGTACCGGAAGGATTCCGCCTGGCCCTCGGCTCGCAGGATGACCCATTGAGGCATGGTTTTCTCCACTTCGTGAGGCGTATGAGCTGGGAGTCCACAGCCTTGTCTCCCAGCCGGCCCGCTCATGACACCGGGCCCGATGCTCCCGGGCGCCGAGAGATTATCGAACAGGGCCACGACTCCAGGAGCTGAAGCACAATCTTGCAGCGTCAGACTGGGCCCGCCGACCGTGCGGTGAGCTTCACGGGCCGGGCCTCGGGAGCGGCCGGCTCCCAGTCCGAGTGCGCTGGCCAGGAGCCACTGCTGGGCGGGGGTCAGCTTGTCCCGCCCCTGCCGCTGCGCGACGACCCATGCGCCGAGATCCTCGCCCTGCACGACGACTTCACCGGCTACCTCGGGGAGCGCGCCCCAGCCCCGACGTGAACGCGAGCGAGAGTGAAGCAGCGCTGCCAGGCCACGTCCCACCCCAGCGGGCACCATCCAGGGTCGATGGCCTCCAACGCCGCCAGACGGCGCTCCAGCAGCTCGTCGGCACCTACGGGCACGGGTTCCCCGGCGGCGCGTCGCTCGGCGTGCTCCAGCGGCCTGCGGGCCTCCGCACACCTGTTCTTGGCCCACACTCGATCGGGTAGCCGCCTTCCCCCACCGCGTTCACGGATGGCAGGAAGTGCCCGTGCGCGACGGCCCACGACCGGGCGACCGTAAGGCTATGTGACTTCGTGCATTGCCTGGCAGGTCGTCTCGGTGGCGGGATGGCCTGCGAGGTTGTTTCAGCGGTAAGGAGCAAGTAGTGAGAGTCGAGATGGACCTGCAGGCATCGGACGCGGATGTCTCCGGACTTGCGGTCGAGTGGTTCGAAACGGCCGCTGAGGGGCTTTTTTCTCCCCTCCTTCGTAGCCTGCGGAACGGTCCCGAATTGTGCATTCCGAAAAAGGGTGAGGGTGTGCTGGGGTCCCCTGGGGGTATCTGGGCCTCGCTGACCGAGCAGGACCCGCTACAGGGTAGGGTGCGGGTCCGGAAGGCCTGGTCCCAAGAGAATTGGAGCAAATTCCTCGCGAGAGTGGCCAAGCGGCCTGAGGACAGTGAATTCTGGATTCTGGAACTGAGCGAACAGGGGCGCCGATACGGGGCCAGTCAGGCCAAGGTTTCCGTTCAGTCTGTCAGCGAGGACGGTGAATGGCATCGGCTGCGGGTGGAATATGGGGTTGGAGAGCCTGGCACGCACTCTTGCCATAGGATCATTTCGTCACTGGATGTGCATTCCGCAGTCGAGCATCTCAGGCGTTTTGCGCTGAGGGTTCCGATCACGTTCGGCTGTGTCACTGATGACGGCGGTCACGGTGGGGAAACGATGCTGGAGGACCGGCTGGGGCTGAGCCCGCTGAAGGGGATCCAGGAGAGCCAGGATGTGCTTCGCGGATATCCCTGGGTGACCGTGTGCTCCGCACGCATCGCCGATCGCCTCGGCGGCGTCGCTCGACTGCGCGAGTCGGGTGCCTTTACGGAGGTAGACGAACTACCCACGGGAAGCGTGTGGTTGAGAGCTACGGATCGCCTTGACGACTACACGGGGGAGGCGCTGCGCAGCGTCTTCCGGGTCGTCGCGCCAGCGCTTCCTCCGGGGCGGCCACGCCCGTATGTCGGCCGCGAGATCGGCCGGCTCGTCTATGAGGACCCGGTGGTTGACACAGCCTGAGGGACAATGCGGCTGTGTTTCCGGGTCGGTGTGACAACGACAGTGCACGGCGCTCCCTTTGTCCGGGAGCTCGCCGTCGTGCCGTGGCGTCTACGAGCTCCGCCCGCGGCGTCTGCGGACGCTGAGAACCTCATCGTCGCCGGACTCACCCGCACCCCGCGCATGGTCGTGGTGCCAGCGCCTACGAGCTGCGCACGGTCTCCCTGGAGATCTACGGGATGTGGGCGCAGCTGGTGCCCGGCCACTTCGGCTTGGTGCTGGCAGGCCAGACCGGCAAGATGGAGAGGGTCCTGGACTGCCCGGCACTGGCGAGCCTGAAGTCCTGCGGGTTTCTGCGCCGCCGCGTCGTCCCCGAGCCTGCATGAGCCGACGCCACCCACCCCTCTCCTTCGCGCCAAGAGATGGTGGTCTCGCCGGTGAGGCGGCGGGCCATGAGGTCGGTCATGGCGAGGTGGATCATGGCTTCGGAGCGGGCGGGCAGGGTTTCATAGTCGCGGGCCAGGCGGCGTGGAGCATCAGCCAGCCGTAGGTCCGCTCGACCGTCCAGCGTTTCGGTATCGGAAGCACGTCCACAGAATGAGGCGTCCTGGGGTGAGACAGGCGCAAGTCTCATCCCGTCCCAGCCGTCACCCCATTGGACCGTCGAGACACAGCCGCCTCAGTGGTCTCACCAACACCACGGCCTCGCGCCACTCAAATTAGGAGGTACCGGGGCCATAGAGATGAGAACGACCTCTGAGTGCCCGTTTCTGATGTCGCTGAAGTGATCTTGTCCAGGGCAGTGCCGAGGATGCGCGACCGCAGCTGGGCGGTGACGAGCGCGAGGTCCGGATGTCGAACATCGCCCGATCCCCGCGTTGTTCGACCTCGGCCTGGACGTGACGCCAGATGGCGTCATGGGACTGTAAATCGTTCGGTGTAACTCCCGATCATGGAAGATGCATCGATGACCAGTGAGAACGTGTCCAGGTCCGAGACCGCCGAGCCCACAAGGGCTGCGTCGGCGAAGGCCGTGGACGACCAGTTGATCGACGAGCTGGTAGGCCGCGCCCAGGCCGAGGGCCTGCAGCTGACCGGCGAGGGCGGGCTGCTGCAGCAGCTGACCAAGCGGCTGCTGGAGTCCGCCCTGGAGGGCGAGATCACCGACCATCTCGGTTATGACAAGCACGACCCGGCGGGCAAGGACGGCGGCAACTCCCGCAACGGCACACGCTCCAAGACGGTGCTGACCGACGTCGGCCCGGTGGAGATAGCCGTGCCCCGCGACCGGGACGGCTCCTTCGAGCCGAAGATCGTCAAGAAGCGGCAGAAGCGCCTGACCGGTGTCGACGAGATGGTGATCTCGCTGGCCGCCAAGGGCCTGACCACCGGCGAGGTGCAGGCCCACCTGGCCGAGGTCTATGGCGCCGAGGTCTCCCGTCAGACCATCTCCACCATCACCGACAAGGTGCTGGAGGGCATGGCCGAGTGGCAGAACCGGCCGCTCGACGTCGTTTATCCGGTGGTCTTCATCGACGCCATCCACGTCAAGATCCGCGACGGCGCGGTCGCCAACCGGCCCGTCTATGTGGCTCTGGCCGTCACCACCGAGGGTCGGCGGGAGATTCTGGGGCTGTGGGCCGGCGACGGCGGTGAGGGTGCCAAGCACTGGCTGCGCATCCTTACCGAGATCAAGAACCGCGGCGTGAACGACGTGCTCATGCTGGTCTGCGACGGGCTGAAGGGCCTGCCCGAGGCGGTGGAGACCGTCTGGCCGCGAACGATCGTGCAGACCTGCGTGGTGCACCTGCTGCGGAACTCCTTCCGCTATGCCGCCCGCCAGGACTGGGACAAGATCGCCAAGCTCCTCAAGCCCGTCTACACCGCACCTACCGAGGAGGCCGCCCTGGACCGGTTCGCCGAGTTCACCGACGCCTGCGGCCGGAAGTATCCGGCGATCGTGAAGCTGTGGGAGAACGCCTGGGAAGAGTTCACCCCCTTCCTGCGGTTCGACACCGAGATCCGCCGCATCGTCTGCACGACGAACGCGATCGAGTCGGTGAATGCCCGCATCCGCCGGGCGGTCAAGGCCCGCGGCCACTTTCCCAACGAGCAGGCCGCCCTGAAATGCGTCTACATGGCGATCATGTCCCTCGACCCCACGGGCAAGGGCCAGGCCCGCTGGACCATGCGCTGGAAGACCGCGCTGAACGCCTTCGACATCACCTTCGACGGCCGCCTGTCGGCGGCCCGTCAGTAACCCCAACTGCCCCAGTTACACCGCTCGTCTGACAGACCCGCGGGCACGCGCACGGGCAGGGGCCGTTTACCGGCGTACAGCCCCGCCAGTGCCGCTGTGTGCCGTTCTCCTGCGTTTTCCCGTTGTCCGGATCTCTCTGGTCGGGGTGGGGTCTGTTCGGCCGCCAGATCGCTCTACAGTGCCTCGGGGTGGGGGTGGCGGTGGTTGAACGGCTTGAACGGCTTGGGCTGGTAAGGATCGGTTCGGATTGGGGGGTTGATCGGCGGCTGATCGGCCCGGCCTGCCGATGCCGGCCGATGGGCTGCCGATCGCCAGCTGTTCAGCGGCCGATCAGACGGGGGTTCATCGCCGTCATCATCACGGCGGCGGATCGCCTCGCGGCCACCGCCATGGGTGACCGCCATCGGACTGCCATCGGGGCGGTGGTGACCGCCATCCAGCTCGAGCCGTGGCGGTCGCATGGCGGTGCCCTGGCGGTCCGATGCCGGTCGTGAGCGGTGCCGTGGCGGTGCCCTGGCGGTCACCGGTGGCGGTGGCCGGAGAGGGTGCTCAAGGCGTGCACACGTGCACGAGCACACGGATGCACACGAGAGGTCCGGCGCGCCAAGCGGCCCGATGCGATCGGGTCGCGGAGCGCCGCCGACGGCATCTCGGGGCGGTCCAACGCGTGCCGCGCGTGTCGCGGGCTGCGCGTGCCGCGGTTTCGCACGCGGGGTGACGCGCGCGCACGCGTAAAGGCGTGCCGCTGCGCGTGCCTGTTTGTAAGCACTTCTTTGGGCACCAGCGCACCAGCGTTTCGCGGCTCCATGACGTACGAAGTTGATCTGGCTCCACCGGTATGACAAGGCAGTTCAGGCCAGGGTCAGGAGGGCCTGGGCATCGCATCTTGCGGCGTGATCGAATAGGGGATGACTTCGTTCTGGACTGGTAAGCGGGTACGTCTGCGCGGTATTGAGCCTGAGGACTGGACGGCGTTCGTGGGCTTCGCCGTCGATGAGGAGCGGTCGGGAGACCTGCTGCATCCGCCTCGGTCTGCCGAGGGGTTCCGTGCCTGGGCGAAGGAACAGGCCGTCGCGAAGTCCGATGGTGACTGCTTCACGTTGGCCGTTGAATCCGTGGACACGGGGCAGATCGTCGGGGCTGTCGGCTCCCACTACGCAGATCCGCGGGCGGGGCGGTTCGAGTACGGCATCACGATGGGTGCTGGGCACCGACGCAAGGGCTACGCGGCAGAAGCCGTGGTGATGCTGTTGCGATTCATGTTCGCCGAGCGGCGGTACCACAAATGTGAGGCGCGGATCTTCGCGCACAACGAGGCATCGCTGGCACTGCATCGCCGTCTTGGCTTCGCCGAGGAGGGGCGCCTGCGCGATCACGTGTTCTTTGCCAGCCGACACCATGATCTCGTCGTCATGGGCATACTCGCCGACGAGTTCGCGGAGTTGCACTCGATGAGCGAACTTGAGTGAATGCTGGGCCTCCGGAGCAGAGTGAGGCTGCGGCAGCTTACCGACGACGTGCCCTCTTTGGAGTGAATGCACTGCTCCGTCCGCCCAGCGACGGCAGGGTTTGTGCGTCGATCACGGTCATGTCGGAGACCGTGTTGCTTGATCACGGTCGTGCCGGGAGGCCGGGATGGGTTTGTCGCGGACGGAGCTGTTCGCTGCGATCCGGAGGGACAAGCGTCTTGATCCGGAACTGTCACAGCGGGCTCTGGCGGAGAAGTACGGGGTGCACCGCCGGACGGTGAGGCAGGCTCTTCTGTCTGCTGTTCCGCCGGCGCGGAAGAAGCCAGCGCCACGGGTCACTGTCCTGGATCCGGCCAAGCCGTGGATCGACTCGATGCTGCGGGAAGACGCGAGTGCGCCGCGCAAGCAGAAGCACACCGCCCGCCGGATCCATCAGCGTCTTGCCCAGGAGTACGACTTCGACCTGGTTTCCTACTCCACGGTCTGCGACTACGTGCTGGCCAGGCGCCCGCAGATCGAGGCCGAGGTGCTGGAGGGCCGCCGGCACCTGACGGGCATGGTTCCGCAGGTCCACCTGCCCGGCGAGGAAGCCGAGGTCGACTTCGCCGACGTCTGGGTCCGCCTGGCGGGCCAGGTCGTCAAGTGCCACCTGTTCACGCTGCGGATGTCGTATTCCGGCAAGGCCGTCCACCGCGTCTATGCCTCGCAGGCCCAGGAGTCCTTCATGGAAGGGCACGTCGAGGCGTTCAACGTCCTGGGCGGAGTGCCGACCAAGCACATCCGCTACGACAATCTGAAACCGGCGGTCAATCGCATCTGCACCGGCCGCAGCCGCATCGAGTCCGAGCGGTGGGTGTCCTTCCGGGCCCACTACGGCTTCGACGCCTTCTACTGCATTCCTGGCGAGGACGGCGCCCACGAGAAGGGCGGGGTCGAGCACGAGGGCGGCCGTTTCCGCCGCACCCACCTGGTCCCGGTTCCCGAGGTCGCCACGCTGGAGGAGCTGAACGCGAAGATCGCCGAGATCGACGCGGTCGAGGACGACCGGATCCTCGCGGGCAGGCTGACCACCGTCGGCTTCAACTTCTTCACCGAGGCGGACCAGCTGGCACCGCTGCCGCTGGAGGAGTTCGAGTGCGGCATCACCATGACGCCGAAGGTCGACCGGAGCAGCCGGATCACCGTTCGGCAGTGCCATTACTCGGTGCCGGCCCGCTTCATCGGCCAGAACGTGCGGGTGCTGCTGCGGGGCAATGAACTCCTCGTCTTCGAACCGCGGGAGGTCGTCGCCCGGCACCCGAGGCTGACCCGCCGGGGCGACTTCCGTGACGAACTCGACCACTACCTGGAGATTCTCCTGGCCAAGCCCGGGGCGATGGCCGGCTCGACCGCACTGGTCACCGCCCGGCAGAACGGTTCGTTCACCGAAGTCCATGAAGCGTTCTGGGCTGCAGCCCGGGCCGCCCACGGCGACGCGGCCGGGACGAGGGCGCTGATCGAGGTCCTGCTGCTGCACCGGCGGATGCCCGCGACGGCCGTCGAGCAGGGCATGGCCGCCGCGATCCGAGCGGGCGCTGTCACCGCCGATGTGGTGGCCGTCGAGGCCCGCAGGGCCGCCGCGGCGGCCCCGCCACCGCCTGAGGACCTGGACGACGAGGGCGAGCCGCCGCCCTGGGCCGAACCCAGCGGGGTGGTCTCGCTCACGGCCCGCCGGGCCCAGCTGCCCGAGGACAACCGGCCTCTGCCGACCGTCGCCCACTACGACCAGCTCCTGACACGTCGACCGAAAGGCACCGCATGAGCACGACTGACACCACGGCCGCCCAGATCCCTTCGCCCCGCCGGGACATGGGGCCGGAGGAAGCCGTGGACACGGCCATCGACGAAGCCTGCCGGGCCCTGCACCTGCCCACGATCCGCAGCAGGGTCCAGGAGATGGCCGCCGATGCCATGCGGCAGCGGTCCAGCTACAAGGACTTCCTCGCCGACCTGCTGGAAGCCGAGTGCGGCGAGCGGGAGGAGCGGCGCAAGCAGCGGCTGGTCAGGGACGCCAACTTCCCCCGCCCCAAAAGGCTGGAGGACTTCGACTACACGGAGAACCCCAACGTCACTCCCGAGATCGTCGGCACTTTGTCGGACCCGTCCTGGGTCAAGGCCGGTCAGCCGCTCTGCCTGATCGGCGACTCCGGAACTGGCAAGTCCCACCTGCTGATCGGGATCGGCACGGCCATGGCCGAGGCCGGTCTCCGCGTCCGCTACACGACCACGGTCAACCTGGTCAACGAGCTCGCGGAGGCTGCGGACGAGAAGAAGCTGACCCGCACGATCGCCCGCTACGGTCGCGTTGACCTACTGTGTCTGGACGAGTTCGGCTATCTCGACCTGGACAAGGCCGGCGCCAAGCTGCTGTTCCAGATCTTCACCGAGCGGGAGGAGCGGCGGGCCATCGCGATCGCCTCGAACGCTCCGTTCTCGGAGTGGAAGCAGACCTTCACCGATCCCCGTCTCTGCACGGCGATCGTCGACCGGGTCACCTTCAACGCGCACATCGTTGAGACCGGCACCCAGTCCTACCGGTTCGCACAGAGCCAGAAGAAGCGCCGTCGCTGACCTGCACCGACAACTGCGGCCGGCCTCCCCCCGGGAGGCCGGCCGCAGCCGTGTTGGGCCCGGCCGTCGTGTCCCAGTGCCGGCCGCGCCATCGCCCGTTCTCGTCCAGTCGCCGCGGTCACCGGGCGGTCCGCGACCTGAGTCGAGCCGGGTCGGCAACCCTCCACGCACCTGTCGGGGGCGCGCTGGCGGAGGTCCACCGAGGCTTCAAAACTACCGTCAACACCCCCCACCCAGGCCAGCGGAACCACCCGATCGAAGTGGGGCCAAATCACCTTGCTACAGGGGCGTGAATCACACCGCCACACGCCCCCTGCGACCCGCAGCTGGGGCCAAAACAACTCCGTGCACTGGAGCCAAAACAAGTGCTTACAGACAGCGTGCCGGTACGGGCCGGCCCGGACGGGTGTCACAGCCGCCGTGTCACCGCGTCCATCACAGCCGCTGTCACTGCCCGGCCGGGGCGGGACCGGCCCCGAGCGCGCGGCGCCCGGCGGCCGGACGCGCGGGTCTCAGCTCGGCGGCCGGGGCGGCGGGCAGTTGCTCGGCGGCGAGCTGCGCGCGCGGCGCCGGCGGATCGGTGTCTCTCATGCGAGACACGGCGGCGGTGGGTCCGGTGCCCAGCGGGCGGCGGGTCGGTCATCGCCCGATCATCCCGGCGGGAAGGGAGTTCTTCTTCACCGCCCCGGCCAACCCGCTCGGGCCCGGCCCACGGCGCGCGCGTGTCGCGCACGCGCGAGGCGGTGAACTTCCCGGCGCCCGGCGACATGGTGGGCCGTCGTGGTGGGGGCGGGGTGTGTCACTCGCCGTCGAGGCCGAGCTGGCGGCGGGCGCCGGCCGGGTCGGCTCGGACGGCGGCGGCCGCGATCCGCAGGCCTGCCGTGTCCGTGGCGTGGTGCAGGCCGCGCTCAGGGCCGATGAACACCGCAGCGGCCAAGTCGTTGAGGGGGGCGAGCCGGTAGCCGGGAGGGAACACGTCGTCCTCACCGGGCTGCTCGACCAGCCACAGCCACCAGACGACGCCGTCCGGGCCCTCGGCCTCGTACATGCCGCTGCCGAAGCCGCCGACGATCCGCCATTGGGGCAGGGGGCCGTATGCGTAGCTCACAGGCGAAACCTACCCGGCTCACCCCTCCCGCAGAGGGGCCTCCCAGGGAAGTTGTCGGCGTGCCCAGAGGTTCGTGTGAGGCCCTGCGGCCTGCGGTTTTGCGGTCCTTCGGCTGACCGCCGGTGCGACCCGGGACGGGACCCAGGACGCGACCCAGGGCAGGACCCAGGACGCGACCGAGGGCGCGACCTGCCGGGCCGGTTCGTTCGGCAGGGTGGCTGCGCTGTCCGCCCGTCAGGTCTCCGGCTCCCTTGATGACAACTGAGACCGACCCAAACATCGGCGCTCATTTCCCCCATAACCAATGGGTCAGGCCCTACCGGACGGAGGCCGCGCATTCAAGTCCTGGCGGGCGGTGTTTTTGCAGGTCAGAGCTATTGAATTCAGATTCTGGGCTGGCAGGGTCGATGCCGCCGCAGCACCGCCACCCGGCCCCACGCCCACCGCGTGACGAGGCTCACAACGGGTGTGAACGTGCTGGTCAGACGGGGGTTGCGGGGCTAACCCCCGCTCGCCGCACTCTTACGCCGTCCTGTCCGGGGTGCCTGCCGAGACGCAAGGGCTGAGGAGCGTCCACGCTCCGCCATCCACCGCACGCGGACCACCGCGTGCCCGATCCCAAGGGGGAATCCCGTATGTCCACGCTCGTTCTGCTGGTCGTCCTGCTGCTGGTCCTGGTCGGCGCTCTGGTCGTCGCCGCGCTCGGCTACGCCGTCTACCGGCGCCCGGTGCTCACCGCGCCGCTGACCGTGGCGCTGGCGGGCGCGGCGGTACTGGTTGCGATGGTGACCACCGTGGCCAGCGCCGCCGGCCGGTGAGCGGGAGCACCAGGCCGCGGCCGGGGTGAGCGCGATCCCGGCCCGGCTCCGGGCTCGGCCCAGGTGGGAACGGCAGAACAGACCCCTTGACCATGTGCTCTGACGTGCAGGTTTTCCCGTCCGGCCGTCAGCGGTGAGGCGCCCTGGCAGGCACCTCGTAGGGCGCCTCGTGGAGCGCCTCGACGGGCGCCTCGTAGGGCGCCCTCCCCCGTCCGTCGCCGGACGGGGCCGCGCCCGGTTTGCACCGCCAGGGGCTTAACCGGTCCACCGCGTGGGCCGTGCCGCCGCCGGAGTGGAGCTGAGTGCCGGCCCCGGTTGGTTCAGTCCTCGTCGTTTCGGATGATGCCGCCTGGCACGTGCGGGTCGAATCGGCCGACGCGCATGGCCTCAATGCACTGCAGGACACGGGCGAAGGACGTCAGCCCGTACGTGATGTATCGCGTAGGCGAGTCCCCGGAGACGCTTTCACGCTCAATGGGAACGCCGCCCATGATTGCCCAGTACGTGTCACGCACCTCGTGCTCGGGGTGAGCCGCGATCCATGCCATCTCGACGTCCGCCGCGAACTCATTGGCGGCCGTGCAGGTGTACTGGTCCCATCCCTCGACGGGCTTGGTCGGGTCGAGCACGGCGATCGTGCGTACCGCCTCGATGCAGCGCTCGTAGATGCGGGACAGCTTGGCATTCAGATCTTGGCTCATCAGGTTTCTCCCTCTCTCGCGCCGGACCGCCCGGCGACTGGTGGACCCTGCCCGAGGCCGTGGTGGAACAGTCTCGTCACCTCATACGCGATCCAGTGGCCCGAGGGGGCGGAAACGGTCCCGTGTACCTGCTGCAACCGCCGATGAGGGAGCCGTGTCTCTGCCCGCATGAGACTCAACCAGCGGTTACAGACATCCCGGGACGATCGAGAGCTGCGTTTGTGGAAGGTCGGTCTCGTCCTCCCCCTGACCTTCATCGCCGCTCTCACGGTCGCCGCCGCCGTGTTCTACACCGGTTGGGACCTACTCGACGTCCACGGGCTGAAGCCCGAACGACGCATCGACTCAAAGACGCTCTTTGACCTGGTCAAGTTCTCCTTCGGTGTCGTCGCCGGCGCCGGTGCTCTCGTCGCCCTGGTCGTCGCCTACCGTCGCCAGCGCGTCGACGAAGCGGGCGCCCACCGCGAAGCCACCCGGCTCCACACCGAACGCTTCTCCCAGGCCGTCGAGCAGCTCGGTTCGGACTCCCCGGCCGTCCAGCTCGGCGGCGTCCACGCCCTGGCCGGACTCGCTGACGACGCACCCGACGACAGCCTGCGCCAGACCTGCATCGACGTCCTGTGCGCTTACCTCCAGCTCCCCTTCACCCCCGACCCTGGCAACGATCCCTCCCACCAGGAGGAACATCACCGCTACCTGGCCCTCCGCAAGGTCCGGCACACAATCTTGCGCCTCATCGGCGACCACTACCGCCGCCCCCAGGGAACCCACCGCTCATGGCAGGGCTGCGACCTCGACCTCACCGGCGTCATCATCGACGGCCACTTGGACTTCAGAGGCGCGACGTTCGCCGGCGGCACGGTGTCCTTCAGCGGCGCGACGTTCGCCGGCGGCACGGTGTCCTTCGGTGGCGCGACGTTCGCCGGCGGCACGGTGCTCTTCGATGGCGCGACGTTCGCCGGCGGCATGGTGTTCTTCGGTGCCGCGACGTTCGCCGGCGGCACGGTGTTCTTCGGTGGCGCGAGTTCGCCGGCGGCATGGTGTTCTTCGGTGCCGCGACGTTCGCCGGCGGCACGGTGTCCTTCAGCGGCGCGAAGTTCACCGGCAGCATCGTGTCCTTCGGTGGCGCGACGTTCGCCGACGGCACGGTGCTCTTCGGTGCCGCGAGGTTCGCCGACGGCATGGTGTCCTTTGGTGCCGCGACGTTCGCCGGCGGCACGGTGCTCTTCGGTGGCGCGACGTTCGTCGGCGGCACGGTGTCTTTCCATGATGCGACGGGGTCACCGCCGCCTGGGCTTCTGGACGCCGTCGGTACTCCTGTTCCCGCGACAGTCAGTCTGCCCGAGGCTTGGCTGTCCTCGAATCCGTAACACACTGGGGGCGGAAACAGTCGATTCCGCCCCCAGTCGCGAATCCAATCGCTCCGCACCGCCGACCTGCGGGAACCGGTTCACTACGGCGTCTACGGCTTCCGCCTGATGCGGCCGCAATTCAATGTGAGGCATTTAGAGACCTGCTTTCTGCTCGGCTATACAGAGGTGAGGAGTGAAGGTTTCCTGTCGTCAGCAGTGGAACTGACGGACCGGCATTTCCTCCGCACGTGCTGAGAGGGAGCCGGGGGAGGGGGTGCGTGCTGAGCCCAGACTCTATCCCCACGCTGCGTCATGACGCACGAGGGTTTGGGAAGGTTCGTCAGATTGGCTGGTTCTGGCGTGGGTTGGGGTGTCGGGGTGATAGTCTCCCGCTTGTTGGGTCGGTTGAGAGGGAAGCGGGTTCGGCATGATCGGGATTGAGCGCCTAGCTTCACCTGATCTTGGGTGCATGCCGGTACTCCCGGCGCGACAGGGAGGCTTGATGGCCCGTCACCCTGGCCCCACCAGGAGCGACACCGCCCTCCCCTTGCTGCTGCCGCTTCAGGCGGGCGCGGAGCGCACGCCGTTCGCTCGGCTGCGGGGCGCGGAGCGGCCCGGTGCCGGGCCGGAATTCGGCGGAGCCGGATTCCTCTCGGCCGCGTCAGCGGGCGAGTCCCGGAACGGAGTTCCGGGCTTATTCCGCGCTTGCGCGGAATCCGCCGCGTAGCGGCGGCGCGTCGCCCTCGCGGAGCGAGGCGCGCGC
>NZ_JBVHWM010000115.1:0-15622 GCF_055564375.1 Streptomyces sp. NPDC029138
GCAGAAAACCGGCGCAAAGGGGTTGCGTGTTTCCCCGTCTGTGACATCCCCCCCTCTCCCCCCCCCCCCCCCCCCCCCCCCCCCCCCCCCTTCTCCCCCCCTCCCCCCCCCCCCCCCCACGCCAACCTGATTTCTGCTGATCAGCGGGGCTGGTGTGCTGTCCCGGTGAAGTGCTCGTGCTGGTCTGGGTGGAGATCGGTAGCACGTGACGGTGTGCGTGTGCGTGTCCGTGCCGGTGGAGCCGGCGAAGTCGGCGCTTCCGGGATAGCTGGAAAGTTCCTGTACACGCACGCTTACACGAAACTGCAGGTCATCCTTAGAAACCCGCCCAGCGGCACGTGCATCGCGACAACGAACAACGGCTGTACCCGCAACCTCACTGAATGGGCAGTCACGCTGTATCCAAGTCCGGCCTGCCGGGGAGAGCCCCTGGGGACTCTTGCTCCAGCGGCCCGGTCACCGTCATCAACACGTGCGTCGCCCCGGAAGGCAAGGAGGACGAGGTGCTGGCCGCCTGGACGAACGACGCGGAATACATGAAGAAGTCGGGGAGCCTGCTCTCGGTGCAGCCGTACCGGGGCATCGGCGGCAGCCGGCTCTTCACCAACGTCGCGGTCTGGAAATCCACCGAGCACCTCCGTGCAGCGCTCGGCACGCCGGAGTTCGCCTCGCACCTGGAGCACTATCCCGTCGGCACTGTCGCCTATCCGCACCTGTACCAGAAGTTCGCTGTCGAGGGCGTCTGCGAAGGGGAGTGATGACCGCTTCCGGTGTTTCCGGACCACGCAGGTGGCCGAGAAGCCGGCGGCCGATGAGCGGCAGCTGCGCGGCCGGCGTACAAGGTCATGGACGAGAACGGGCTGCGGCGGGTGCGCTTGTCCCGGAGACCGGCTGCTGGCTGTGGACCGACAGCTGCCACGGGGAGGGGTACAGCCGGGTCTCCTACGAGGGAAAGACACATCGGTGAGACCCTGAGGTCCGGTACCGGAAAGGTGAAGCGGCCAGCGATCTGGACGCCCCGTGTCCCGGACAGCAGGCCGGATTCGACGATGTTGATGCCGGCATAGACGAAGGTGGCGGCCAGGCGCTCGGAGAAGTACTTGAGATGTCCACCCGGTGCCCACCTACCTGCTGTGACCGTGATGTTAACCTCGCGCTTTCACGGCGGTGGGGTGTCCGAGGCTTGATCAAATAAGCGGAGAGTGCTCCTGACCTGCAACGATGGGACGTGTCTAGGGTCCTGTTGGCTGCAAGGGAAGAAGCACTCTCCAGGTGAAGAAGCGTATCGGGTCCTACCCGCGTGTCCGCATCGAGGGCGGCGGCCGGGCGGTGGTCTCGCAGGCCGGGGGTGTACTGCTGGTCGAGACCGTCCGCAGGGTCGGCTTGGACACCGCGATATCAGCGGCGCTGACGCCGTGGCGGAAGGCTCGGGCGATACACGATCCGGGCAAGATCCTGCTGGACGTGGCCCTGGCGGTCGCGCTGGGCGGGGACTGCCTCGCGGATGTCGCCATGCTGCGGGCCGAGCCGGCCGTGTTCGGGCCGGTGGCCTCCGATCCGACGGTCTCCCGCCTCATCGACACCCTTGCAGCCACCGGAGATAAGGCCCTGCGGGCCATCCGTGCCGCGCGGGCTGAAGTCCGCCAACGTGTGTGGCGGTTGGCCGGCGGGGAAGCGCCTGATGCGGGCGGGACGGTGACCGTCGACCTCGACGGGGGTGCTGGTGATCGCGCACTCCGACAAGGAGGACGCCGCACCCACCTGGAAGCGGACCTACGGCCACCATCCGCTGATAGGGTTCGTCGACCACGGTCCGGGCGGCACCGGTGAGCCCGTGGCGGCCCTGCTCAGCCCGGGGAACGCGGGCTCGAACACGGCCGCCGACCACGTCACCGCCACCCGCCTGGCGCTGGCCCAGCTGCCGAAGAAGTACCGGCGTGGGCGCCGGACTCTGATCCGCACCGACTCCGCGGGCGCCACCCACGACTTCGTCGCCTGGCTCGCTCAGCGGGGACGGTGGCTGTCCTACTCGGTCGACATGGTGATCACCGATGCGATCCACCAGCATGTGCTCAAGGTTCCGGCCCCGGCCTGGACGCCGGCCGTCGAGGCGGACGGCGAGATCCGTGACGGCGCCTGGGTCACTGAACTCACCGGCGACGTCCTTCACGGCTGGCCGAGGGGCATGCGGCTGATCGTCCGGAAGGAACGTCCGCACCCCGGGGCCCAGCTGCGGCTCACGGATGCGGACGGCATGCGGCTGACCTGTTTCTCCACCAACACCTCGGACCGGCCGATCGCCGAGCTCGAGCTCCGTCACCGGCTGCGGGCCCGGGCCGAGGACCGCATCCGCGCCGCCCGGGCCACCGGCCTGCGCAACCTGCCCCTGAAGCACACAGCCCAGAACCGGATCTGGCTGGAGATCGTGCAGATCGCGCTCGACCTGCTGGCCTGGATGCCGATGCTCGCCCTGACCGGCAAGGCCAGGCTCTGGGAACCCCGCCGCCTGCGGCTCTGCCTGTTCGCCACGGCTGGACAGCTCGTCACCACCGGCCGCCGCCGGATCCTCCGCCTGGCCCGGCACTGGCCCTGGACCAGCCACATCACCGCCGCTCTCGAACGGCTCGCGCTCCTGCCAAACCCCGGCTGACCAAGGGCTTTCCCGTCCCTACGACAGCACCTCAACAGCCGGAGCAGTGGAACCCGGCGCACCACGAGGCGACACTCGTGCCCTCGGCCTGCACAGCCTCACCCCACGGCACGAAAACGGTCCATCAACTCCGTCGGCGGACCGTCACGAAACTTCGAGGTTAAACCCCATTCGCGAGACGAGTTGGGGCTGCACGTCGAGGTCAGAACTCTGCGAGGCGGATCTGGTGGCAGTCGCTGAACATGCCCATATGTGAGACGAGGGCGGCAGACTGGTCGCAGAAGGTTCAGACGCCTTCGTGGGTCGATCCGCAGTCGAATCAGATCCAGGAGTCCTCTTCCGGTGAGTTGGCCACCGGGGTGCTGATCACGGGGGAGGAGCCGCAGATGTCGCAGCCGGTGACCACCACCTCCTTGCGTGACGTCTCCCTGCCAATACCGGTCAGGAGTGGACGAGAGTCAACGCCTTGTCGGCCTGCTCAGTCAGGTTGAGTATCGGTTCGGCCGAAGTCATCCGGCAGCAATCGATTCACGCCGCTGTACCGGGATCGATGGGACGGTTGTGCAGTGCCATCCCGGACGGGGTCTGACTCGTGAGATCTATGACCGAAGTGTCCAGTCACGGACCTGTCGACTGCCGTTGCGGGATGCTGCCTGCCACCGAGCCACAGGGCGTGTCCCTATAGGGGCCTTGCCGAGTTTCAGGCGCCATCACGGTTCAGACCGCCCGAGCAGGCCGGTGCCATTCACTCTAGCCAGCACGTCAGCATGTGGGAGGCGAACCACCATGACGACCCGACAGCCCACCACCTCCTCGAGCACGGACCCGCCCGTTCGGCGCGAAGTCGTCCTAGGGGTGGACACGCACGGCGAGGTGCATGTTGCCGCCGTGATCTCCCCGCTCGGGAAGATCCTGGGAACGGAGTCCTTTCCCGCCACGGCGGCCGGCTACCGACAGTTGCTCGTGTGGGCCCGCAAGCGGGGGACGGTGCGCCGGGCCGGCGTGGAGGGCACCGGCACCTTCGGCGCGTGCCTGTCCCGCTACCTGGTGACCCAGCAGATCCAGGTGTTCGAAGTGAACCGGCCCGACCGTACGGCCCGCCGTCTGCTCGGTAAGTCGGACCCGCTCGATGCGCAGGCCGCAGCGCGAGCCGTGCTCAGTGGTCGCGCCCGGGCCCAGGCCAAATCCGGCGACGGACCCGTGCACAGTGCCCGGATCTACAAACTCGCCAAGGACTCCGCGGTCAAGGCCCGCACCCAGGCGATCAACCAGCTCAAGGCCGTCCTGGTCATCGCCGACCCCGCCCTGCGGGAACGGTTGTCGAGCTTGGGCAATGCCGAGCTGTTCCGCATCTGCGCGACCCTCAGCCCACCCGATGGTGGGGGAGACGAGGACGTGGTGGCCCAGGCCACCCACCTGACGTTGCGCATGCTCGCCGAACGCATCGAGCAGCTCAGCGGACAGATCAACGAGCTGAACCAACGCCTGACCCGGCTCGTCGAACGCCACGCGCCGCAACTGCTCGTACCGGTGGGCATCGGCCCGGACAGTGCCGCCACTCTCCTGATCACCATGGGGGACAATCCCGAGCGGCTGAACACTGAGGCGTCCTTTGCTGCCCTTTGCGGAGTCAGCCCCATCGAGTACTCCTCTGGCCGTCGGAGCACGCGTCGGCTCAACTACGGCGGCGACCGTCAGGCGAACGCTGCCCTGCACCGCATCGTGTTCACCCGCCTGCGCCACGACCCGCGCACCCAGGCGTACTACGAACGCCGCACCCAGGAGGGCAAGACCCGCCGCGAGATCATCCGATGCCTCAAGCGGTATGCCGCCCGCGAGGTCTTTAACCTGGTCAGACCGGTTTCTCGCACCCCCGCTTTATAGGGGCGTCGGTGATAGGGCAAGGCCGAACCGGGGAGCGTGCTGGCGGGGCCTCTGCCGGAGCCACGAGACGAAGCCCCACCGGAGCACTCTGGTGGGGCTTCGTCTCGAGCTCGACTGTGCTTGCGCGCATGACGCGCTCGGCTCCTCATGCAGTTCGTGCTCGTGCAATGCGCTCGGCGACGCCTGGATTTGCGATCGCAGTCAGCAAGACGGGGATCCGTGAGGCGACGCGACCCCGCGCCTGGCGCATCGCGGACGCCGAGGAGTTCGCCGAGCAGTTGCAGACCGCGATGCAGTCCCGCCACGTCATCGACCAGGCCCTCGGGGTGATCATGGCGCAGCGCCGCTGCACGGCCGAAGACGCCTTCGCCATCCTGCGGTCCGCCCTGTGCACCGAACTGATCACCAACCTGACCGGGCAGCCGCCCACGACACCCGGCACGCGCCCCCGTCCGTGACCGGACAGATCCATCGCTCCTCCCAGGCACTGGGCGTTGCACTTACCAGTGGTGCTGATCCGCGGGTGGAGTCATGAACGACGTGCGTGCGGTGTCCCTGGGACCCGGTGAGGCGGAAAGCTTGGGGACGGGCGTGCGCGGTGAGAGGCTGGTGGCAGCAGTCTGGTCCTGAGCCGCCCCCGGGTGGGGGACGGGGGGCACGGCTGAATGCGTCGGCGTCATCCCTTCGGACCTTGGAGTCCCGTGGTCCCCGGCGGCATCCGAATCGACGATTCGCGGGCCAGTGAGGGCCCGTAGTGAGGACGACCGGAGTGGACGTGCCCGAGACCGACCGGGGCCGGGCGGCGGGCGTGCCTGTGAGTGCCGGGATCCTGGGGCAGGTGCTGAGCGGCATGCTGCAGGCCAGTCATACGGCGACCTTCGAGCAGCTTCCCGGTATGCTCCAGGCCGCTGCCCGTGCGGCTGGGGCCGGTGGAGCACGGCTGTTCGTGGCGGACCTGCAAGAGGACGTACTGCGGGAGGTCACCGGCGTCGGGCCGGACGCCGGTCACGGCGGGCACGAGGCACGCATCGAGGGCACTCTGGCCGGCCGCGCCTACCAGACACTCGAGATCACCGCCGCGCTCACCGGAGGCCCCTGCTGGACGCCCGTCCTGGACGGCACCGAACGTCTGGGTGTCCTGTGCGTCGACCCGCTTCCCGGCACGGCGGCCACGCCCGGCCACGACGTCGTGCGGGCGCTGGCGTCGATGGCGGGGCTGCTGCTGGTCTCCAAGCGGAGCAACAGCGATTCCCACGCCCGGCTCACCCGGACCCGGGACATGGGAGTGTCGGCGGAACTGCAGTGGGCGCTCATGCCGCCGCGCACCTTCGCCGACGACCGGGTCACGATCAGCGCCGTGATGGAACCCGCCTACCGGGTGGCCGGGGACGCCTTCGACTACGCCATCGTCGGCGACACCGCGCACCTGAAGATCTTCGACGCCATGGGCCACGACACCTCGGCCGGCCTGACCGCGTCCCTGGCCATGGCCACCTGCCGCAGCTACCGCCGCTCGGGCGCGTCGCTCGCCGCCACCAGCCACGCCATCGAAGAAGAGCTGACCGAGCAGTTCGGGCACAGCCGCTATGTCACCGGCATCCTCGCCGATCTCGACCTGACCACCGGGAAGCTCAGCTGGATCAACCGGGGGCACCTGCTGCCCGTGGTCATCCGCGGCGGGCGCTGGGTCACGACCCTGGACTGTCCGCCGGCCGCGCCCATGGGCACCGGCCTGGGCCTGCCCGTTCGGGTGCGCGTCGACCAGTTGGAGCCCGGCGACCGGCTGCTGCTGTTCACCGACGGCATCACCGAAGCCCGGGACGCCCGTGGCGAACTGTTCGGCATGGAGCGCTTCACCGACTTCCTCATCCGCCACCACGCCGACGGCCTGCCCGTCGCCGAGACCCTGCGCCGCCTGATCCACGCGGTCCTCGAACACCACGACGGCCGCTTGGACGACGACGCCACCGTCCTGTTCTGCGAATGGCACGGTAAGGCAGCGGATCTTTGAAGCCTCTGGCGCCGGGCAGCCGGCCGACCGTGCCCGACAGGGGGCCGGACGATCCTTCCTGCCGAACACCCACGGCCCGCCTCAGCCGGCGAAGCACACCCGACGGGTGACCGTGACGGCGCCTTCTGGGGGTAACTACGAGGGCACGAGTTCCGCATGCCGCCGTGAGCACGGTGGCCGTGGACGAGGTGGCTGCGGTGCAGGAGATGCTGATCGAAGGGCAGATCGCCGGTCGTACCGAGCGTCATCACCGCTGCTTGTCAGCTCCCGCATGCAGGTGCAGGCGCTCGCTCCGTCGCCCTCCGGATCGCGTGCAGCGAAGGTGCCGACGCGGTTCCCCGCGTCACGCGGCTGCGGCGAACGCGGCGGCGACAGCCGTGTCGGTGCGGGCGTGAATGACGAGGTGCGTGCCGGTGGTGTCGGCATTGGCCGCGAGCAGCCGCCGGGTGGGCGCGCTGGTGCTGGCCACGGACATCAGTAGGCCCAGGTCCCGGCATATGCGGTGGACGCGGAGGACGACGCTGACCGCGGCGCTGTCCGTGGCGGGTTCTTCCAGGGTGATCACCACGGGCGCCGGTTTGTGGGCGTGGACGAGACCCTCCAGTTGGGTCAGAAGCTCGGCACGTCCGCCGATGCCAGGGTCGTGGTGCACCGTGATGACGAGCACTCCGTGATCGAGTGAATGAGACAGCAACACGGTTCCCGACTCCTCTGGTGGCGAGCTGTGCGTTCTGCGGGTACCCGGGACGACGCCGGCCAGTCTCCGGCGGGAGCGTCACGGAGACGGTTACGCGGGGTCGGTCAGCGACGGACCAGGGACACGGAGATGACGATCGTGACTGCCAAGGCGGGCGAAAAGGCGCAGAAAACCGGCGATTTCTACTGCGCCAGTTGCAGTGAGAAAGTCCATGCCAAGGAAGGGGAAAAGATCCCGTCCTGCCCCAACGGGCACAAAGAGTTCGAGACTCGCCGCAAGGAACCGGGTAACAAGTCCTGACCCTGCACCGGGCACGGCGCCCGCCAGGCAGGCAGGCGCCGCGCGTCGGAGCGTTCGGCTCACACAGCGCCCTCCACACGGTTGAGAGGAAGGGTCGCGCGCGAGCAGCAGAGTGCCGCCGTCGAGCAGAGGTCTGGCGGAGGCGGGTGCCCCGGCCGCCTGTGCGGCGCGATGGGGGGCTTGTGCGATAGGCCGCGCCGGGGTTTCACGGCCACGCGGAAGCGACTGGCCGAGAAGGTGACGATCCCGTAGTCAGCACGCACGGCCCAGTCCCACCTTCCTGCGCCCGACTCGATCTGTCCTCGGGAGCGCCTCAGGCGCGGAGATGACGGCATCGGCCAGCCGCACCCGTGTCGCCTTCCTCAGGGGGCCAAGATGCGGGCCTGCACATCCCTGATGAGGATGGGGTGGTGAGAGCGATGGCGCCTCGTGCTGCGGCGTTTGGTGACCCTCGCACCGATCTGTGGCAGGGGAGTCTCACAATGACTGCGGCTTGCGATGCCCCGCCGGCGCGCACATTCGATGCAACAACCCCCGCGATGCCACCATCGTCGGTGACGCACGCATGCACAGGACCATCCGCCGCGGGGCCACATACGGTCCGCCGCTGCCCGAGGGCGTGCTGGAGGACGGTAGTGCCGACCGCGGCCTGGTGGGAGTCCTCATCTGGGGCCCATATTGAACGTCAGTTCGAATTCCAGGCCGAGTGGGGCAATGACGCCAACTTCGTCGGCAACCCCGGCGAGCAGGACCCGGTGGCCGGTCATCGCGGAGGGACCGGCAGCGTCACCATCCCGGAGAAGCCGGCCCGGCGCCGCCTGCGGTTCCTGCCCAGCTTCGTGGTCACCCGCGGCGGTGAGTGCTGCTTCGTGCCGGGGCTGCGTGCTCTGCGCTGGCCCGCTGAACTGGAGGACTGAAGGCGCTTCCTCACGCTGAAGTCCGATCACCCTCACCGAGGAGAGGTCGAAGTCATGGCAGCACAGTTCGTCCGCTACACGCCTGACGTCGAGGTCGCTGACCCGGACTTCGACCAGCACGTGCAGACGGTGATCGAGACGACCGAGCGCTATATCGCCGAGTCGGTCGAGGCCGGCGGCACCGGACAGGCCCTTCGCGACGCCCACGCCAAGGGCTACGGACTGGTCCGCGGGGAAGTGGAGATCCTGGCCGGGCTGCCCGCCGAGTATGCCCAGGGCATCTACGCGACCCCGGGGATCCATGACGCGCTCATCCGCTTCTCCAACGGCTCGCCGCACGCCGGAGCCGACGCGCGACTGGGCGCCGGCACCGGACTGGCGCTGAAGATGTTCGGCATCCCGGGCCCGACCCTGCTGGAGGACGAACCGGACACGGGCACCTTCGACTACGCCAACATCAACGGACCGATCTTCTTCTGCAACACGGTCGAGCACTACCTCTTCATCCAGGAACTGTTCCTGGACGCGCCGGCCTACTTCTCCCAGGGCCGGCCCGGCGCACACCGCTTCTTCACCGAGTTCGTGACCGGAAAGGGAACCCTGGACCAGGACAACTGGGCCTGGGACGAGTTGCTGGCCTTCCTCCGCCTGGCGAAGACCCCTCCGGCAAACCTTCTGCTGTCGAGCTATTGGACGATGGGCGCGGTCCGCCACGGGGGCTACATCGCCAAGGTGCGCATCACCCCCGATCCGGACTCCGCGGCCGCGGTGGTCCGGCGCACCATCGACCCGTCCTCCGCAGCGGAAGTTTTCCGGCCGACCCTGCAAGCCGAATTGCAGGAGCGGCCCTACGCCTTCGACATCCAGGTCCAGCTCTGCACCGACCTGGCGCGCATGCCGGTGGAGGACACCACCGTGGAGTGGCCCGAGAAGCTTTCGCCGCCCGTCACCGTGGCCAAGCTACGGCTTCCGCAGCAGGACATCTCCAGCCCGGAAAACCTGGAGAGGATGGACTCACTGTCCTTCACCCCCTGGCGGGTCACCGCCGAGCACGCCCCCCTGGGCAACATCATGCGGGCCCGCAAAGAGGTCTACCGCCACTCCTCCATCCAACGACACAAGCTCAACCAGCAAGAACGGCGCGAGCCGCGCAGCGCGGACGAGGTGCTCCCGCTGACGACCGCGGTCCCTCACCACTGACCCTCTGCACGCATCCACCCCGGGCAGGTTCCACCACGAAACGGAGACGGACCACGATGGCAGACAGCGCAGGCCAGGCCGAGGAGCAGGTGCTGGAACTGGACGACATCCAGGGCACCCTGCTCAGGCAGCGCCCTACGCCCTTCACCGGCGCCTACTTCCTGCTGCGCATCGATGATCCATCCGACGGCCGGCAGATGCTGGCCCGCCTGGTACCCCACGTAGCGTCGGCGACCCAGTGGTGGGATCCTCCCCACCGGGCGTGGCTGAGCGTCGCGCTGAGCTACTCCGGGCTGCGGGCTCTCGGGGTGCCGCAGGAATCGCTGGACAGCTTCCCCGACGCCTTCCGTGAGGGCATGGCAGCCCGCGCAGAACGGCTCGGGGACACTGGCGACAGCAGTCCCGAGCACTGGGACGCACCCCTGGGCAGCGCGGACGTGCACGTCGCAATCTCCGTGTTCGCCCCGGACGCCGCCGCGCTGGAGGCCCTGCTGGCCACGGCCCGCCAGGCCCTTACGGACCTGCCCGGGGTGTCGGTGATCTACCGGCTGGACGCCTCGGCGCTGCCCACCAAACGCACCCACCTGGGCTTCGTGGACGGCATCGGCGAACCCGACATCGAAGGCTCCGGCGTGGCCAGCATCGCGCAGCAGATGAGCGGCGGTGACTACGGCTACCTGCCCGGCTTCGGCCCCACCATCAAGGCCGGCGAGTTCCTCCTGGGCTACACCAACGAACTGGGGCGGGTCACGCCCATGCCCCAGCCCGACGTCCTGGGCCGCAACGGCACCTACGTGGCCTTCCGCAAACTGCACCTGCGGGTCGCCGAGTACCGCCGGTACTTGAAGGACAACGCGTCATCGCCCGAAGAAGAAGAACTGCTCGCGGCCAAGATGGTGGGCCGATGGCCCAGCGGCGCGCCCCTGGTGCTCGCGCCCGAGCACGACGACCCGGACCTTGCCACCGATCCGCACCGCGTCAACGACTTCACCTACCGCGAGCAGGATCCGGCGGGCCGGCGCTGTCCGCTCGGTTCCCACATCCGGCGGATGAACCCGCGTGACGCCCTGACCGACACCCTGGTGGACGTGAAACTGCACCGAGCCCTGCGCCGGGGCACCCCGTACGGCCCCATGCTGCCCGAGGGCGAGTTGGAGGACGACGGCGCCGAGCGTGGCATCGTGTTCATCTTCATGGGCACCGACCTCGTCCGGCAGTTCGAGTTCCTCAAGTCCCAGTGGGCCAATGACGGCGACTTCGTCGGCCTCGGCGACGAGAAGGACCCGATCGTGGGAAGCAATGACGGCACGGGCACCTTCACCATCCCCAAACGGCCCGTTCGGCGCCGGCTCCAGCAACTGCCCCGCTTCGCCGTGACCAAGGGAGGCGAGTACCTCTTCCTGCCCGGCATCCGCGCTCTGAAGTGGATCGCCGAACGTGATACCTGAGCCGCGTGCGCGGGCCGAACGGCGGGTTCGATCCGGACAACGACCCACCTGCCCGCGGTACCTCCGAGAAAGGATGTCCCGACATGACCGCGAACACACAGACAACCGGCCGCCCAGGTCTTACGCAGGGCAAAACCAACGAGTTCACCGTCTTCTTCAACGTCAAGCCGGGCCATGCACAGCAGATCCGCGACCTCTTCAAAGAAGGTCCCGACTTCGAGAGGCGGCGGGACGCGGCCGGCCGTATCGGCACGCTCCACGACGCACGATGGGTGCTCTTCGACGACGACACCCGCCTCCTGTTCGCGACCAACTTCGACGGCGACTGGGACCAGTACGTCGACGACTTCGTCAACGCGGTCCCCGACCTGTTCGAAACCGTCCTGCAACACACCGAGGACTACCCGGGCATCAAAGACCCCAACGTCAAGGACTTCTTCATCGCCCACCAGGTCACAGCCTGCTCGTACTACCGAGGCGCCTCCGAAGCGACGTTGGCGGACATCCACAAGGCACTACGCGTCAACAAGGCGCTCCAGAAACTGCTCGACGCGGCAAGCTGAGTCGGACGTCGCACGCCAACACCGGCGTGCTCCCACTGCCCGATATCACCCTCGCTCCTGAGACGGGCCCACCACACCCGTGGCACGCACTACCGCGGCCCCGGTAGTAGCCACGGCAACCGGGCATGACCGCCCGGTCCGGCTGCAGCCGCCACTCGGACGTCAGAGGGCCATGAGTCGAAGCGGGCCGCGTCTCCGGGGCGCGGCTCGCCATCGCCCGGCCTCCGGCGCTGAACCGCCCAGCTCGGCCAGCGTGGCCTCGATGTCGACTTCGTTCCGCGTTCAGCCGTGACGTCGAGCACCCGGCCATCCATCACCGCCGCTGGCACCCGGCGCTGTCGAGTTCGATGCCGTTCGCGAAGGAGTGCAGGTGGGGCAGGTCGGTGGTGCGAACCGTGGTGATCCAGTCGGTGAACTTGGCGTCGTTGCCCTCCGCTCGGATCAGTAGCTGAGCGAACCTCCCGTGAGGAGGTGGAGTTCGGTCATCTCGAGGCAGACTTCGGTGAGTGCCGGCAGCAGTGCGGTGTCCTTGTCGCGCAGGTTCTCGGGGCGGGTGAGCAGGAGGCGGGCGAAGCGCTGCGGGGTGGTGACCGGCTTGTTGCCCTCGGCGCGGCCCTGGGTGATACAGCGGTAGAGCAGGTCGAGGCTGCCGGTGTAGCCCAGCTCTTTGATCTCCCGGAAGCGGTGGATGACAGGGACGGCCGGGTCATGCGCGCGGCGGGTGCGCAGTGGTCGCCGTAGGGGTCGACGACCCTGAGCTTGTAGCAGGGTGCGCTGCGGTCGTCGGTGGACTCCTTCATGCGGGCATACCCGTTTGACGGTCTTGAGGCCGACGTCGGCGCGGCGGGCGCATTCGAGCAGCCCGACCCCTTGGTCGAGCAGATGGTGGACCCGCTGCCAGCGCTCGCGGGTGGTCTGCTCGCCTACGCCCCGGGCCGGGCGGGGTTTACAGCGGTGGCCCAACAGGCGGTGTGGGAGCGTACCTTGGCCACGACCCTGCCGCACAGATTGGACCAGAGATGCCACCTGTCGCTGACCTGGACCGCGTCGGGGAGGGATGGCGGATCGCCTCGCCGTAGGGCGGCCGTGGAACTCGCGGCTCTCCTTCGGCGGGGAGGCGAGGGCGACCGAACCGTCCGGGGCGTACCGCCAGGGCAGGCTGCCCTTCGCCACCTGGACGCCGACCCCGGCCGGCGTGTAGAACGCGGGGATGCCGGCGCCGCCCGCCCGCGCGCATCCGCTCCGCGAGGGTGCCCTGTAGGACCAGCTCCACTTCCAGCTCACCGGCCAGGTATTGGCGGGCGAACTGATAGGCGGTGGCTTTCGCGCTGCCGCCGTACTTCGGCGGGTCGGACGCTTTTGTGGAGCGGACGTTCAGTAGGTGGGGCCGTAGGGGCTCCAGTGCCCGAGGAAGGGTTTCAGGTCGTCGGCTTGTGGCTTGGGAATGTCAGGCAGCCGGGGCGGTGTGTTGAGGGGGTTGAGGCGCTCCACGGTGGCTGCTGCCCAGCTGATCCATGCTTCGGCTTCGGTTCTGGTCTGCCCCGGTGGCATGGCCTCAACCCGTGTGCGTACCGCGCTCACGTATTCGGTCAGTCGGGTGGCGTGTCGCCATGCCGCTTCCTGGGCTTCAAGGTGCCTGACGCGGTACGCCTCCGCGTACCGGACGCGGGCTTGTTCCATGGCGGCTTCCCAGCGGATGCGCTTCTGGCGTGCCGCTTCGGCCTCGTCCTGGCGTCTGCGTTCGGCGGCTTCGCCGCGAAGCGTGACCTCCTGTGCGATCTCGGCGAGCTGTTCTTCAAGGGGACGGCCGGGTGTGTCGGCCCATTCGCTCGCTCGGTGTGGCTGGCCGCCGCTGAGGACAAAGCGGAGGCGTTCGGATGGGGTGTAGTCGAAGCGGGGGATCCTGACCCAGGAGTGCTTCTTGGCGTCGGCGAGTTCCTTCTCGGTGGCGACGTGCTCGGTCCGGTCCTGCTCCTGGAGGAGCAGAAACCCCACTGCCTGGCCCTGTGCGGTGATGGTGAAGTGAGGATGTGCCCTGCGGCGGCGATGAGGTGGGGGTGCGAATCCGGTCTGCCCCGCCGAGCAGGTGTGTCCGTCGGCCTCGGCGGCGGTGAGCAGTGCCTGGATGAGCCGGAGAGCGCGTCCTTGGACGGGCTTGGTCAGGCCCAGCGGCTGGCGTTCGTTCTGCATGGCCCGGACAACGGTGTGCGGCCGAGTGAGCCGCGAGGGTACGGGGACGGGGTCGAGGACGGCAAGGCGCCAGGCGGGGATGTCGACGAGCTTGATCTCGTACCCGTCGCGGCACCAGCTTCCGTACAGCTCCTTCGTCTCCGGAACCTTTCCGGATCTGCGTGCGGCGGCGACGCGGGACGGCCACTTCTCCAAGTCGGGACCCCTGCCGCTCTTGACGATCCTGCCGCCGGCCTCCGCGAGCTCCTGTAACAGCTGCTCCGTGAGCGTCACACGAGGCTGTGAGGGAGGGCTTGGCTTCCGCAGGGCGGCCTGAGTTGCCTGCCCTCGGGGGGATCGGGGGCGTGGAGTGGCGGCCTGAGTCTTCCGCGGGCGTGATCCGCGGGGAGGGTACGTGCCGTGCCAGGTAGTGCTGGCCTGCACCTGTCAGGGTGACGCTCCACTGCCCGGCCTTCCGGGAGACCGTGACCAGGCCCCGGTTGTGCAGTGCCTGACAGGTGGTCTTGTAGGAGCCGGTCTCCCATACGCCGGCAGGGCACCCGTCTTCCACCCACCGCAGCACGGAGAGCTGTCGCTCATTGACCCGCCGTTCCAATGGCCCGCCTTCGACTCGAAGTGACGTACGACTGCGGCATGGTGCCAGTTCTGTTGGTAGGCGACCGGTGCTTCGAGTCAATTCGCTCGAACGAGCGGGCTGACGCGGCTGGAAGCCGGTTGGACGGAGAACAGTAGGTGGGTGCTGTCCTACGGTGGGTCTGACTCCTGAGATCTCTGACCGCGGTGTCCTGATCACACTGTGTCGACCACCGGCCAGGGACGGTGCGTTGCTGGTCTCGGGCTGAGCGGGCGTGTCTCGATAGGGGCTTGCCGGACAGGCGTCATCACGATTCTGACCGTCCGCACGGGCCCGGTGCCGGCTACCCGATAAGCCGTCGGCCTGAAAAGGAACGACCATGACCGGCACGCTCACCACTTCGCGTCCTCGTCGGCGGCGACCGGCGAGGGAGGTGGTCCTGGGAGTGGACACACACCGGGATGCCCATGTGGCCGCCCTGCTCCCCCTGGTGGGAGAAGTGATCGGCAGCGCAGAGTTCCCGGCCACCGCGGCTGGATACCGAGACCTGCTGGGATGGGCCAGGGCGTCGGGTACGGTGCGCCGGGCCGGAGTGGAAGGTACCGGTTCCTTCGGGGCCGCCCTGTCCCGCTACCTGCTGGCCCAGGGCGTGGACGTTTTCGATGTGAACCGGCTCGACCGGGCCGACCGCCGTCGGCGCGGCAAGTCGGACCCGCTCGATGCGGAGAACGCGGCCCGGGCGGTGCTGAGCGGGCGGGCGCGCGCCCAGGCCAAGACGGGCGATGGGCCAGTGGAGATCGCCCGGATGTACAAGCTGGCCAAGGAGTCGGCGGTCAAGGCCCGCACCCAGGCGATCAACCAGCTCAAAGCCGTCCTCGTCCGTGCCGATCCGCAGCTGAGGGAGGAACTGGCCGGGCTGGGCAACGCAGAACTCTTCCGCACCTGCGCCGGGCTCGTCGACGACAGCCTGAACCACGAGGCCGACGAAGGGGCGGTGCTCCACGTCACCCACGTCACCCTGGGCCTCCTGCCCGGCGCATCAGGCAGCTCAGCGAAGAGGCGCAGGACCTGGAAGGCCGCCTGACCCGGCTGGTGGAACGCCACGCTCCTCAGCTGCTCGAGTTAGTGAGCATCGGCCCGGACACAGCCGTCACTTTGCTGATCACGATCGGAGACAACCCGGAACGC
>NZ_JBVHWM010000116.1:0-14679 GCF_055564375.1 Streptomyces sp. NPDC029138
TCGGCGAGGACCAGCAGAGCCGGCAGGTCGGCCGGCGACACGGCGTGCGCCGCCAGAGCGCGGGCGTTCCGGCCGAACCGGGCCACGATCCCCTCCAGGTCCTGGAGCTCGGTGTCCGCAGGCAGGACACCCGCCTCCACCGCGCGACGGCGGGCAAGATCCGGCCATGTCGGCGAGCCATTCGCCCAGGTCCGAGGCCGGTGCCGCCAGGTGTCGGGACCGTTCGGGCCCGGACGCCCACGGCATGGCGCCCTTCGAGGAGCAGCTGCCACAACGGGCCGGGGTCCGGCGCGCCGGGCAGCCTGCACGACGCGCCGAGCACCGCAACTGCGCGCGCCCTGTGAGGACCGGCCGCCGCGCGATGTCCCTCGCCGAGGGTCACGGAGAACTCCTCACTGACTGCAGAAGGGGTACGGACCGGTGAACGGTGTGCGCCGGCACTCGCGTCCGCCGAAACAGGGGCACGGGCCGCGCCGCGGCCCGGCGGCATCACGGCCGTCGGCTATCCCCTCGGCTCCGGACGCCATGGCGGCGGCTCGGCGGCACGGGGTCCGCCGGCGGCCACCGCGCGGGCGGCCATGAGCCGGGCCCCCTCCTCCACGGTCTTGGGTTCCAAGCCTCGCAGCTCAGGGAGGCCCGCGGCGATCTCGCTGTGAAGGCAGGCGTTGTCGGGGCGGCATGCATAGGCGGATTCCGCCTTGCGGACCGGCCGCACCAGGGCTGGGTCCCATCCGAGCTCGGCGGCGATCCTCCGTGCCCAGGTGAAGCGGCTGAGCCGCTGAGGTCCGCCCAGGTGCAGCAGGCCGGTGCGGCCGGAGGCCAGCAGGGCGGACAACCAGGCCGCGACATCGTCGACGGCCACCGGGGTATTCCTGTGGTCGACCGGCGCATCGCACGGCAGTCCGGCGCGCAGGCGGCTCGCGGTGGTGGTGAAGTAGTCGGGGCGCAGCCCGTCCGGATCCCATCCGTAGACCAGGCTCACGCGCAGTACAAGGCCTCGGCGGGTGCCGGACACCACACGCTCGGCCGCCAGCTTGGCGCGGCCGTAGGCGTTCGCCGGCGCGGTGGGGTCGGACTCGCCGTTGCTGGGGCGGCTGCCGTCGAAGACGTTGTCGGTGGAGACGAGCAGGAACGGTCTGTCGCCCACCGCGGACGCGAGACGGGCGGCGCCGCCCGCGTGGGCCTGTTCCGTCTGCTCCGGGTTGAGGTCGCACCAGCTGATGTCGGACGGCCCGTGTACGGCGATGACGGCGTCGGGACGCAGGGCGCGCACTGCGTGCGCGCAATCCGTCCGGGAGCGCACGTCGAGCGGGTGCCACGCGAGGCCGGCCGCGGCCCGCGTGGTCGGTCGTCGTCGTGAGCAGACCACGGCCCGAATACCGAGGTCGTGCAGCCTGCGGCCGACGGCGGTGCCGAGGTGCCCGCTTCCCACGATCATCACTGTCACTGCTGGTCCCCCCCTCCCGCGCGTACGGGCGTGCCGTCCGGCTCGGGTGGTGAGGGAGCAGCGGACGACCCCGGCGGGTCTGCCGTCACCACCTGACCGTGCACACGTGCCCCGGCTGGTACGCGCGCACCGGGAAGGACGATCGTCCGTTCCACCACCGCACCGGACTCAACGGTCGCCCCTGGGAACAGCACACTGGACCGGACCACGGCCGTCGGATCGATCCGGGCCCCGTGGCCGATCAGTGCCCTGGCCCGGTGGTCGAGACCAGGCGGTCCGGCGGCCAGGGTGACCGGCAGGGACGCCGGCGGCAGCGGGACCGGCCGGCCGACGAGTCTGAGCTGCTCGGACACGTAGCGGTCGGCGGTGCCGACATCGGCCCAGTAGGGTTCGACGGCATGCGCAAGCACGGTCATCCCGGCCGTGATCATGAACGGCACGACATCCCGGCTGATGTCGTGCTGCCACTCGTCCGGGGGCCGCGTCGCCAGTGCGTCGAGCACGTCACGCAACACCTCGGCACGGAACAGGCAGAAGGCGGTGAACACCAGGTCGGAGGTGGGTTCCGACGGTTTCTCCACGAGCGCGCGCACTCGCCCGTCAGGGGCGGTGTCCACCATGCCGAAGAGGTGGACGAACCGCCGGTCGATGCGCTGCACCCCGAGGGTGGCGTCCGCGCCGCTCGCGCGGTGGGCCGCCACCATGGGACCGTAGTCGAAGGAGTAGACGTGGTCGGCGTGCAGGACGAGTATGTCCCGCGCCCCGGGCGCGAACAGAAACGGTGCGTTGTTGACCAGGGCGTCCGCCGTGCCCAGTTCCCGCGGCCGTGGCGGGAGCACTGCGGGAGGGCCGGACGGCGCGCGCATGGAGGCGTCGTGCGGCCCGAAGTTGAGCCGCGTGCCTTTCCCCTCCCAATGGCGCATCAGGTGTGCGAGCAATTCCCGCTCCCGGTGCAGGGACAGCACCACCATCTCACCCACGCCGGACCGCACCGCGTTGGCGACGCTGAAATCCACGAGCCGGCAGGATGCGGCGTAGGGGACCAGGGGCTTGCACAGCTCCGCGGTCAGGTGCTCCATCCGCGAGCCCAGCCCGCCCGCCAGCAGGGCGGCGCGGACATCTGTCAACGTCATGACGTTTCCTCCGGGTGGCTGGTGCGACGGTTTCCGGGCAGTCGCTATCGCTCACGCGGTCCGGCCGGCGCCGGTCACCACGTGCGTCCCTCGGGGACAGACTGCGGCAGCAGCGCTCTCAGGTAGCCGAGCGAGTTCCGCACGCTCTGGTTCCTGGGCAGCAGCGCGTCCTCGTGCTCGACGTACAGCACGCCGCCGAACCCCTCGTCGAGCAGGGCGGAGACCGTGGCCGCCCAGGGCAGTTCCCCCGCCCCTAGCGCCCGGAAGCGGATGGCCGGTCCGGGCCCGTAGCGGGACCACCCGGCCCCGGTAGCACGGCCGGTTCCGTTCCACCGCTGGAGGTCCTTGGCGTGCACGGCCATCAACCGGGAGTCCCAGCCCCGCACGGCCTGGGCCGGGTGGTACCCGACCGCGGCGAGGTTGGCAGGATCCAGGCAGAGCCCGACGGACCGGCCGGCCGCCTCGGCGGCGTCGAGCAACTGCCTGGCACTCTCGGGGTCGTAAGCCGTCTGCTTGGGGTGCGGTTCGACGAGAACCGTCACTCCGTACTCGTCGGCGAGCGCCAGCACCGGCTCGGCGTGGTCACACCACGCCGCGACGTTGTCTTGCCAGCTCACGGCGCTTCCGCTCCAGGACAGCCAGCGCGCGTGGTCCTGCACGCCGAACATCAGACGGACATGAGGGGCGCCGAGGTCAGCAGCGACCCGGACGGTGTCCATGGCGTGGTCCAGGGCATGGCCGCGCTTGCTCCAAACGGGACCGGAGGCGACGGGATCGGTGTGCCCGCCGTGCGGACCGAGCAGCAGCTGGGCGTCCCGGCTGTTGCTCACACAGGTGACGGGCACTTTCCGGGTGACGGCCCGCAGCCAGTCCCGGTACTCGGGGTCCCGCGCCCAACGCGCGAGGTCCACCAGCGAGGCCGTGCTGTCCGTGGGCAGGTCGATCGCCTCGGCCCCCAGTTCGACGGCGTCGGCGACGGCGGCGGACAGGTCGGTCTTTCCCCAGGCTGCCAGGCACACCCCGAGCGTGATCCGCTCCCCGATGTGCGGCGATTCCGAGGCAGCAGCACGCCTGTCCGGCGACCGGGGGGCTGTGTCCGGGATGTCGAAACGACGGGCGAGGCCGACGATCGCCGTCGGCGGACCGTCATGGTCGTCCGGCTGCCGGGTACGCAGTGCGGCGAGCGCCGCCTCCACCGGTTCGCCCAGTTCCACCACGTTGGCCGAATGCAGTTCCCCGGTCAGCCGTCGGCTCAGCAGCGCTGAGAACGCCGGGGAACCACGCAGAACCCCGCCTCCGATCGCCACCGGCCACCTCCCGGTCAACCGCGCGCCGAGTGCAGCCGCCCGCACACCGGCGACAAGGTCGTCCACCGCCTCTGTCACCAGCGACTGTGCCACGCGGTCCCCGTCCGTCCACGCGTCGCAGACGACGGGCGCCAACTCGGCGAGCGCACCCTTGGGGTGGGGCAGCTGCGCCAACCGGCGCGCACCCTCCTGCACGCCGACGCCGAACCGGTCGGCCAGCCGCTGAACGAGCGCTGTGGCGGGCCCGCGGCCGTCCGCCGCTCGCACGGCGGCGCGCAAACCGCCCATTCCGAGCTGGAAGGCGCTGCCCTCGTCGCTGCCGAGATATTCGCAGCCGCCGGTCCGGTGAACGAGCCCGTGTCCGTCGCCGGCCAGGAAGCCGGATCCCGTTCCGCAGACGAGGGCGACACCGCGGCCGTCCAGCGGCGGTGCAACCAGCCAGGGCACGATGTCGTTGCTCACCCAGACTGTTCCGCGCACTCCCGCCCGTTGCGCCCGATCGGTGATGAGCCGCCCTGTCTCCCCGTCGGGAGGCAACCCGCAGGTGGCGGTCGCGAACCAACCGGTCCCCGGGCGGCCGCTCAGCCTCTCCGCCACAGCGGTCAGGACCTCAACAAGTGCGGTGTACGCGGCCTCCGGTCCTACCGAGGCGGGATTCACCGAGCCGTATGTCGTGCGCTCGCCGTCGACGTCCACGGTCGTCGTCGTTCCTCCCGCATCCACCGCCCACAGGACAGGGGCTGTCATGACCCCCCCTGCAGGAGGCCGGGCAGTGCTGCGTGGATCTCGTCTTCCGTCACGTCGTCGACGATCGCGGTGACGCCGAGTGCGAGCGGCAGGACGAAGCGCAGGCTGCCGTCGCGGACCCGGCGGATGACCGACAGATGGGCGAGCACGTCATCGGCGCACACCGGTACGGCCAGCTCACCGAGTGTCACGGGCAGCCGGAGAGCGCGGAGCAGGTCGACGATCCGCTGCCCGTCTTCCTGCTTCAGCAGACCCCGGGCAAGGGCGATTCGGATGGCGACGGCCATGCCGAAGGCCACCGCCTCGCCGTGCAGGACCGGGCCGTATCCGGTGGCCGTCTCGACAGCGTGTCCCACAGTGTGCCCGAAGTTCAGTGGTCGCCGCAGGTCGCGCTCATAGGGGTCGGCCCCGATCAGCGCGCACTTGATCCTCGTGGCCGCGGTGACCAGGGAATGCAGGGCCGTGGGACTGCCGGCCGCGAGTTGCTCCGTCTGCTGCTCGATGAAGGCGAAAAGGCCGGGGGAGGCTATGACGGCCTTCTTCACCACTTCGGCCATACCCGACCTGAGTTGGCGCCGGTCGAGCGAGGCGAGGAAGTCCATGCTCGACACCACGGCACGCGGCTGCCAGAAGGCGCCGACCAGGTTCTTGCCCGCGGCATGGTCCACGGCGACCTTTCCGCCGATGCCCGCATCCACCTGCGCGAGCAGCGTCGTCGGGACGTTGACGTAGGGCACTCCCCGCATGAAGACGCTGGCCACGTATCCGACGGTGTCCAGGACGACCCCACCGCCGACGCCGATCACAAGACCTCGTCTGGGCAGTCCGATGCCAACCAGCCAGTCGATCAACGTCTCCGCCGTACCGAGCGTCTTGCTGCTCTCACCCGGCGGGACGGCATGGACACCGAGCAGCGGTCCACGCTGTTCCAGCGCCTTCACCAGGTCATGCATCGGCGCGAGCATGTCAACATTCCAGTCGGTGACCACGGCCACCTCACGGTCACCGACCTCGGCACACAGCGCTCGTATGGCCTGTCCGCTGTCCTTTACGACATGGGTCCGGTAGGTGTCGTCCCGTAAGACACGTATATCGATCGGTACGGCACTGGCGTCCATGGGGAGAGCGTTCTTCACGACATACATGTCAGCAGCCTTCTCCTCGTCCTGTTTCCGTTTCGGCTCCATGGGCGATACGCAACAAGCGGCGCAGCGGCCCCTCAATGCAACCGCCACGCGTCCACCGCGGACGGAAGGCCGACCGCGAAATCTTCGAGCGAAGGTAGTTCGGACAGTTCCTTTTGCATCGACCGCGCACGGGCCCGGTACACCGGAGAATTGAGCACCCGGCGGCAGGCAGTGGCAATACGGGAGACAGTGGCGTCGGCGTGATCTACGATGTCCGCCAAGCCCAGCCGTGCACAGCGTGCGGCGTTATATGACTGCTCGGCGATCAGCGGAACGATGACCATGGGAACACCGTGCGACAGGGATTCCCGCACGCCGTTGAAGCCGGCGTGTGTGAGGAACAGATCACAGTCGGCCAGCAGCGAGGGCGGCGGAAAGTCCCCGGCGAAGTGAACATTGTCCGGACGTGCGGCCGTTCCTCCGGGATACGACAGGTCCCGGCCGGTCACGACGGCCACGCAGTCGAGCTCCGCGAGCGCGCCGACCACGGTCTCCGTCAGGCGTTCCACCCGCGGTCTGTCCGCGCCGCGCAGCAGCGGGGCAAGGGTCCCGAAGCTCACGAGAACCAAGGGGCGCCCGCCGCGTCCCGCGAGCGCGCGGGCGATTTCCTCCGGCATCCGGTCGCCTACCTGGACCGGGTTCTCATGCCGGTGGTGTGCCACGTGCGCGACCCCGGTCAACGCCGGGTCGTAGGCAGCCGGCACCAGGGCAACGTGCCGGTAGCGGTAGAGACTTGTCCCGTCGGGGTCCGGCGTCAGTCCGAGGGCCGCGCGGTGGTTCGCGAGCAGGGGCGCGAGTGCGGCCGGGGCCAACCGCGAAGGGGGACCACCCGAGATGCCGAGCGAGACGTGGGGGACCCCCAGCGCCTCGGCGGCCAGGTAGCCGCCGAACTCCACCCAAGAACGCACGACGACGTCGGGCCGCCACTCCTTCGCCGCGTCGACCAGGTGACGTGCGGCCGAGACCGCCGTGGGCCCGGTGAAGTGCCGCAGGGCCAGGCCGTACCTGACGTCGTCGTCCCGCAGTCGCGGCCCCAGCTCGCCGCCCAGCGCCTGTACGTCCTGTTCCATGCGCGGGCGCCAGTCCTCCCCTGCCGGCACATGCCGCAGTCCCTCGGCGCGTAAGTGGTCCGCCATGGCCCCGGTGGTTCCCACAGCGACGTCGTGTCCTGCCGCGCGCAGAATTTTCGCCAAGGGTAAAACGCCCCGCACATTCGACAGCATTCCATGGGTGGTGACCAGAACGCGCACGACGGCTCCAAGCGAAAGGAGGGCAAAGGAATGGGCCAGAGCAGGACGGGGAAATGCTGCGGCACAAAACAAGGGGCGTCCCGGCACCCGAAGGGGATGATGCTGCCACACCGTCGTCGACAACGTTGCCAGGGAGCGGTTCCTGGTCATCCGGTTACGCAGTTGACTATGTACCCGACCCCCATCGGCTTCAAGTGTGACGTACGTCATATGTTGTCGGTTTCGGCTCTCCTCTATAGTCGAGCGCCGTGACTCCGAGTCACACATGTGTCACCCGCCCAGAGTCCCGCCCTACATCAAACGTATCGGTCCCGCCCTCGAGAAGGGCGGTCTGAAGGGCAGGGCGGTGGGGCGAGCGGACGGCGTACGGCCGGGCCCGAAGATGTGGGACCGAGGCGGGAACAGGCCCCGGACAGCAGGGCGCGGTCCGCCACGGCTTGGGAAGCGCGGATGAGGGCCGCGTACGCGTGAGAGGTGATCTTCGCCCAGGTACGGAAGTTCGCCTTCGCGCACGTGGCATCGGCGTGCAGCAGGCCGGCGCACGTCGCAGCGTCCCACAGCGGTGGGCACAGGCGCAGCGGCGTGAGGACTTGGGTCCCGTCCAGGCGGGGCATCTGCTGCCAGGTCAGCGCCCTGGAGGCCAGGGCAGGAGCCCGTGCCAAGAACTCGGCGCCCGCACCGCACAGCACGAGGGAGTTCTCGGTCGTCGGCGCATCCGCGAGTGGACGTAGGCGGTCCGGGTCGGACGCGGCACTGCGCTGCACACCGTGGGTGACCACACCGGGAGCGTGGAATGCCTCAGGCAGGGCGCGGTCAGCAGCGCGCGGGCCGCAGCGGCGGCAGGTGACCAGCACGTCTCCGGTCTGCTTGTCGGCGCGAGTGACAAGAGCGCCGGGCATACTCCCGAACTCGCCGACCAGCGGCTAATCTCGCCCTGCGGCACTTTCGTGTCCCCACCGGTCGTGTTGTACCGGCTGGCCACCGGAGGGCGTCAGCAGGTGATAACGGCCGAGGCCGGTTATGCGGTCCGGCCACGGCCCGACTGGCACGCGGCGCAAGCGACCAGGACGGAGGCGGAGGCCGGCACGTTCGTTGTGGAGGGGTGAGCCAGGTCTCGGCTGAGGGATCTCGAACAGGCCGGCCGGCCAGCTCGCCGCCGACCTCGCCCCCGGCCCGTCGTTCCCCAGGAACGCGATCCCGGACAGGAGGAAGGCTCGTTCGAGCTTGTCCTGGTGTCCGTGGACCTTGGTGTGTGTCAGCCGATCCCCTACGTGAGGTGTTGGTATGTCCACACGCGCGGAACGCGTCGCGGTACGCCCACGCGGCCCCTTTTCTCACGCCGGGACGACACCCGGCAACCTCACCGATCCCGCACAGCGGGGAACACTCGCCGCCCATTGGTGGAGGTGCGCGCACCGTTCATGAGGCCCTCACCCGTGCGATGACGGCCGTTCGGACGGGGCCGGAAAGTTCCTGGCGGCCTGTCAGACCGGTTCCAGGGCGGATTCACGTGACCGACTCACACCTCGCCGGTGGCACCGCAGCCTCCGTCTCGCCGCCGTCGCGGTCATCACCGACGGCGGCGGCTCGGCGCCGGCCGCCGACGCCCCGGCCGCGACACCCGCGCACGCGGTGACCGACCGAATCCGCCGGGGCCCGATCACCGGCTGAGGCCGGTGTTCCGGTGCACCGGTGCCGCGCTGCATCGTACGCGCGGCACCTCACGCACCACCGGACACGAGCGTCAACTACCCAGTCGGCTTGTCGAGTTCACCGACAGGCCGGTCCCTTACAGCTCCCGGAGGAACCGTGGCGACAAGCCGCCGGCACCGTTCTCGACCGGGCCGGCACGCCCCGCCGAACGCCGGGTGAAGCTCCCCGCCGACCACCGACCACCGACCACCCCCGAAAGCCCACCTCGCGTGGGTGTCGGCCTGGACGAGCGGTGCGGTGGACACCCCGACAGTGCGACCACTCGGCACAGGGGGCAGGTTCGTCCGCCAGTACACGGCGACCAGGCGCACGCGGTCCTCCAGCGGCAGGTTCCGGGGAGGGCTCCGACGCCGTGATCACGCCTGGCCCACGTCCTCGGCGTCTGAAAGCTGATGGTGCACGAGCGCGTGCGCCCCGGGGCACGGGTAGGAATTCGAAGCAATGTCCTCGCCGAGCGCACCAGGGAACACACCTAACCATTTCAACCGCCGGGTCGGCGGGACCTTCGAGCGGTCTGCGGCTGACCAGTGTCCGGGCGTCCGTGTCCGAGCCACCGGGTACGAGGGCCGGTGGTCGCCGCTGCCGGTGCCGTGTGCGGCCTGTTCGTCGGTTGGGGGCATGGTGGCACTGCGGGCGGTCCGGGACGACATCATGTCCTGCCGCAAAAGCGGGCCCAGTCGACGAAGGAGAACACCCCGTGTTCGAACGCATCCTGGTGGCCCTCGACCCGGGCTCCTCGCACGCATCGGCACTGCGCCTGGCCGGCGGTCTGGCCCGGTCCACGGGAGCCGAGGTCCGTGTCCTGCACGTGGTTCCGTCCGCCGTGGCAGGGGACGCGGTGGTGAACCTGGAGGACGACGCAGAGGGAACGGCACTCCTCGACGACACGGTGCGCCAGTTGCAGGCGACAGGACTCAAGACCGAGGCCGACTCGCTCCGGCATGACCAACGTGGTGCCGCGTCTCATCTCGCACACCGCCGATGCGTTCAAAGCCGACCTCTGGTGCTCAGCTCCCGCCAACCCGGTGCCTTCGCGGCCCGGTTGACCACCCGTGTGAGCGATGCGATCGCGCACAGCAGCGACATCGCGGTCCTGCTCGCCCCGGAGGACCCCGCCGACCGCGGGTGACGCAAGAAGAGGATGTTGATACACGTGCCCGACCCGGCGGCGGAGGCACCGTGCCGGGGCGGTCAGGCGCATCAACTTCTCCTCCACCCGGCGACTCCGCAGTAAATGACTTCCAAAGCCCAGTCAGTCGACCTATGCGCCGGCCCGGCGGCCGGGGGAAGGTATGTACACACCGTTCACACCGGCTCTCCCAGGAGGTTCGATCAAACCGGCCCAGTCCGACCTGGCCGCCAAGGCCTTGAGACGTTCTTCCCTGTCGAGACGCTTGCCCGTGAAGCGGACTGGGTGAGGGTGAACGGCGTGCTCCCGGACGGCGTGCCGCACCTGCCCCGGAGCCCTTGACGTCCAGGTCCCCTGGCCGTCGGCGTTCGGGCCCCGCCGCACCCCGGACCGTCCGCAGCCGGGCGGAAGGTCGACAGCGAGGTCGGCTGCACACATGTTCACAGTGGTCAGCACGACAGATCGCCGCTCACCGTTCGATGCGACGGCGGCGAGATCACCGGCGGTCACCGATACAACGTTGCGAAGGAACGAACACATGGAACAGCAGTGGGCGCAGCATCACCGGGAACAACTGACGCTGCTCACCACGCTCCACAATATGGCGGCACCACCCGAGAGCGCGGCCGTCTCCTGTCGCTTCGGGTACGTCCCGGAGAGCCCCTACTCCGTCCGTCTCGACCTCGCGCCCACCCCGGACGACCAGGTCACGTGGATCATCAGCCGCGATCTGCTGTTGGCGGGAACGGAAGAGCTCAGCGGAGAAGGCGACGTCAAGATCTGGCCGTCCCGGCAAGGACGAGACACGCCCTCCCTGTACCTGCGGCTGGAGCGTCCATACGTCACCGCGATGTTCGCCACGGAGTTGTATCCGATACGCCAGTGGTTGGAGGAGACCTACATCGCGGTGCCCGCGGGCAGAGAAAGTCTCCTGGTGAACTGGGACACCCTCACTGCGAAGTTGCTCCCTCCCGCGTGACACTGTATCGGGTGAGCCCGGCAGGTGTCGATCCGCCACGAGACGGCAGGCCGTCCGGTTCACCTCGGTTACCAGTTGTGCGCCCTGGGGCAGCACCGATGCCCTGAAGTTCCCGAGGGCCCGTCAGAATCCCGTGCATGCCGTGCAGAGGTGCACCATGGACTCCAGCGGGTTGTGGATGACCTGCGCGGAGGGGGAACGGTCCACCGTTCCCCCTCCCCTGACGAGGCGGTCGGCACACCCGTCGGCGGCCGAACGGCAACCTGCTGGCGGACCGGCAGCAGACCTGAACGAAGATACGTTTGACGCAAAACGCGCGCGCTCTCCTTATTGCGTCCTGGGACACTGCTGTTCCGTGTCCCTCGGGAGTCCTTCGTCGCTCATCCATCGGCCGCGACGCCGTCATGTGAGTACGATGCGCAGGTCATCCACACGCAAGGGAGAGAAGGCTGTGCCCAACAAGTCAGCCAGCGCCACGGTACGATCGCGGTACATAGAGCAAGCCGCGTCGGACCTGGAAGAGAACCGCCGTCAGCAGCAAGACCTGATCGCTCGCCTGGACACCCTCCGCCAGGAGGAGAGACTGCTGCTGAGCATCCTCAGTCTGGCCGAGGACTCAGCGAAGATGCCCGAGCAGGCACAGGGCAAGGAAACCCCCTTTCCACATGTCGTGTCCGAAGGCGCGGCCGGAGAGGCAACCGCGCCCCGGCCGAAGCAGAGTGAAGCCAAGCGGTCCGGCAGCGGTGGGCGACGGCCGGGCAGGGAACACCGTCCTCTCCTCAAAGACCTCCTGCTCGACCTCCTGAAGGGACAAGTCGAGCCGCGCCACGCCGCGGAACTGCGTGAAGAGCTGCTGTCCAAGTATCCTGAGCGCGTTCCCACGCCTCAGGTCGTGCGGAACACATTGGAGGGACTGGTCGCCAAGGGGCTCGTGGACCGGCACAAGCAGGGCCGGTCGGTGATGTACACCGTCGTGACTTCGGGCGACGAGGAGACCACGAACGGTGCAGCCGCGAAGTCCGGCGTCCGCTGACAGGTCACCGCATCGTCCGGCGCCGCCCGTCCTGGACTCAGACCGGGCGGCGCCACGGCAGGAGCCCTGCAGCCGGGCACGGCAGACGGCGGCGCGTCCGACCGGCTTGACAGCGGTAGCCCTGACACCGTGTCCCACGTGGCGAGACGTCGTTGACCTCCGTATGGGGCGGGTACGTGGAGTTGGATTGTGCCGACGGACTGTGGGAGATCGCGAAGCCGCTGATACCGCCGTCGAAAGTCCGGCCGCAGGGCGGCGGAACGCGGGACACGCCTGATGAGACGCTGTTCGCGGCCATCATCTACGTGTTGGTCAGCGGCTGCGCCTGGCGGGCCCTGCCTCCGTGCTTCGGCATCTCGAAGTCAACTGCCCATCGCCGGTTTCTGATCTGGTCCCGCGCCGGTGTCTGGGGCCGTCTGCACGAGGCCGTGCTGCACCGGCTGGATGACGCCGGCCCAATCGACGTCACCCGCGTCGTCCTCGACTGCTCGGAGGCCGTGGCAAGTCCTCGGAGTGCTGGTCGTCGGCGACTGGCTCCCTCCGTGCGGTCATCGGGACGTGCCCCTGCCCGCGGATCTGAGCGGCGGCCAAGGGTTTCGCTGCGCCGAGCGGGTTGCCGCCGCAGCACATCAGTCTGAACCCTGACAGCCTGCGGTCCACGCTGGGAGATCTCACCGACAGGGAAGGCTGACGCCTACGGTCAAATGGCGGATGGCCGGGCTCGGACGGTCGGGCACACTCGACCTTGTTCGCGCGTTCTCCAAGCCGCCCTCCGTCATAATGAAGGAACGAGATGTCCTCCGACGCTCCCCCGCTGGTGTTGCTGTCGCACTTCCGTGGGACGTTGGGCAGTTGGGACACCTCGCTCGTCGACGCCCTCACCGTCGAGCACGACGTGATCGCGTACGACGACGCCTTCTACGTCCTTCTCAACTGCGCCGTCCGGGCGGGCCGGCAGGATCCATGGCCGTCCGTCTACGGCAACCCCGACCGTGTGTCGGAGACGGCACACATGTGCTTCGACTGTGTCGCCGACCCGGCGCGCACCGCGCACGACGTGCGAGAACGGCTCGATCGGGCCACGGCGGGACTGCCCGCCAACACCCCCTTCTGGCGAGTGAACCGGCTGATCTGCACCGCCCTGTATCTGGACTGTTTCAACTACTACGACAGCGCACGGCGCGACTTCGTAGGACATACGGCCTACGACGGCCAGCGTTGCGTCCTGCTCGCCCGTGCCCACGACTCGTACATGCGAGGCGGCCGGGACACCCCCCTGGACCTCGCCAGCGAAGGCACCGGCGACGCGGCGGGGCACGGACACAACTTCACCCACATACTCTTCACGTACGGACTGGCCTCCGTCGCAGCAGGGCGCGATGCCGAGGAGACGCTGCGCAGGCACTGCGCCGCCATCGACGCATGGGCCGAACCCAGGCAGTTCCAGCTGCTGGCAGCGGTGAACGAGGCCCGTGCCCGGGCCCATCGGCCGGGGCGACTTCGAGGAGAAGTACCAGCAGGCAGCAGTGGTGACCCCGCTCGGAGTACTGCCCTCGCACTACCCCCACGCGCAGCGTGTCTTCCTCGATCTGGTCGAGTCCGCCGTGCGCATCGCCTCGCACCACCTGAAGGCTCCGCTGCGGGCTCAGCGAGCGCGAGAAGAGCTGCGCGCGGCCGGCGTCACCGTGCGTGTCTCGCACGGTAGGGACGGGGGTCTCATGAGTGCCCTGGTGCGCCGGATCGCCGAGCCGGCGGCCGATGGACTGTCCAACAATGAGATCGGGCGCAAGTTCGACATCTCACCGCGTACCGCGGCGTCCCACTTGTACAAGGTCTTTCCCGAACTGGGCATCACGTCCCACGCGGCATTGCGTGACGCCCTGGCCGAGCTCGACCGACGTGGTACGCCGTGACGGCCCGGGAAGCCGCCCACAATGATCGAAGTCAGGTGCCGTAAGGCACAGAACCAAAGGAGCGGAACATGCGAGTTGCGATTGCCGGAGGGCACGGGCAGATCGCCCTGCGCCTGGAACGTCTGCTGTCGGCGCGGGGTGACGACATCGTGGGGATCATTCGCCGCGCGGAGCATGCAGCCGACCTGCGTGCCGCAGGCGCCCTCCCTGTGGTGTGCGATCTCGAAAAAGCGTCGGTCGCGGACGTCGCGGCCCACCTGTCAGGGGTGGACGCGGTCGTCTTCGCGGCGGGTGCCGGACCTGCCAGCGGTGCGGCACGCAAAGACACCGTCGACCGGGCGGCCGCCGTCTTGTTCGCCGACGCCGCGGAGGCGGCGGGCGTGCCCCGTTACCTGATGATCTCCGGCAAGGGCGTCGGTGCCGAACCCCCGGCTGGCACCGACCCTGTGTTCGCCGTCTATCTGAAGGCGAAGGCCGAGGCCGACGCCGACCTGCGCGCCCGGGCGGGACTGGCTTGGACCATCATCCAGCCGGGACCGCTGACCGACGAGCCGGCCACCGGACGTGTCACTCTGGCGGAGTCCACCCCCCGCGGTAGCGTCTCCCGCGACGATGTGGCGCTCGTCCTGGCGGCGCTGCTGGACGAACCGGGCGCGGCGGGCCGCACCCTGGAACTGGTCGGCGGCGACACTCCGGTGGCCGACGCCGTGCGTGCGGCGGTGAGCTGAATCCGTGGCCTGGGGGGGGGGGGGGGGGGGGGGGGGGGGGGGGGGGGGGGGGGGGGGGGGGAAGGAGGGGGGGGGGGGGGGGAGGGGGGGTGGCGGTGCAGAAAAGGGCGAGC
>NZ_JBVHWM010000117.1:0-14197 GCF_055564375.1 Streptomyces sp. NPDC029138
CGCCGAAGGCGACGCGCAGCGCCCTTGAGGCGGCCCGTGGAAGCACGACACTGGCCGAGAAGCGAGCGGCCCAACGGTCACCTCACAGCACCGGGAACATCAACACGCCCCCCGCGCAGCTCCCCCGCACCCCCCGCCCCCCTGACCTCTCCCTTCGGTCTCCGGTGCCTCCTCGCTGTACCTTCGTCCTCACGTCGTAGAGGAGAGTCAACGTGAGCAAGTTCGTGCGGCCGGCGGCCGAGGGCGCCGACCCCTTCGGCACCGCCCGTCTGCGTCGCGGTGTTCTCGACGCCTGGGCGACCAGTCCCGCCCGGTTCCGGGAGGACGCCAACGCCGAGGAGGATCTCGTCCTCGGTGGGTACCGGGACCGGCTCGTCGTCGAGCTGGCGCAGAACGCCGCTGACGCCGCCGCGCGGGCGCACGTGCCGGGGCGGTTGCGGCTCACCCTCCGCGACGGCGTGCTCGTGGCCGCGAACACCGGTGCCCCGCTGGACGCGGCCGGTGTCGAGTCGCTGTCCACGCTGCGGGCCTCCGCGAAGCGGGACGCCGAGGCGACGCACGGTGCCGTCGGCCGGTTCGGGGTCGGGTTCGCCGCCGTACTCGCCGTGACCGACGAACCGGCGATCGTGGGGCGCCACGGGGGCGTTCGCTGGTCCCTCGCCGAAGCGAGGGAGCTGGCCGCTGACACCGCCCGGCACAGTCCCGGGCTGGGGGACGAGGTGCGGCGGCGGGACGGGCACGTGCCCTTGCTCCGGTTGCCCTTCGCCGCCGAGGGCACCGCGCCTGAGCCGTACGACACCGCCGTCATCCTGCCGCTGCGCGACGCCGCCGCCGCCGATCTCGCCGAGCGGCTGCTCGACGGCATCGATGACGCCCTGCTCCTCGCCCTGCCGGGGCTGGCGGAGGTCGTCGTGGAGGTCAACGGCGAGGCTCCCCGCACGCTCAGCCGGCGTACCGACGGTCCCTTCACCGTCGTGGAGGACTCGCGGGACGGCATCACCAACTGGCGTACCGCGTCTGCGAACGGGGCGCTGACCCCTGATCTCCTCGCCGATCGGCCGGTCGAGGAGCGGCTGCGACCGCACTGGTCGGTGACCTGGGCCGTGCCCGTCGACGCCTATGGCGCCCCGGTCCGGCCCCGTACGAGCCCGGTCGTGCACGCGCCCACCCCGAGTGACGAGCCCCTCGGTGTGCCCGCGCTGCTCATCACCTCCTTCCCCCTCGACACCACCCGTCGGCACGCGGCGCCCGGTCCGCTCACCGACTTCCTGGTGGAGCGCGCTGCCGATGCCTACGCCGAACTGCTCGCCGCCTGGCGGCCGGTGCTGGCCGGGATCATCGATCTCGTGCCGGGGCCGCTCGGCAAGGGAGCGTTGGACGGGGCCCTGCGGCAGGCCGTGCTGGAGCGGCTGCCGCGTACCGCCTTCCTGCCCCCGGCCGTCGAGGCGAAGGGCGACGACGAGCTGCCGGAGGCGCTGCGGCCCCGCGACGCCGAGATCGTGGAGGGAGCCGGCGCCGACACCGTGCGGGTGCTCGCCGAGGTGCTGCCCACCCTGCTCCCGGCGGGGCTGGAGCGGCGCGTCGAGCTGCGCACCCTCGGGGTCGCCCGGCTGCCGCTCGCCGACGCCATCGACCGGCTCGCCGGGCTGGAGAAGGAGCCGGAGTGGTGGTGGCGGCTGTACGAGAGCCTCGCCGGCGTCGATCCGGAGCGGCTGTCGGGGCTGCCGGTGCCGCTCGCCGACGGAAGGACGACGATCGGGCCTCGGCAGGTGCTGCTGCCCACGGCGGACGCCGCCCGGATCGATCCGGACGTGCTGGGCCGGCTCGGGCTGAAGGTGGCGCACGCGGACGCCGCGCATCCGCTGCTGGAGAAGCTGGGCGCGCTGCCCGCGACCCCGCGCGCGGTGCTGACCACGCCGCAGGTGCGGGCGGCCGTCGCGGGCTCGCTGGAGGAGGATGCCGGTCTCGGCTGGGAGGAGGACGCGCCGGACGCCGAGGAGCTGGCCGACACGGTTCTCGGGCTGGTGCGTGACGCGGGGCTGGAGCCGGGGGACGAGCCCTGGCTGGGCGCTCTGGCGCTGCCCGACGAGGACGGGGAACTCGCGCCCGCCGGTGAGCTGGTGTTCCCCGGCAGCCCCTTCGCCCGGGTGATCCGGGAGGGCGAACTGGCCGCCGTGGACGCCGACCTGGCTCAGAAGTGGGGGGAGCAGCCGCTCGCCGCGTGCGGGGTGCTCGCCGACTTCGCGCTCGTCCGGGCCACGGACGTCGTGCTGGACCCGGACGAGCTGGAGCCCCGGGAGGGCGACTACGCCGAGCCGGACGACGCCGGTCTGCTGGACGCCGTGGACGTGTGGTGCGAGGACATCCTCGACCGGTTCCCGGACAGCCCGGTGCCGCCGGTCGCCACCGAACTCGTCGCCGTGCGCGACCTGGACCTGGTGGACGACGACCACTGGCCCGAGGCGCTCGCCCTGCTGGCCCAGCCGCCGCTGCGGGACGCCCTCACCCAGCCCGTGCGCATCCTGCTGCCCGACGGCACCCATGAGGTCGTACGGCCGTACACCGCGTGGTGGCTGCGCGGGCACCCGGTGCTCGACGGGCGGCGCCCGGCCGGGCTGCTCGCGGCCGGCGGGGACCCGCTGCTGCGCGGGCTGTACGACGAGGCCGACGCCACCGGGTTCGAGGACGAGCAGGTGCTGCGGGCGCTCGGCGTGCGCACCTCCGTCGGCGCGCTGCTGGACGAGCCCGGTGGCGCCGCCGAGCTGCTGGACCGCCTCGCCGATCCGGAGCGGCCCGTCACGTCCGCCCAACTGCACGGGCTCTACAGCGCGTTGGCGGAGCTGGACCCCGAGCAGGTGACCCTGCCGGAGGAGCTGCGGGCCGTGGTCGACGGGCGCGTGGAGGTCGTGGACGCCGGGTCGGCCGTCGTGGTCGACTCGCCGGACCTGCTGCCGTTCACCTCCGGTGTGCCGCTGCTGCCGGTCCGGCCGGCGCGGGCCGCCGAGCTGGCCGAGCTGTTCCAGGTGCGGCGGCTGAGCGAGTCCGTCACCGGCGAGGTGCACTCCGAGGGGACCGAGCACGACGTACCGGACTCGGTGCGGATGCTGCTCGGGCCGCGTACGCCGGACACCTACGTCGAGCACGAGGAACTCGTCGTGGACGGCGTGGAGATCGACTGGCGGCTGACCGACGACGGTGTGCTGCACGCGGCCACCCTGGAGGGGGTCGCCGCAGGACTGGCGTGGGCGGCGAAGCAGTGGCCCCGGCGGTTCGAGGTGGCCGCACTGCTGGAGGACCCGTCGCGGACGGAGGAGCTGGCGCGGGACCGGTGGTTCGACTGACCTCTTTCGCTTCTCCACGAAATATTCACCAGTAGTACAACCTTTCACTTTGTCCCCGCGTCACATCTGCGGAGTCACCCGACTCCTCAGATCTCAACGTGGGGACAACACATGCGCATCCGTGCCTCTGTCGCCGTCGTCGGCGGTGCTCTGGCCCTGTCCGCTCTCGCCGTGCCGGCCGCCCAGGCCGATGGCGGCTACGGTGACACGAAGATCACCAAGGTGGTCGTCGACGGCGACAACAAGGTGTCCATCGGCACCTCCAGCCCGGTGACCATCAAGGTCAGCGTGACGGCGACGGACAACTCGGGCATCAAGGGCGCCGATCCGTTCGACCTCAGGGGCCCCGGCTACGGCTGGGAAATGACCGGCAAGCCGAGCTGCACCGTCGTCAACGCCACAACCTCCACCTGCACTGCCTCGGTGAAGATCGACCCGAAGGTCGACTACCTCAGCAACAGCAACGCCGGCACCTGGTACGTCGGCGCCTGGATCGACGCCAAGGACGACGACTTCATCTCGAAGGACAAGGCCGGTTCCTTCTCCTTCCAGCGCGCCGCCAAGCTCACCGCCAACGCCGCCCCGGAGCCGGTGAAGAAGGGCAAGACCGTCACCGTCACGGGTGCCCTCTCCCGCGCCAACTGGGAGTCGCTGAAGTACGGCGGCTACGGCTCGCAGTCCGTGAAGCTCCAGTTCCGCAAGAAGAGCTCCAGCACCTACACCACGCTGAAGACCATCAAGGCGGACTCCAAGGGCAACCTGAAGACCACCACCACCGCCACGGTCGACGGCTACTACCGCTTCTCCTTCGCGGGCAACACGAGCACCTCGGCGGTCAGCGCCACCGGTGACTTCATCGACGTGCAGTAAGCGGCCGGATCCACCGCACCACACCACTCAGGGACAACACATGCACCTTCGTGCCACCGTGGCCGCCGTCTCCGGCGCCCTGGCCCTCTCCGCCCTCGCCCTGCCGGCCGCGTACGCGGCGGACGGCGGCTCGTCCTACCGCGCCGACGTCCTCAAGGCCGTCGCGCAGCACTCCTCGGGCAAGGCGGCCTTCACGGCCACCGCCGCCACCTCCGCGCCGATCGGCGATCTCGACGTCTCCTTCTCCGACTTCAAGATCACCAAGGCGGTCAAGGTCGGGACGACCAACAAGGTCTCCACCACGGTCACCTACAAGCTGACCCACGGCGCCGACGTCGACGTCACCAGCGACGCGTTCGCCACCGGCCCGCTGATCTACCGTGGCTCCTCCGACGACCCGGAGAACATCCAGGGCGGCAACTACCCGGCCACCTGCGTCGAGACCTCGGCCACCACGGCCACCTGCAAGGGTCCGATCGACATCAACCCGCGCGAGACCGACGCCGACCTGAAGCTGCGCAACGCGCAGGCCGGCACCTGGCACGGCGCGGCCATCGCCCTGGACTTCGACAGCGAGAAGACCGCCCTCCAGTTCGGCCTGGGCACCACCCTGGTCCAGCGCAACTCCACGCTGACGGTCAACGCCTCCCCGGAGCCGGTGAAGAAGGGCAAGACCCTCACCGTCACGGGCAAGCTCTCCCGCGCCAACTGGGAGGACCACAAGTACCACGGCTACACCGGCCAGTCCGTGAAGCTCCAGTTCCGCAAGAAGGGCTCCAGCACCTACACCACGCTGAAGACCGTCAAGACGGACTCCACGGGCAACCTGAAGACGACGACCAAGGCCACGGTCGACGGCTACTACCGCTTCTCCTTCGCGGGCACCACGACCACCCCGGCGATCAGCGCCACGGGTGACTTCGTCGACGTGAAGTAAGCGGCACGGCTCCGGCCCCGGGAGTGCCTGCCGTCGCTCCCGGGGGCGGAACGTTCCTTCTCGGATGTGTCATGTGCCGGTAATCCCCGGTCCAAATCTGGCCGGAACGAGGTCTTGCCGTACAACCCGTTCCCTGCTTCGCGGATCTGATCGCCTGAGTCGACCGACTCCACGATCACTTCTCCCTCCAAGGGAACGCACATGCGCATCCGTGCCACCGTGGCCGCCGTCTCCGGCGCCCTGGCCCTCTCCGCCTTCGCCGTCCCGGCCGCCCACGCCACCGGCGACTCGGGCACGCCGTACACGCTGAACGTCAGCTTCTCGAACGTCACCATCGCCAAGGCGATCAAGGTCGGCACCACCAACGAGGTCAGCGCCACCTACTCGTACACGCTGACGCACGGTTCCGACGTGAACATCACGGCGAAGGACTTCTACACCGACGCCTTCCTCTACAAGGGCTCGTACGACACCCCGGCCGCCGAGCTGTACGGCGACAACCCGGCGACCTGCACCGCCACCTCGGCGACGACGGCCACCTGCAAGGGCACGGTCGACATCTACCCGGCCGACGGAGACCTGAAGAACGCCTGGGCCGGCTCCTGGGGTGTGGCCGCCGAGGCCGTCGCCTTCAACGGCCAGGACCAGAACAACCCCGACCTGAGCAAGGTCGGATACAAGGACCAGAGCGGCCTCGGCGGCACCCTGGTGCAGCGCTACTCCAAGCTCACGGTCAACGCCGGCCCGGAGCCGGTCGGCAAGGGCAAGACCCTCACCGTCACGGGCAAGCTGTCCCGCGCCAACTGGGAGGACCACCAGTACCACGGCTACGCGAGCCAGCCGGTCAAGCTCCAGTTCCGCAAGGCGGGGACGACCTCCTACGCCACCGTCAAGACGGTGTACGCCGACGCGTACGGCAACCTGAAGACCACCACCACCGCGAACTACGACGGCTACTGGCGCTTCAGCTTCGCGGGCACCTCGACCACCCCGGCGGTCAGCGCCACGGGTGACTACGTCGACGTGCAGTAGCGGCACCTGATCGGACTCAGTCCGGGAAGCGGCGGCCGACCCACCTCCACAGGTACTCCAGGACGGCCGCCGCCACCGCCGCCACGCCGACCGCCGTCCACGGCAGGGTCATGCCGACGAGCTTCAGCGCGAAGAAGCCCTGGAGCGCGGGTACGGCCAGGACCAGCAGGAAGGCCACGGCCATCGAGGCCACCAGGGCCACCCGCCACCAGGTGTAGGGGCGGGCGATGATCGCCAGGACCCACATGGAGATCAGGAACAGGGTCAGGGTGGCCGCGCTCGTCTCCGCGGCCAGGGCGCCGGGGCCGGTGTAGTGGTGCCGGGCGAGCAGGTACGTGACGAAGGTCGCGACGCCGGCCAGCACGCCGCCGGGGACCGCGTACCGCATCACCCGGCGCACGAAGTGCGGTCTCGCCCGCTCCTTGTTGGGGGCGAGGGCCAGGAAGAAGGCCGGGACACCGATGGTGAGCGTGGACAGCAGGGTCAGGTGCCGGGGCAGGAAGGGGTACTCCACCTGCCAGCACACCACCAGCACCGCGAGCAGCACCGAGTAGACCGTCTTCACCAGGAACAGCGTCGCCACGCGCGTGATGTTGCCGATCACCCGGCGGCCCTCGCCGACCACCGAGGGCAGGGTCGCGAAGCTGTTGTTCAGCAGCACGATCTGGGCCACCGCCCGCGTGGCCTCGGAACCGGAGCCCATGGCGACCCCGATGTCCGCGTCCTTCAGGGCCAGCACGTCGTTCACGCCGTCCCCGGTCATCGCGACCGTGTGCCCGCGCGACTGGAGCGCGCCCACCATGTCCCGCTTCTGCCGCGGGGTGACCCGCCCGAAGACGGTGCCCGCGTCGAGGGCCTTCGCCATGGCCGGCCGTTCGGCGGGCAGCCGCCGCGCGTCCACCGCCGTACCGTCCAGGCCCAGCTTCGCGGCGACGGTGCCGACCGAGACCGCGTTGTCGCCGGAGATGACCTTGGCGCGGACGTTCTGCTCGGCGAAGTAGCGCAGGGTGTCGGAGGCGTCGGGCCGCAGCCGCTGCTCCAGCACGACCAGGGCGGTGGGGCGGGCGCCCCGGGCCGGCTCGGCGTCGTCCAGGTCGCGGTGCGCGCGGGCCAGCAGCAGCACGCGCAGGCCCTGCTCGTTCAGGCGCTCCGTCTCGGCCAGGGCCGGGTCGTCGGCGCCGAGGAGGACGTCCGGGGCGCCCAGCAGCCAGGTGCTGGTCTCGCCGTCGCCCTCGCTGAACGCGGCCCCGCTGTACTTGCGGGCGGAGGAGAAGGGCAACGACTCGACGCAGCGCCAGTCGTCGCTGTCCGGGTAGGCGTCGATGATCGCCTGGAGGGAGGCGTTGGGCCGGGGGTCGGACTCGCCGAGCGCGCCGAGCACCTTGCCCAGGTACGTCTCGTCCGCCCCGTCCAGCGTCCGCAGCTCGGTGACGTCCATGCCGCCCTCGGTGAGTGTGCCGGTCTTGTCCAGGCAGACGGTGTCGACGCGGGCCAGGCCCTCGATGGCCGGCAGTTCCTGCACGAGGCACTGCTTGCGGCCGAGCCGGATGACGCCGATCGCGAAGGCCACGGAGGTGAGCAGCACCAGCCCTTCGGGGACCATCGGCACGATCCCGCCGACCGTGCGGGCGACGGCGTCCTTCAGGTCGTCGTTCTCGACGACGAGCTGGGTGATGACGAGTCCGACGGCCGCCGGGACCATCATCCAGGTGACGTACTTGAGGATCGTGGAGATGCCGGTGCGCAGCTCGGAGTGGACGAGCGTGAACCGGGACGCCTCCTCGGCGAGCTGGGCGGCGTAGGCCTCGCGGCCGACCTTGGTGGCCGTGAACGCGCCGCCGCCCGCGACCACGAAGCTTCCGGACAGCACCGGGTCGCCGGGGCGTTTGACGACGGGATCGGCCTCGCCGGTGAGCAGCGACTCGTCGATCTCCAGCCCGTCCGCCTCCGCGCACACGCCGTCGACCACGATCTTGTCGCCGGGACCGATCTCGATGAGGTCGTCCAGGACGATCTCACTGGTGGCCACCTCGGTCGCGACCCCGTCCCGCCGTACCGTCGGCCGGGCCTCCCCGATCACCGCGAGCGAGTCCAGGGTCTGTTTGGCCCGCCACTCCTGGACGATGCCGATGCCGGTGTTGGCGAGGATCACGAAGCCGAAGAGGCTGTCCTGGATCGGCGCCACGAACAGCATGATCAGCCACAGGACGCCGATGATCGCGTTGAACCGGGTGAAGACGTTCGCCCGGACGATCTCCCCGAGCGACCGGCTGCTGCGCACCGGTACGTCGTTGACGAGGCCCCGGCTGACGCGGTCCGCGACCTCCGCACCGGTCAGCCCTGCCGAGGGTCTCCTCGGCAGGGCCACGGGGTGCACGGGGTCGAGTTCGGCGCCCGCGTCTATATGGCTCATGCAGTCGACGTTACGTGCGATTTCGCCCGCCCGCCCACCCGGCTCGCCCGGCGGAAACGGGGCTCGGGGCGGAGTCTCCAGTGGCCGGCCGCAGCCGGCCGGCTATTCGGCCGACGTCGCCTTCAAAGCCGCCGCCCGCTTCAGCGCGGCGTCCCGCTTCCGCACGTACCAGACCCCGATCAGTCCCAGCCCGCCCCCGGCCAGGCAGGTCCACAGCCACCACACGTGCCCGTGGTCGTCGAACCAGCCGTAGAAGGGGAGCTGGACCAGGAAGAGGACGAACCACACGAGGGTGCCGCCGGTGATCGTGGCGACCACGGGCCCCTCCAGGGGCTCCGGCGCCTCGTGCTTGGGGGTCCACTTAGCCATGCGCACAGCTTAAGCGCCGTCAGGGTCTACGCGCGGAGATAGCGATCTCCCACTCATACGTTCATACTGAAACCGTTTGTCTCTGGCCACTTCTGATCGTAGGAAACTCCAACGGGGCTCGGGGGAACCCCGCTGGTGATGAGGTCCCGCATGTCCACCTCGGCTCCCGCCAAGGTCCCCACCCCCGAAAAGCCGGGCGGCGCGCCCGCCTCCGGCGCCCTCGACCGCTACTTCAAGGTCTCCGAGCGCGGCAGCACCCTCGCCCGCGAGGTGCGCGGCGGTTTCGCCACCTTCTTCGCGATGGCGTACATCATCGTGCTGAACCCGATCATCCTCAGCAGCGCGAAGGACATGTACGGGCACCACCTGGACAACGGCCAGCTGGTGACGGCGACCGCGCTGACGGCCGCGTTCTCCACGCTGCTGATGGGCGTCATCGGCAACGTGCCGATCGCGCTCGCCGCCGGCCTCGGTGTGAACTCGGTCGTCGCGCTCCAGCTCGCGCCGCGCATGTCCTGGCCGGACGCCATGGGCATGGTCGTCCTCGCCGGTTTCGTCGTCATGCTGCTGGTCGCCACCGGTCTGCGCGAGCGCGTGATGAACGCCGTGCCGTTCGGTCTGCGCAAGGCGATCTCCATCGGTATCGGCCTGTTCATCATGCTGATCGGCCTGGTCGACTCCGGCTTCGTCACCCGTATGCCGGACGCCGCCCAGACCACCGTCCCCGTCCAGCTGGGCACCGGCGGTCACCTCACCGGCTGGCCGGTGCTGATCTTCATCCTGGGCGCGCTGCTCACCTTCGCGCTGATCGTCCGCAAGGTGCCGGGCGCGATCCTCATCTCCATCGTCGGCATGACCGTCCTCGCGGTGATCATCAACGCGGTCGCCACGATCCCCTCCTGGGGCCTGACGGTCCCGAAGTGGCCGGGCAACCCGGTCGACACCCCGGACTTCGGCCTGGTCGGCCAGGTGAGCCTGTTCGGCGGCTTCTCCAAGGTCGGCGTGCTGACCGGCATCCTCTTCGTCTTCACGGTCCTGCTGTCGTGCTTCTTCGACGCGATGGGCACGATCATGGGCATCAGCGACGAGGCCAAGCTGACGGACGCCGAGGGCTACATGCCGGGCATCAACAAGGTCCTCTTCGTGGACGGCCTCGCGGTCGCGGCGGGCGGTGCCAGCTCCTCCTCGGCCACCACCGCCTTCGTGGAGTCCACGGCCGGCGTCGGCGAGGGCGCCCGTACCGGCCTCGCGAACGTCGTCACGGGCGGACTCTTCGCCGTCGCGCTGTTCCTCACCCCGATCGCCACGATGGTCCCGTCCCAGGCGGCCACCCCGGCGCTGGTCGCGGTCGGCTTCCTGATCCTGTCGAACTCCATCAAGGAGATCGACTGGGCGGACTACACCATCGCGATCCCGGCGTTCGTGACGATGCTGATGATGCCGTTCACCTACTCGATCACGAACGGCATCGGCATGGGCTTCATCACCTTCACGGTGCTGCGCCTGGTTGCCGGGCGGGCCAAGGAGATCCCGGCGGCGATGTACGTCGTCTCGGCGGTCTTCGCCTTCTACTACCTGATGCCGGCCCTGGGCCTGACCTGACCGGTGGGCGTCAGGTGACGCCGTAGAACTTCTCCGTCTCCTCGACGGCGGTCTGGAACCGCTCGTCGAAGTCATCCCGAATGAGCGTCCGGACGACATAGTCTTGGACGCTCATTCCTCTTCTCGCCGCGTGGTGCCGGAGCCGTTCGAGCAGCTCCCCGTCTATCCGCAGGCTGAGCACACTGGTCCCCATGCGTACGAGGGTCGCCATATCCGGCCGTCCGATGTATCGCTTTCCGGAACCGGCTCACCCGTACGGGTGATCGCAGGGTTCAGTGGCGGGTGTCACGGGCATCCTTGGCGCGCCCGACTGGTCTTTAGCGAGAGTAATGAGTTACGCTAAAGAACATGCCGGACCTTACCCATGGCGACGACGCAGCCGCCGTGAACGCACTCCGCTCCGCCGTGATGCGGCTGTCCCGTCGGCTCAAGCACCAGCGGGTCGACGAGTCGCTGAGCCCCACCGAGATGTCGGTGCTCGGCACCCTCGCCCGCTGCGGCTCCGCCACCCCGGGCGAACTGGCCCGCAAGGAGCACGTCCAGCCGCCGTCGATGACCCGCATCGTCGCGCTGCTCGAAGCCAAGGGGCTGGTCCGCCTCGAGCCGCACCCCGAGGACCGGCGCCAGAAGGTCGTCACCCAGACCGAGCAGGCCGAGGCCATGCTCGAAGAGAGCCGCCGCAAGCGCAACGCCTTCCTGGCCGGCCTGGTCGAGGGCCTCGACGAGGACGAGTGGGCCACTCTGCGCGCCGCCGCCCCCGTGCTGGAGAAGCTCGCACATCTGTAAGCGCATGATCCAAGGAGGCGAACCCTTTTGAGTACGGGACCCGGAACACCTTCCGCCCCCGCACCGGCCCCTACCACCCCCGTTTCCCGTAAGTCCTCGATGTTCAGCTCGCTGAAGATCCGGAACTACCGCCTCTTCTTCATCGGCCAGGTCGTCTCCAACACCGGCACCTGGATGCAGCGCATCGCCCAGGACTGGCTGGTCCTCAGCCTCACCGGCTCCTCAGCGGCCGTCGGCATCACGACGGCCCTCCAGTTCCTGCCGATGCTGCTGTTCGGTCTGTACGGCGGCGTCCTCGTGGACCGCCTGCCCAAGCGCCCCGCCCTGCTGGTCACCCAGACCGCGATGGCCGTCACCGGTCTCGCGCTCGCCGCGCTGACCCTCTCCGGCCATGTCCAGGTCTGGCACGTCTACGTCGCCGCCTTCGCCGTCGGCCTGGCCACGGTGGTCGACAACCCGGCCCGGCAGTCCTTCGTCTCCGAGATGGTCGGCCCCGAGCAGTTGCAGAACGCGGTCAGCCTGAACTCGGCGAACTTCCAGTCCGCCCGGCTGGTCGGCCCCGCCGTCGCCGGTCTGATGATCACCGGCGTGGGCACCGGCTGGGCGTTCCTCGCCAACGGCCTGTCCTTCGCCGCGCCGATCGCCGGCCTGCTGCTGATGCGGGCCCGCGAACTGCACGTGGTCGAGCGCGCGCCGCGCGGCAAGGGCCAGCTGCGGGAGGGCCTCAGCTATGTGGCGAAGCGGCCGGAGCTGATCTGGCCGATCGTCCTGGTCGGCTTCATCGGCACCTTCGGCTTCAACTTCCCGGTGTGGCTGTCCGCCTACGCGGACGACGTCTTCGACGCCGGAGCCGGTGCCTACAGCCTCTTCAACACCCTGATGGCCGTCGGCTCCCTGGTGGGCGCCCTGCTGGCCGCCCGGCGCGGCACGGCCCGGCTGCGCGTCCTGATCGCCGCCGCGCTGGCGTTCGGCGCGCTGGAGACCGTGGCGGCGGTGGCGCCGTCGTACTGGCTGTTCGCGCTGCTCATGGTCCCGATCGGGGTCTTCGGCCTGACGGTCAACGTCACCGCGAACACCGCCGTGCAGATGGGCACCGACCCGGCCATGCGCGGCCGGGTGATGGCCCTGTTCATGATGGTGTTCATGGGCGGTACGCCGCTGGGCGCGCCGGTCGTCGGCTGGATCACCGACACCTACGGCGCCCGGATCGGCTTCGCGGCCGGCGGTGTGGTGTCGGCCGCGGCGGCCGGGGCGATCGGCCTGGTCCTGGCCCGCATCGGCGGCCTGCGCCTGTCGGTGGGCTGGCACCACGGCCATCCGCGGGTCCGCTTCGTGCCGCGCGAACGGGAGCGGCTGGCGACGGCGGCGTGAGCCTGCCGTCCGGCCCCGTCAGTGTTCTCCCGGAGGGTCCTGGTCGACCCTCCGGGCCAGCACCTGTCCCGGCCAGTCGTCCGGGCCGTGGGTGTAGGTGTGCGTCGGGGTGAAGCCGTTGGCCTCGTAGTAGGCGACGAGCCCGCGGTCGTCGCCCGCGTAGCAGTCCACGCGCAGCAGGCCCACGCCGGCCCGCCGGGTCACCTCGGCGGCGTGCGCGAGCAGCGCGCTGCCCACGCCCTGCCCCTTGAAGCGGCGGTCGGAGGCGAGCCAGTGGATGTACCGCTCGGGCTCGCCGGGCGGCGGAAGGTGGGACAGGTAGGCGCCGGGCCCGTCGGTGAGGGTGAGCGTGGCGGCCGGTACGCCGTCCACCTCGGCGATGTACGTGGTGCCCTCGTCCATGGCCCGTGCGACCGCCTCGACGGTCCTGGCGTGCTCCGACAGCGGCTCGGTGCCCCACTGGCCGGTCCGTCCCTGTGAGACGAGCCACTCCACACTGCTGTCGAGCATGCCGAGTATCGCGGGCAGGTCGTCGGGGCGGCCTTCTCGAACGGTGATCGCCATGAGTCCATGATGCCCGCCGGGGTCTGGGATCGTGAGGTGTATGAGACTCTTCGCCGCCGTACTGCCCCCCGGGGACGTCGTGGAGGAACTCGCCGCGGAGGTGGCCCGGTTGAGGCAGCTGCCGGGTGCCGGCCGGCTGCGCTGGACCGCCCGCCCCGGCTGGCACTTCACCCTCGCGTTCTACGGCGAGGTCGCCGACGACGTCGTACCCGCGCTGTCGGACCGCCTGGCCCGCGCGGCCCACCGTACGGCGCCCTTCCCGCTCTCCGTCGCGGGCGGCGGCCAGTTCGGCCACGGCCGCGCGCTGTGGACGGGCGCCCGGGGGGACGTGGAGGCGCTGCGGCTGCTGGCCGACCGGGCGGAGGCGGCGGCGCGGAAGGCCGGGGTGCCGATGGGGGAAGACCGGCGGTACAAGGCCCATCTGACGCTGGCCCGCAGCCGGGACGCGGTGGACGTACGGCCGTATGTGGCGGGCCTCGCGGAGTTCGTCAGCGGGACCTGGACCGTGGCCGACCTGGCGCTGGTGCGCAGCCGGCTGCCGACGTCCGGGGTGGCGGGGGAGCAGCCCCGGTACGAGGTGGTCGAGCGGTGGGCGTTGGGCGGGGCCGGTTAGTCTCGAATACGTGGACCCGAAAACCCGGAACCGGATCATGGCCGGTGCGCTTGTTCTCATGTTCGTCGTGGTGGCCCTGGCTTCGGCTGTCAGGTAGCGGTCGGTCCCCGCGCCCGGGGCGCGGGGACCGCGACTGCTCCGGCGGCCGCGGGCCGTCCTCGGCCGATCGCGCCCACGCGGCGGGGCCGCATGTCGAATGCGGCCCCGCCGCCCCCCCCGGGGGGGCCCCCCCCCCCCCCCCTGGGTTGTCTCCTCCCCGCCCTTCCCCAGCAAAAAACCCCCGGGGAGGGAACCGGACA
>NZ_JBVHWM010000118.1:0-13276 GCF_055564375.1 Streptomyces sp. NPDC029138
GATGGTACTGCAGGGGGGACCCTGTGGGAGAGTAGGACACCGCCGAACAATTTTTGAGGAAACCCCCGCACTTCGGTGCGGGGGTTTTCTGCGTTTAGGGTGAACTCATGAGCTTTCTCGGCAGAAACGAGTACGTTGTCCGCGCCATACGTCCCGATGACTGGGAGCGGGTGAAGGAACTGCGGCTGGACGCGTTGCGCGATCCCATTGCGCACCTGGCCTTTCTGGAGACGTACGAGAACGCCGCGGCCAAGCCCGACTCCTTCTGGCAGGACCGGGCCGTCACCTCCGGGAAGGGGTCCACGACGGCCCAGCAGTTCATCGCCGAGGCGTCCGACGGGACGTGGGCCGGCTCGGTCACCGTACTCATCGAAGAGGCCGGGACGAAGGACTGGGCCGAGGTTCCCGTCGAGCGGCGGCAAGGGCATGTCGTCGGGGTGTTCGTACGGCCCGAGCACCGGGGGAACGGCCTGATCGAGGCGCTGTTCGAGGCCGGTGTGGCCTGGGCGTGGACGCGGGAGGCCGAGCGGGTGCGGCTGATCGTCCATGAGGAGAACGCGCGAGCGCAGGCGGCGTACCGGAGGATCGGCTTCGTTCCGAGTGGTGTGGTGGTGTCGTTCTCGAAGGACGAGGCCGAGAAGGAGCTGGAGTTCGTTCTGGAGCGGTCGGCTCAGACCGGTAGGTCCTGATGCGGCCAGCGGGAGCGGGCCTGTTCGCGGGAGCGGAGCAGGGCGAGCGTCGGCAGGCCCCGGTCGGCTCCCGTGGCGAGCAGGGTCGGTAGCTCGGGGAACGGGGCCACGGCCGCGATGTCGTCCAGGACCAGGGTGAGTGGTGGGTCGAGCCGACCGGAGGATGACCGTTCGGCCATGCGCCGGCCGCGCTCGACCACGCTGGAGACGAGGGCCGTCAGGAGCGGCATCGCGCCCGGATTGCTCCTCGGGTCCTCGATGGATTCACCGACCACATAAAGCGTGCCCCCTTCTTGGACGAAGGAATCCAAGGCGAGGGCATCATTTCGGTGCGGAGTGCAGGCTTCGCGGATGTTGACCGTGGAGAGGGCCGCGAGGGCCCTGCTCGTCAGTTCCTGGGCGATGTCGCGGCGTTCGGGGTGCGCGGTGAGGGCCGCCTCCAGCTCGCCTGCGGAGCCCGGGGCGGCCTTGGGGTGCGTACGGAGGGTGCGGACGGCCTCTTGGACCTGGGTGCCCTGGGACCAGCGGTGGACGTGGCGGATGGTGCGGTTGTCCAGGGCGGCGGCGTGCAGGTAGCTGCGGAGGAGGGTGGTCGCCGTGTCCGCCACCGCCTGGTCGATCTTGGCGGTGGGTTGTACGGGGGCCAGCAGGGCTGTTGCTCTGTGCAGCGCCGTTTGTTTGTCCTCGCAGCCGGTGGTGGGGGACCAGTGGAGGCGGGCCGGGGTGTCGCAGAGGTGGGTGGGGTCGTAGAGGATGGTGGGGCCCAGTTTGGCCTTCGCGTCCTTTGTGTCCGCCCAGAGGGTGGGGTTCGAGGTGACGATGAGGGTGGGGCCGGGGGCGTTCTGGATGGCGTGGGTTGCGGTGGTGCGGCGGCTTTCCCTGGGTGCGATGAGGATTTTTTCCCACCCGCCCACCCGTTCACCGTCGGCCGAGAAGGTGCCCGATCCCAGTGGCTCAGCCTCCCTGCGAGGCGCCGGGACCTCGGGCTGAGGGCCGAATGCGGACGCGGCGCCCTCGAACGCCGACCCCGCGGGCCCGCCGGCCACCGGTCTGCCTGCCCGAGACGCGGCACCGGTCGGCCCGCCGGCCGTAGGCCCAGCAGCCACCGGCCCCCCAGCCGCAGGCCCAGCCACCGATCCGCCGACCGCATACTCGCCGGCCGCGGGTCCATCAACGCCGTACCCGGCACCCACTGACCCAGCCCCCGTCGGCCCGGCCCCCGTCATCCGCCCACCCCCGGCGGCAGCCCCCTCGGCGGCAGCCCTCCGGGCTTTTCCGGCCCTCCACCGTGCCACCGTGCCCAGCGTGAACATCGTGAGGACGAAGAGGATCATCAGTTGGCCTATGAAGAGGCCCCAGAACAGGCCCCAGCCGGAGAGCTGGGACGGTGGGGTGTCCGGCCAGGCGCCGGTGATGTCGTGGGGGCGGCCGATGAGGTGACGCATGGCCAGGGGTGTGCGGGTGAACGTGACCCCGGTGGGCCAGGCGCCCTGGGTGAACCAGGCCGCCAGGCCCGTGGCCGTCCACACCAGCACGGTCATGCCGAGCAGGAACGCGAGGATGCCGATCAGCAGGCCGTCGGGGATGCCGCCCTGGCCCTCCCGGCGGCTGTCCCGGCGGTCCTCGCGGCGGTCGTCCGGTCTCACCTGTACTCCCTTACGTCCCCCTAGGTACCGCTGCGTACCCTCGTACTCTCGTGCCCTTACGCCACCGTCGACTCGGAGTCGCCCACGTGCTGCTCCACGAAGGCCGCCGCCCGCTGCTCGGCCTCCAGTTCGGCCGCGCGCAGCGCGTCGTCGGCCGCGAGGTCGCTGGAGGACTCGGTCATGGCGCGGTCGGTGAAGACCAGCGGTCGTTCCGTCTCCGTGACCAGGTGCTTGACCACCTGGACGTTGCCGTTGACGTCCCAGACCGCGATGCCGGGTGTCAGCGTGGGGATGATCTCGACCGCCCAGCGGGGGAGGCCGAGCACCCGGCCCGTGGCCCTGGCCTCGTCGGCCTTCTGGGCGTAGATCGTCCTGGTCGACGCCATCTTCAGGATGGCCGCCGCCTCCTTCGCCGCGGCGCCGTCGACGACGTCGGACAGGTGGTGGACGACGGCCACGAAGGACAGGCCCAGCCGGCGGCCGAACTTCAGCAGTCGCTGGAACAGCTGCGCCACGAACGGGCTGTTGATGATGTGCCAGGCCTCCTCGACCAGGAAGATGCGCTTCTTCCGGTCGGGGCGGATCCAGGTGTGCTCCAGCCACACGCCGACGATCGCCATGAGGATCGGCATGGCGATGGAGTTGCGGTCGATGTGGGAGAGGTCGAAGACGATCAGCGGGGCGTCCAGGTCGATGCCGACCGTCGTCGGGCCGTCGAACATGCCCCGGAGGTCACCGTCGACCAACCGGTCCAGGACCAGGGCGACATCGAGGCCCCAGGCGCGTACGTCGTCTATGGCGACGTTCATCGCCTCCGCCGACTCCGGCTCGGGGTGCCGTAGCTGCTCCACGATGTCGGACAGGACCGGCTGGCGGTCCACGATGGTCTCGTTGACGAACGAGTGGGCGACCTTCAGGGCGAAGCCGGAGCGCTCGTCCAGGCCGTGGCCCATCGCTACCTCGATGATCGTGCGGAGCAGGGCCAGCTGACCGGTGGTGGTGATCGCCGGGTCCAGGGGGTTCAGCCGGATGCCGTGGTCCAGGGCGGCCATCGGGTCCAGCCGGATCGGCGTTATCCCCAGCTCCTGGGCGATGAGGTTCCACTCGCCGACCCCGTCCTCGCCCTGTGCGTCGAGGACGACGACCTGGCGATCCTTGAAGCGGAGCTGGCGCAGGACGTAGGTCTTCTCCAGGGCCGACTTGCCGTTCCCGGACTCGCCGAGGACGAGCCAGTGCGGGGCCGGCAGCTGCTGGCCGTACAGCTGGAAGGGGTCGTAGATGTAGCCCTTCCCGGAGTACACCTCGCGGCCGATGATGACGCCGGAGTCGCCGAGGCCGGGCGCGGCCGTGGGCAGGTAGACGGCCTGGGCCTGGCCCGTGGAGGTGCGCACCGGCAGCCGGGTCGTCTCGACCTTCCCGAACAGGAAGGAGGTGAAGGCCTCGGTGAGGACGGACAGCGGATCCCGCATCGGCGAATCAGCCCCTACCTTCGGATGCCGGTGGCGAACGGAAGTGTGTTCACGAAGGCGCGGTGGTGCTCTCGGTCGCACCACTCCAGCTTGAGGTACGACTTGCCGGCGGAGGCCCTTATCGTGCGCTTGTCGCGGGCGAGGGCCTCCGGGGAACGGGAGGAGACGGTGATGTAGCCGACGAGGTTGACGCCGGCGGCGCCGCTGGCGAGGTCCTCGCCACGCTGGTCGAGGCGGTTGTGCGCGGCGATGTCGCGCGGGTCGACGGTCCGGTTCATCTTCGCGGCGCGGGACGCCTCGGCCTCGTCGTTGGTCTTCTCGGTCAGCATGCGCTCGATGGCGACCTCGGTGGGTTCGAGGTCCATGGTGACGGCGACCGTGCGGATGACGTCCGGGGTGTGGACGAGGAGGGGCGCGAGGAAGTTGACGCCTACCGGGGTCATCGGCCACTCCTTCACCCAGGCGGTGGCGTGGCACCAGGGCGCACGGGTGGACGACTCCCGGGTCTTGGCCTGGAGGTAGGTGGGCTCCATGGCGTCCAGCTCGGCCGGCCAGGCGTTGCGCTGGGTCATCGCCTGGATGTGGTCGATGGGGTGGTCGGGGTCGTACATGGAGTGGATGAGGGAGGCCAGCCGCCCCTGACCGAGCGGCTGCCGCACCCGGATGTCGGCCTCCTGGAGCCGCGAGCAGATGTCGGTCAGCTCGCGAGCCATGACGACGGCGAGCCCGGCGTCCCGGTCGACCTTGCCGCCGTGGGCACGGACGGCGCGGGCCATGGCGTGTGCCTCGGCGGCCAGTTCGCGGCTGTAGTGCATACAGGCGACGAGGTAGGCGCGGTGCTGCTCGCTGCTGGTGGACACCATGGACTGGAGCTGGTCGTAGGACTGCTGGAGCCAGGCGGGGGCGCGGGGGTCACCGCGTTGGCCGACATCCTTGGCGTGTGCGTCCGGGTCGGCGGGCAGGGTCCGGGCGAGCATCTGGAGACGCGTGACGAAGCCGTCTCCGTTGGCGACGTGCTTGAGCAGGGTGCCGAAGCGGTCGACCAGGGCTTCCTGGTCCTCGGAGTCGCGCAGGCCGACGCCGGGGCCCTCGATCTCGATGGCGGCGGTGACGGTCTTGCGGTCGGCGTGCAGCAGTACGGCGATCTCGTCCGGCCCGAAGGGTGCGGCGAGCCAGGTGATGCGGCCGATGCCCGGAGGCGGGCCGATCTCGATCTCGCGCCCGTCGAGCCGGGTCCCGGCCTCCATGGCGGTGGAGCGGTAGACGGCGCCCCGCTTGACGGTGCGCTTGTAGCTGCGGTTGATCTCGAACCACTTGTAGAAGGTGCGGCGCTTGTACGGCACGTAGACCGCGGCGAGCGCGAGCAGCGGGAAGCCGGTCAGCAGCACGATCCGCAGGGACAGGACCGGGACGAGGAGGCCGCACATCATGCCGAGGAACGCGCCGGCGATGATCAGCGCGATCTCGCCGGACTCGCGGTTCCGGCCGACGATCGCGTTCGGCCGGGCGCGGCCGATGAGATATGTACGGCGGGGCGTGACCGGATGGGACAGGTGGGACTCGGTCGTCAACGCCCTTCACCTCCCGTGCGGTTGTTGCGTGTGTTGCTGGCGTGCGGAGTGTTCACCGCGCTGGGCGCGCGGGGCGCGGGCGTGGCGGAGGGGACGGCTCCGCCGGTGCCCCCGGTGGGGGTGCGGCTGCTGTGGGCGGCGACGCCGCCGCTGGCGGGGTTGGTTGGGCGGGGGCTGCCGGCGGCCTGCCCGCCCGAGGTGTCGGCGCGGGTGCTGTGGGTCTTGATGCCCTGGGCGACGAGGGTGGCGGGGGAGCTGATGACGGCGGCGGCCTTGCCCTCGGCGCCCTGCATGATGCGGTTGCTGCGGGAGCCGGCGATCTCGTCGCCGAAGCCGGGGACGAAGCGGTAGATCATCGCGCTGGCGAAGATGGCCAGCAGGATGATGGCGAGGCCGGAGACGACGGCGGAGAAGGCATCGGGGCCGCTGTCGCCGGAGAGCGCGCCGGCCAGGCCGAGGACGATCACGATGACCGGTTTGACGAGAATGACGGCGATCATGATGCCGGCCCAGCGGCGGACGTGGCCCCACAGGTTCTTGTCGACCAGGCCCGCGTAGACGACGGTGCCGAGGAGGGCGCCGACGTAGAGCAGGGCGGCGCGGATGACCAGCTCCAGCCAGAGGACGCCGGCGGCGAGGATGCTGACCAGGGACACGACGATCAGCATGATGGGGCCGCCGCCGATGTCGTTGCCCTTCTTCAGGGCGCCGGAGAACGTGCCGAAGAAGGTGTCGGCCTGGTCGCCGGTGGCTTTCGCGAGGACGTCCGTGACGCCGTCCGTCGCCGATACGACGGTGTACAGGATCAGGGGGGTGAAGGCGGAGGCCAGCACGGTCAGCCAGAGGAAGCCGACGGCTTCCGAGATGGCGGTGGTGAGCGGTACGCCCCTTACGGCTCGCTTGGCCACGGCCAGCAGCCACAGCAGCAGCGTGAGGATCGTGGAGGCGGCGAAGACGACGGCGTACTGCTTCAGAAAGGCCTGATTGGTGAAGTCGACGCTGGCGGTCTCCTTCACGGCATCACTGAGCTTCCCGATGGTCCAGGAGGCGGCGTCCGCACATCCCTTGGCGAGGGAGGAGAGCGGGTCGAGGGTGTCGGTGAGGGGGTTGCTGGGGGTGACACCGGAGGATCCGCCGGGGGAGCCGCCGGACTCGCAGAACTTGCGGGCAGGAGGCGCGAGCAGGGAGCAGTCGGCGCTCTTGCTGGGAGTCGGCGTGGGCGAGGGGGCCGCGACGGCTCGCGTGCCCAGGAGCACGAGGGCGGCATGTACGGCGCCCACCAGGCCGGCGATCCTGAGTACGCGCTGCGGGCTACCGGGCATATGTGAACCCTCCGAACTCCTTGACCGCCTTGCCGATCTCATCGGCGCCGGAGACGGGATTGTCTCCGGTGATCGGGGTGGGGCCTGTCTTCTGGCTGGTCTCCAGCACCTTCCAGTCGCTGCCGTCCCACTTCAGCTTGAAGGTGACGGTGGACCAGCCACTGGTCACAGGGTTGTTCGAGCTTTCACCGGCCAGGCCGAACAGCGTGTTGCACCAGACTTCGACGGTCGCCGCCTCGTTGCTGTAGGACGTCATCTTCGTGCCGGCCGGCAATGTGCGGTCGACGAAGGTGGCGTCCTTGGGAACGCTGCCGTCGGCGTTGAGGCCGATGTTCACGAGGAAGTCCGCCGAGTAATTGGCGTCGAAAACCGACTGGAGTCGGCTCACGGCGCTCGGGTCGGCCACTGCCTCGATGATGCTGTGCCTGTTGGCCGTGCCGACCATGCCGTCGGACCACAGAACCACCGCATAGTTCGCCGCCGCGCTCTGGGCGCCCTGGGCTGTGTGGGCGAAGCCCGACGGGATGGTGCCGGTTCTTGTTTCTACCGGGCGGGTGCCTGAGGGGGCTGTCGAGGATGTTCGGGGCTTGGAGCCCTTTGTCGTCGTGCCGTCGGCAGGCGCGTCGTCCCCCCTGTTCGCGAAGGCGATTGCGGCGATCAGGAGGACTACTACGCCTACTACCGTGACCAGGCTTCTGGAGGACGTGCGGTGGGGGCGGCGGGGGGCGCCGCCGTAGGGGTCGGGGTCGGGGAGGCGGGTTCGGGTGTGGCCCGTCTCGGGGTAGTCGTAGCCCTGTTCGTCTCCGGGACTCATGCCGTGTGCGCTCCCTCACCCTCGTAGACATACGACGGTAGCCGTGCTGGTTCCCGCAGGGGCGCGGTGTGGTGACTCGACATCAGGGAGACGCAACCTCAGCCGGTGGGCACGACGGGTGGGTGGGGTGGAGGGGGCGGGGGCTAGACCGCCATGCCGTACACGATCGTGAACAGGGTGCCGAGGGATCCGATGATGAACACCCCGGTGAGCCCGGCGATGATGAGGCCCTTGCCCTGTTCCGCGCTGAAGGTGTCCCGGAGGGCCGTGGCGCCGATGCGCTGCTTCGCCGCGCCCCACACCGCGATACCGAGGCAGAGGAGGATGGCCACGGCCATGACCACCTCGATCATCACCTTGGCCTCGTTGCCCAGGCTGCCGAAGGGGCCCCAGTCCGGAGCGATCCCGCCGATGATGGTGTTGATGTCTCCCTTGTCGGCCGCAAAGAGCATGTAAGTCACCGCCCCTGGTGGGTAGTTCCGTGAGTGCCCCTGCGGTGTGCAGAGGTCAGGCCTCATTGTCGCCGACAACGTCGCCGACGTATGTCGACTTGACGTCATTGACTGGCGGGTTTCGTACGAATAGCCCGTTCGGTCACTCTGTGTATCACGGCAGGTGACGCCGGGCAACGAGGTCGGAGCGGAACCGGTCGGGTGACGCGTCGCGTCGATGTTCTCACGGGGGGATGAGAAAACGGGCCATGGCTTGAGACGCCGGTCGCGGGGTCGGTCACCGCGGGGACGTCCGAAATCGTGCGCTTGGCGCAGCCGGTGTCGGTCTGTCAGGTGGGCTTGGCGTCGTGGGAGGAGCGGCCGTAGCCGGTGCCTCCAGGTCCAGGGACTCCTCCTCGGCCCAGTCGCTGTCGGCGGTGGGCGGGGAGGTGGTGGAGTCGGTCAGCGTGGGCGTAGGCCGTGCAGCAGTAGGTGGACGTGTGTGTCCAGGCCGGCCAGGGTCTCCTCCGCGTCGAGCGCGCCGCCGGCGATCAGGGCGGCCAGGCCGTGCAGGCTCGCGGCGGCGACGGTGGTGAGGCGCTCGGGGTCGCCCTGGACGATCTCGCCCTGTGCCTGGGCGTCCGCGACCAGCCGGGTGAAGGAGCCGAGGGAGCGGTCGACGGCCGCCGCGAGCTGGACGGAGCTGTCGGGGTCGTGTTTGCGCGCGAACATCAGCTCCAGCAGTTCGGGGTTCTCGACGGCGAAGCCGAGATAGGCGCGGGCGAGGGCGGTCATCCGCTCCTCGAAGGGCTGGTCGGGGCGGTCGGCGGTGGCCAGGGCCTGGTTCAGGCGCTCGTATCCGTCCAGCGCCAGGGCGTCGAGCAGGGCCTGCTTGTCCTTGAAGTGCCGGCCGGGGGCGGCGTGGCTGACGCCCACGTCCCGGGCCAGTTCGCGCAGCGAGAGCGCGCCGACCCCCTTGTCGCGCAGAGTGCGCTCGGCGCTCTTGAGCAGCGCGGCGCGCAGGTCTCCGTGGTGGTAGGGGCGGCTTGTGGGCATGCGCATCATCGTATCTCGATGTTGTCAGCGCCAGCTTTGTTGGCAACGCCAGCATTGTTGTCATTGACAGCATTGTTGGCGGTGTCTACTTTGAGGGCATGGCTGATACGACCGAAACGCGCGGCAAGCGCGGCAAGTGGAACGCGACCCGTCTCCCCGACCTGACCGGCCGTACGGCCGTCGTCACCGGTGCCAACAGCGGCATCGGCCTCACCGCCGCCCAGGCGCTGGCCGGCGCCGGGGCGCATGTGGTGCTCGCCGTACGGGATCTCGCCCGGGGCGGTGCCGCGGCGGCGCGGGTGGTCGGCAGTACCGAGGTGCGCCGGCTGGACCTGGCGGATCTGGACTCGGTGCGCGAGTTCGCCGCCGGCTGGGACCGCCCGCTGGATCTGCTGATCAACAACGCGGGCGTGATGATGGTGCCGGAGCAGCGCACCAAGCAGGGCTTCGAGTTGCAGTTCGGCACCAACCACCTCGGGCACTTCGCGCTGACCAACCTGCTGCTGCCCCGGATCACCGACCGGGTGGTGACCGTGGCGTCCGGCGCGCACCGCATGGGCGACCGGATGATCCACTTCGAGGACGTGAACCTGCGCGGGAACTACAGCCCCACCCGGGCCTACGCCCAGTCGAAGCTGGCCAACCTCCTGTTCACCCTGGAGTTGCAGCGGCGCCTGACGGAGGCCGGCTCGGCCGTACGGGCCCTGGCGGCGCATCCCGGCTGGGCGGCGACGAACCTCCAGAGCCACAGCGCCAACCCCTTCGCCCGCGTGTTCATGCGGGTCGGCAACCGGTTCCTCGCCCAGGACGACAAGGCCGGCGCCCTGCCCACGCTCTTCGCGGCCACCCAGGACCTGCCCGGCGCGTCCTACGTCGGCCCCGACGGCCCGGCCGAGATGCGCGGCGCCCCGACCCTGGTCGGCCGCAGCGCGGCGGCGAGCGACCCGGCCGCGGCCCGGCGGCTGTGGACGCTCTCGGAGGAGCTGACAGGCGTGGAGTGGCCGCTCACGGCGACGCTACGGTGACCGGGAGGTGACTGGGAGGGGCACAGTCCGCCGACCCCCCGCCGGGCAGATCAGCGCGGTGTACGGCGGGACGACGACGGCGTTCTGACCGCCGCCGACGGGGAACCGGTGGTTTCACAGGAAAATCTCAGCGAAGTCGGAACGGGATTCTCACCTTCCTCGGACAGAGTGGGGCCTGATGAAGCGCTCCTCACGCATCTCGGTCACCTCACGGCCCGCGTTGCTCGGCGCTGTGGTGCTGCTCGCGCTGACCTCGGCCTCCGTGGCCGCCGCGGACGACGGGCGGGGGCCCCTCGGGGTCACCGCCGACACCGTCGCGACCCGGCACAGCGCGCGGGTGGGCGCGCTGTTCGACGGGGACCGGGCGGGCAGGCTCGCCGGCGGCCACTTCTGCACCGCCTCGGTGGTGCACAGCCCGCGCGGCGATCTGATCGTCACCGCGGCGCACTGCGTGGCCGGCGCCGGCGACGATCTGGTGTTCGTGCCGGGCTACCGGGACGGGCGGGCGCCGTACGGGGTGTGGAAGGTGACGCGGCGGTTCCTGCCCGACGGGTGGGCCAAGGGGCGGGACGAGGACAGCGACGTCGCCTTCGCCGCCGTCGCCGGGCGGGACGGCGAGCGGTTGGAGGACGAGGTCGGCGGCAACCGGTTCGCGACCGGGACGGCCACCGGTGCCACCGCCGTCACCGTCACCGGCTACCCCGACTCCCGCGAGGTGCCCATCAGCTGCACCAACAAGCCGGTCCCGCACAGCCGTACCCAACAGCGCATCGACTGCCCGGAGTTCACGGGCGGCACCAGCGGCAGCCCCTGGGTCAACGGTGACGGTCAGGTCGTCGGCATCCTCGGCGGCCATGAACAGGGCGGCTCGACGGCGGACACGTCGTACAGCGTGGTCCTGGGGAGCGAGGCGGCGGAGCTGTACCGGGACGCCACGGCCGGCCGCTGAGCGGCTGAGGACGCGTCACCTGCGCCACGCCACCTGTGAAATGGCGCCACTTCGCGCACAAATGGCCTTGAACCGCGCCCGCATGGGGGAAAGTTGAACCGTGCGGAAGGTATGGGTGATCGGTGGGGCGGCCGTCGGGCTCGGCATGGGCTTCGTCATGCTGCTCGTCGTCGGGGTGTATCTCGTGGCCGGGAACCTGGTGGGCGGGGTGACCTCGGGTAGCCGGGGGCTGGCCAAGGGGGCCGTGCCGGCCGCCTACAAGTCGCTGGTGCAGAAGTGGGGCAATCTGTGCCCGGCGCTCAGTCCCGCGCTGCTCGCCGCGCAGCTGTACCAGGAGAGCGGCTGGAACCCGACCGTCGTCAGCCCCGCCGACGCCCGGGGGATCGCGCAGTTCATCCCGAGCACATGGGCGACCCACGGCATCGACGGCGACGGGGACGGCAGGCGGGACATCTGGGACCCGGACGACGCGATCCCGTCGGCGGCTTCGTACGACTGCGAGCTGGCGAAGTACGTGAAGGACGTGCCGGGCAACGTCTCCGACAACATGCTCGCCGCCTACAACGCGGGCGCCTACCGCGTCATCCGGGCGGGTGGGGTTCCGGCCATCAGCGAGACGAAGAACTACGTCCAGCGCATCCGCAGCCTGGAGAAGAGCTTCGCCGCGCCGGTCACCCGGATCGACCCCACCCGGCAGGCCGCCGGCGCCATCGCCTTCGCGCAGAGCAGGCTCGGCACGCCGTATCTGTGGGGCGGCAACGGAACCGCCGACCAGGGCGGTCGCTTCGACTGCTCGGGGCTGACCAAGGCCGCGTACGAGAAGGTCGGGATCACCCTGCCGCGCGTGGCCAACGACCAGTACAACGCCGGTCCGCACCCCTCGAGGGACCAGCTGCTCCCGGGCGACCTGGTGTTCTTCTCCGACGACCTCACCGACTCGCGGGCCATCCGGCACGTCGGCATCTACGTCGGCGGCGGATACATGATCGACGCCCCGCGCACGGGTGCCGTCATCCGGTTCGACCCGATCGACACCCCGGACTACTTCGGCGCCACCCGGGTCACCGAAGATGGCGCAAAAGCGCTCCCCACGGCGGTGTGAACCGAGCGTGAACCCACCCCCTGAGCTGCGATGATGAGTCTCTCTTCGATAACGTCTGCGTGATCATTCAGTGGAGAGTGGAACGTATTGATGGTGGACGTGCGTTCCTGTTGACGTAGCCGAGCGGACGTCAGTGCGGCAGTGCAGCGGAAGCGGATCTACGAACCACGGGGGGCAGGAGCGACGCACACGAGGTGCGTCCGGGAAGACGACGAAGGGGCCGCAGCACGATGGCTGTACTCGCCGAATCCGGATCGAACCCCGACGTCGACCTGCTCTACGACATCAACGGCCTGGCCAAGGACGCGCCGCACTGGTTCGACCGGGTCATGGAGTTCGTCGGTGAGTACGGCCTGCTGCTCGCCATGGTGCTGCTGGTCCTGTGGTGCTGGTGGTCCGTGCGGCGCCGGGGCGGCGAGGACGCCGCGCCCTCGGTGGCCGCGCTGGTGTGGGCGCCGCTCGCGGCCGGCCTCGCGGTGCTGGTGAACGTCCCGATACGCGGGTTCGTGGAGCGCCCCCGCCCCTTCGTGGACCACCAGGGCCTGGACGTCCTCGTCTCCGGCAAGACCGACTTCTCCTTCGTCAGCGACCACGCGACGATCACCATGGCGCTCGGCGTGGGGCTCTTCGTCGCCCACCGCCGCTTCGGCCTCGCCGGCATCGGCCTGGCCCTGCTGGAGGGCTTCTGCCGGGTCTACATGGGCGTGCACTACCCGACGGACGTCGTCGGCGGCTTCGCCCTCGGTACGGCGGTCGTCCTGCTGCTGTCCCCCCTGGCCACGGCCCTGCTCACCCCGCTGATGCGGGCCGTGGAGCGCTCGCCGCGCGCCGGGTGGCTCGTGCGACGGCGGCCGACGGCGGACAGCGGCCGGGACAACGCCCCGCTGCCCGGCGCCCGTACGCCCCTGGAGAGCGAGGAGCGGGACCTCGCGGCCTAGGGCCTGTCTGACAATTCCCGTCTGCCGCGCGACGCCATGCACGCACTCTCGCCGCACCGGCCCCAGACCCAAGTACATCCAGTACGAGGGCCTGGAGCCGGCACGGCGAGAGCACGCACCTGACGCCGCGCGGCCGCCCTTCGGGCGACGACGCGAATTGTCAGACAGGCCCTAGGTGTGCTGTCTCGGGACGTTGGTGACACACGCGCTGGGTGCTTGAACGGGTGAGGGCCTTCCGGGTTCGGTGTGGATTGCGAAGTCTGC
>NZ_JBVHWM010000119.1:0-12792 GCF_055564375.1 Streptomyces sp. NPDC029138
AATCCTCCTTCTTCTTCTCCCCCCCCCCCTTCCCCCCCCCCCTTGCGCCCCCCCCCCCCCCCCCCCCCCTTCCCCCCCCCCCCCCCCCTCGCCGCGCTGGTGTGGGCCAACGCGGCTCCCACGGGCTACGCGTCGTTCTGGCAGACGCACCTGTCCGTCGGGATCGGCACCCACGGTCTCTCGCTCCCGCTGCGGGAGTGGATCAACAGCGGACTGATGGCGCTGTTCTTCTTCGTCGTCGGGCTGGAGGCGCGCCGCGAGTTCGACATGGGGGAGCTGCGCGACCGCCGGCGTCTCGCCCTGCCGCTCGCGGCCGGGATCAGTGGCATGGCCGTACCGGTCGCCCTCTTCCTCGTGCTCAACGCGGGGCACTCGTCCGCACACGGCTGGGGTGCGGCGATGTCCACCGACACCGCCTTCGCCCTCGGCATGCTCGCCGTCGTCGGGCACCGGTTGCCGAGCGGGCTGCGGATCTTCATCCTGACGATCACCGTGGTCGACGACTTCGTCGCCCTCGGCGTGATCGCCGTCGCCTACACCGAGCACGTCGAGGTACCGGCGCTGCTCGTCGCGGTCGCGGTGTTCGGCGTCATCCTCCTCGTCCGCGCGCTCGGGGTACGCCGAGGCCTGGTCTACGCGCTGCTGGCGGTCGTCGCGTGGGCCGCGCTGCTGGAGTCGGGCGTCGATCCCGTGGTCATCGGCCTCGCCATGGGCCTGCTGACCTACGCCTACCCGGCGGCACGCGCCGACCTGGAACACGCCACCGGCCTGTTCCGGAGGTTCCGCGAGCAGCCGACGCCCGAGCTGGCCCGCTCGGTGCAGGCCGGCCTCGCGTCCGCGATCTCGCCGAACGAGCGGTTGCAGGGCCTGTACCACCCGTGGACCAGCTATCTCGTCGTCCCGCTGTTCGCCCTGGCCAACACCGGTATCCCGCTCGACGCCGACCAGCTCGGGCGGGCGTTCACCTCGCCGGTGACGCTCGGCATCCTCCTCGCGTTCGTCGTCGGCAAGCCGCTGGGCGTCGTCGGGGCGTCCGTGCTGGCCTACGGGCTCAGCCGAGGGCGGGTCCGCCCGCCGGTCGGCTGGGGTGCCGTCACGGCGGGCGGCGCCCTGGCCGGGACGGGCTTCACGGTCTCCCTGCTCATCGCGACCCTCGCCTTCCAGGGGACACAGCTCGAGGACGCCAAGATCGGCATCCTGAGCGCGCTGGTCGGCTCCTTCCTGACCAGCTGGTTCGTCACCGCGGTCCTCGCGGTGCTGCCGCGCCGGCTGCGGCAGCGGGCGCTGCTCGGCGACGCCGAGACGCTCGTCGACCTGGCGGTGCCGGTCGATCCCGACCGCGACCACGTCCGGGGGCCCCGGCACGCGCCGGTGACCGTCGTGGAGTACGGCGACTACGAATGCCCGTACTGCGGCCAGGCCGAACCGGTCGTCCGTGAGCTGCTCGGCGACTTCGGCGACGTTCGGTACGTGTGGCGCCACCTTCCGCTGATGGACGTGCACCTGCACGCCCAGCTGGCCGCCGAGGCGGCTGAGGCCGCGGCGGCGCAGGGCCGCTACTGGGACATGCACGATCTGCTGCTGAGCCACCAGGGCGAGCTGCGCCTCGCCCATCTGCGCAAGTACGCCGACGCCCTCGGGCTGGACGCCGAGCGCTTCGACCGGGACCTGCGGTCCCACCGGGGCGCGGCGCGGATCGCCGAGGACGTGGAGTCGGCGGACCTCAGCCAGGTGGCGGGCACGCCGACGTTCTTCGTGAACGGGCGCCGGCACCATGGGGCGTACGACATCGGCAGTCTGTCGGCGGCGGTGCGGGCGGCCCGGGAGAGGGCGGCGATGGGCGCCCGTGGAGGGCGGTGAGGGGTGCCCGTGGAGGGTGGTGAGGGGTGCCCGTGGAGGGTGGTGAGGGCCGGGAATGCATCACCGGGTGGTGGTGTTGAGTCAACCGTCTGACGTGTTCGAGTCAACCGACTCGGACGGTCGGCGGAAGGAGTTCCTCATGGCCCGCAGCACCTCACGCCCCGTCGTCAAGCTGAAGTCGACGGCCGGCACCGGAGTCACCTACGTGACCCGCAAGAACCGTCTGAACGACCCCGACCGGCTGGTCCTGCGCAAGTACGACGCGGTGGCGGGCGAGCACGTCCTGTTCCGCGAGGAGCGCTGACCCTCGCGCACGCCCGTCCCCGCCCACGCCGACCCCGGCGAAGAACGCACTCCCCCGAGGAGGAACACCCCATGAGGCACGGCATCCACCCCGTCTCCCGCCCCGTCGTCTTCCGCGACCGCGCGGCAGGCTTCCAGCTCCTCACCCGCTCCACCATCGACAGCCGGCGGACGGTCGAGTGGGAGGACGGCACCACGTATCCGGTCGTCGACGTCGAGATCTCGTCGGCTAGCCACCCGTTCTACACCGGCACCTCGCGCGTCGTGGACACCGCGGGCCGGGTGGAGCGCTTCCAGCGGCGCTACGGCCGTACCGCCGCCGCCCGCCCCTGACGGCGGAACCCGTTCGACCCCTCGGGAGGAGACCACGATGAAGGTACGCAAGTCCCTGCGCTCGTTGAAGGCCAAGCCGGGCGCCCAGGTGGTGCGCCGGCGGGGCGTGACCTTCGTGATCAACAAGAAGGAGCCCCGCTTCAAGGCCCGCCAGGGCTGACGCCGGCCGCGGCACGCAACCCACGGCCCGGCACCGCACACGCGGTGCCGGGCCGTTCGCGTTCCCACGCCGTGAGGGTGGGTTCGGCGGCGGTAGTCTGGCGATCATGGGGGACTGGAGGATGCGGCCGGCGTCGGGGGCGGACGTCGAGGCGGTGGCCGAGTTGCGGGCCGTGGTGCTGCGGGCGGACCTGGAGCGGCTCGGGCGGTACGACGAGCAGCGGGTGCGGCAGCGACTGCGGGACGGGTTCGCTCCGGCGCACACCTGGGTGATCGAGGTGGGCGGCGCGTTCGCCGGCTGCGTGGCGCTGCGACCGGCCGAGGGCGCCCACTGGCTGGAGCACTTCTACCTGGCCCCGCACGTGCAGGGCAACGGCATCGGCGCCGCAGTACTGCGTGAGCTGCTGGAGCGATGCGACCGCGACGGCATCCCGGTCCGGCTGAACGTGCTGCGGGGCAGCCCGGCCCGGCGGCTGTACGAGCGGCACGGATTCACCCTGGAGACCGAGGACCCCGTGGACGTCTTCATGGTGCGCGAGCCGGCCTCGACGGCTTGGTGAGTTGCCACTGCCGGTGGGTGTGTTCCGGGGGCCGGCGATGCCGGTGGCGGTGTAGCGGCGGCCGCGGGTTCTGGCCGAGTCGGTCTGGTCCCCGGTGGCGTAGGGCTGCCACACTCTCGGTGATCGCGTGGCACGGGCAGGCTCGGACGACGAGCGCTGCCGAGTTCACATGGCCGTTGTGATGACGTCGGTTCGCGAGGCAGTGGTTGTCACCTACGGCAGGTGAAGTGGGCCGCTGTTGACAAGGTGTCGGACCATTCGTGAGGTGCATGCGCATGCGTCAGTTCCGCATCCGGGGTGCCGAGCCGCGCTCCGCTCGTGTCCGGGCAAGACTCGCGACCGCCGTCGTGCTCGCCCTGACGACCCCGGCCTTGCTGTCCGGTACGGCGCAGGCGGCGCGCTCCGCGCACACCACGGCGACCGAGCAGTGGACGACGCGGACCCTCGCTCCCGGGGTCACGGTCCGCACCGGTGTCGTCCAGCACCCCGATGTGGAGCATGCCTGGACGGTCACCGTGCAGGCGCCGGCCAGGACCCGGTGGACCGCGAACGATCCGGACGCCCCCGTGACCTGGGCCGAGGTCTCCACCCGCGCCTGGGCCGACGACACGGCGGGGAAGCTCACCGACGCAGGTCTGCGGCCACGTGTGGAGAGCGTGCAGTGGCCCCACTACGCCGACACACCGCACGGGTTGATGGGATACCGGGTCCGTGTCGGCCGTTTCGCCACCCAGGCGGAGGCGAGGACGGCCGCGTCGGCGGTCACCGCGGCCGGCTTCCGTACGACTCTCTCCTGGACCGGATACGACATCCAGGAACCCGCCGACCAGGAGAACATCCATGTCGCGGTGATCGACCCCAAGACCTTCGACGGAACGGTCTCAGCCACCCACGACGGCAATGTGGCGCAGCGCGAGACCACCTCGGCGGTGGCCCGGAAGCTGAACTCGCTCGTCGGGGTCAACGGTGGCTTCTTCGTGCTGTCACCGGGCGACGGCGTACCGGGCACCATGTCCGGAATCGGCGCCTATGAGGGCGAGTTGGAGTCGATGGCGGTCGGCTCGCGCTCCGCGCTGCTCATCGAGGACGGTGGCCACAGCGTCCGGATCGCGGACCTGACGAGCACGGTCACCGCCCGGGCGGGCAAGGCGACGTACCAGATCCAGGGCATCAACCGGGTGCCCGGCACCGTCCGGGACTGCGGCCGTCCCGGCAGCACGCCCAGCGAGCTGCCCTGGCAGGACGTCACCTGCCAACTGGCCGACGACATGGTCCAGTTCACCGACGCCTTCGGGGCCGACCTGCCGACCGGGCCCGGGGCGCAGGTCGTGCTCGACGCCTCCGGCCGGGTCGTCTCCGTCGGCGCGCGCGGCGGTCGCGTCCCCGCGGGCGGGCATGTGCTGCAAGGCATCGGCCGGGCCGCCGACTGGCTGACGGCGCACGCCGAGCCGTACGGCCGTGTCAAGGTCGGCGAGGTCGTCCGCACGACCGACGGCCGGCGCGTCGCCCTCGGCGCCGGCGACTCCGTCGTCAGCGCGGCCCCGACGCTGGTGAAGGACGGCCGTATCGACATCGACGCGGCTGCCGAGGGCGTGGTCGACCCCGAATACACCTCCTTCGGATACGCGTGGGCCAACGTCCGTCAGCCCCGCACCCTGGCGGGCGTCGACAGGCGGGGCCGGCTGATCCTCGCGACGGTGGACGGGCGGCTGAAGAACGGCAGCGAAGGGTTCACCCTCTATGAGGCCGCCGCCTTCATGAAGTCGCTCGGTGCCGTGCAGGCGATGAACCTCGACGGCGGCGGCTCCACCGCGATGGCCGTGGGCGGCACGCTGGTCAACAGCCCGTCCGACGCCACCGGCGAACGCCCGGTCGGAGACACCGTCCAGGTGCTGCCGGCTCGCTGACCGAGGGCGCGGCTCAGTCACCGGCCGCGTCCGTCAGTCCGGGTCGGCGGCGAGGCGGTACGCGAGATCGAGCAGGTCGGCCCGGGGAAAGGGCTCCCAGCGCGTCCCCGACGGCTGAGCCCGCAACGACCGCGAGAGCTCGCTCCGTACGCTTCATCCGCGCAGGCTATCCACGTCGTACGAGAGCCGCACCGGCCATTTCTTCGCCAAGCCGCCGGAGGCCCCCGACGGCTTCCGCCACCCGGCCGCGCGGATTCCGGCAGAGCAAGGGACACCCCCATCGCCGTCCGCTCCAGCAGCGCGGGACCGGCAGGGGATGAACCGTATCCGGGCGCGGGCTTTCGCCGCGTCACAGCGGCACTTGACGCTCAGTGCTGCTCGGTGCAGCAGTCGTGCCGTGTGGCGCCGGTCCCCAGGCGGCAGAAGCAGGACGCCTCGACCGGTACGTCCGCCAGGGCCGCGGCGATCTTCAGCTGCTGGGCCACGATCCGTGCCTCGCCCTCCTTGCCGAGTCGCACCAGGCACTCGTGCAGGCCGTGCAACGCCCAGACGTTGCCCGGGTGTTGCAGCGGGCGGGGCAGGGTGTCGTCGAGTCCGAGGTCGGCGCGGTACACGGCCTCGGCCTCCGCGACCAGGCCCTGTTCGAGGAGCAGGGCGCCATAGGCGTGCCGGGTGGGCTGCATCCACCCCCACGGCTCGTCGTACGGCAGACCGTCGTCCAGCTCGATCGACCGACGCAGCGCCGCGAACGCCGCCTCGTACCTCCCCCGGCGGTAGTCCAGTTCGCCGTCCAGCATGTGCGCGGCGATCGCCAGGATGTCCGCACAGGTGTTGTTGAACAGCATCCGTGTCCGCGGCACCCGGGCGACCGCCTCACGGAACAGCGCGCGTTCCGCGTCGGCCTCGTCGGTCCGGCCCGTGGCCGAGAGGGCGACGCCGCGCGCGTACCGCAGCATCGCCGTGGTGACGCAGTACAGCCGTGCGTCGACGGGCAGCGGCAGGCGCAGGATGTCGTCCCAGCGGCCGAAGCGGATGAGCACGTGCACCCGCATCGCGAGGAAGCCCTCCAGCCAGTCCGCCATGGGCGGGCTCTCCACGCGCAGCAGGTCCTCGGGTACGGCCGCTTCCAGCCGGTCCGCCGTTTCGATCGCGTCCCGGAAGCGGCCGAGGAACATCGCACCGTAGATCTTGAAGTGGTGGTTGTGGCACCGGTACAGGGTGTAGAAGTTCATCGCGCCCGCCCGGGCGTGGAACTTCTCGTCGGCCGTGATCGCCTCCGTGTTGTCGGAGATCACCCGGCGGTAGTCGCCGCAGAGCACTTCCAGGTGGGACGGCATGTGCTGGAGATGGCCCGCGTCCGGAACCAGACCGCGCAGCCGGTCACCCGCCGGCAGGGCGGCCTCGGGCGTCGGGGACATCTCCATCAGGTGGATGTACAGGTGGAGCAGGCCGGGGTGCCGAGCGCCCGCCTCCGTGGCGATCGCCCGCTCAAGCACCGCCTTGGCCTCGGTGGTGCGTGCGCCCGGGGCCGGACCGCCCGTGCGGATGTCCCACAGCTGCCAGGGCGTGAGGTTCATCAGGGCGTCGGCGTACAGGGTGGCCACGTCGAGGTCGCCGTCGGCCAGCCGGTGGACGGCCCGCATGCTGTCGGCGTAGGCCGCGCTCCACACGGAACAGTCCTCGACGTCCGGGGCCTGGGCCCGTGGATAGCGGGCCCCCAGCGCGCCGACGAGGGCCTGCTCGACCGGGGTGGCGCCGGCCGCCTTCGCGTGTGCGCGCCGCACGGCGGCGTGCGCCCGCTCCACCGTCCGCTCCAGATCCTGCTCGTCGAAGAACTCCCAGGGCTTGTTGTAGTTGGGACCGAGCGCGTAGGCCAGGCCCCAGTCGGCCATGGCACAGTCGGGGTCCGCCGCGGCGGCGGCCTCGAAGCAGCGGACGGCCTCCTCGTGGTTGAAGGCGTACGTCCAGTTCAGCCCCCGGTCGAACCAGATCTGCGCCTCGTCGGACGCCGTGGTCACGCGCCGGCTGTGGCTGCCGAGGTCGTAGTAGTCCATGCCCATGCCCGCGCCTCCTCGTGTGGGTGTTCCCCGCGTCGCGTCACCCGATACGCCACTGTCGCCGGGGTGACTGATTTCCGGGTACCGGTGGCTGCCGGTACTCCAGGGTCAGCAGGCGCCAGTCCGCCGGTGCCGCCGCCACCGCCGCCGCGACCCGCTCGCGCAGCTGCTTCCTCTCCTCGTCGAGACGGAGCACCTGTCCCGTCAGGGTTCGGCGGGCAGGATCTGGACCAGGCCGACCCGGTTCTCCTCGTCCGCCCTGGTGTGGGTGGCCCGGACCCTCCAGCGGCCGGCGGGCAGCGGGACGGGTGCCTGCTCGGGCATTCCGCCACCGGGATACCCGACGTCCAGCTCCGAGCCCGCTTCGGCGGAGTCCATGAGTACGGCCGGGCCGTCCGACACCCACGTGCCGCACTCCTCCCACGGGGTGGCGGGGTCCGCGAGGACGGCCTCCGCCGCGGCCCTCAGCCCGGCCTCGGAGTCGGCGGCGAGCCACCGCAGGAACGATCGGTGCTCGGGCAGATAACAAGTGGTGGCCGGCTCGTCCGCCAGCACCAGTGCCCGCGCACCGCTCTCGCCGACGGCGATCACTCCGGCCAGGCCGTCCACCGCGCAGGCCCGGTCGTAGTCGTCCGGAGCGGTCGCGTCTCCCGCCATGACCCCGGTCTCCGTGCACCCGCGCCACGCGCCCGACGCGGAGACCGGGACGACGATCAGAGGTCCGCCCATCGACTCCACCCAGACCGGCGAGGTCTCGGACGCGTGGGCCGCGGTGGACGAAGAGGCGCTCATGCCGTCAGTGTGCCCGTGGGTCACCTCGCGCGGCCGGCCCGGCCGGGCTCCTCCACAAGAACGCGGAAAAAAAATCCGGGCGGCGATGTCGAGAACCCGTGACCGGCTCCGTCCCAGGGGAGAACGCGGCCACAATGGGTCGCACCCGCACCGAGGAGAACGACGATGGCCAAGTACCTGCTGCTCAAGCACTACCGCGGCGCTCCGGCAGCGGTCAACGACGTGCCCATGGACCAGTGGGCGCCGGAGGAGATCTCGGCGCACATCCAGTACATGCAGGACTTCGCGGCCCGGCTGGAGAAGACCGGCGAGTTCGTCGACGGGCAGGCGCTCGCCCCCGAGGGGACGTGGGTCCGGTACGACGGTGAGGGGCGCCCGCCGGTCACCGACGGCCCCTTCGCCGAGACCAAGGACCTCATCGCCGGCTGGATGGTGATCGACGTCGACAGTTACGAGCGCGCCGTCGAGCTGGCCGGGGAGCTGTCGGCCGCCCCGGGCGCGGGCGGCAGGCCGATCCACGAGTGGCTGGAGCTGCGCCCGTTCCTGACCGCGACGCCCACCGTCACCGAGTGCCATTGATGAACGAGGCCCTGCTGAGGAGCCTCACGCCCAGCGTGCTCGCCATCCTCGTCCGCCGCGGAGCAGACTTCGCGGCGGCCGAGGACGCCGTGCAGGACGCGCTGGTCGAGGCGGTCCGCGTGTGGCCGGCCGACCCGCCGCGGGACCCCAAGGGCTGGCTGGTCACCGTGGCCTGGCGCAAGTTCCTCGACCAGGCCCGGGCGGACACCGCGCGCCGCCGGCGTGAGGACCGCATCGACGACGAACCGGCGCCCGGGCCCGCCCCCGCCGCGGACGACACGCTCCAGCTGTACTTCCTGTGCGCGCACCCGTCGCTGACGCCGTCGTCCGCGGTCGCGCTCACGCTGCGCGCCGTCGGCGGGCTCACCACCCGGCAGATCGCCCAGGCCTACCTGGTGCCCGAGGCGACCATGGCGCAGCGGATCAGCCGTGCCAAGCGCACCGTCTCCGGTGTGCGGTTCGACCAGCCCGGCGACGTCGCCACCGTGCTCCGCGTCCTCTACCTGGTGTTCAACGAGGGCTACTCCGGCGACGTCGACCTCGCCGCCGAGGCCATCCGGCTCACCCGGCAGCTCGCGGCCGCGATCGACCACCCCGAGGTGGCGGGGCTGCTCGCCCTCATGCTGCTCCACCACGCCCGGCGCGCCGGCCGGACCGCGCCCGACGGCAGCCTGGTCCCGCTCGCCGAGCAGGACCGCGGCCTATGGGACACGCGCCTGATCGCCGAGGGCGTCGCGATCCTCCAGGCCGCCCTCGCCCGCGACCGGCTCGGCGAGTTCCAGGCCCAGGCCGCCGTCGCGGCCCTCCACGCCGACGCGCCCACCGCCGAGGAGACCGACTGGGTGCAGATCGTGGAGTGGTACGACGAACTCGTGCGCCTGACCGACAACCCGGTCGTCCGGCTCAACCGCGCCGTGGCCGTCGGCGAGGCCGACGGCCCGCGCGCCGGCCTGGCGGCACTCGCCGAGCTGGACGACTCACTGCCCCGCCACACCGCCGTAGCGGCCTACCTGCACGAACGCGACGGCGACCTGGCGACGGCGGCACGGCTGTACGCCGAAGCTGCCCACCAGGCCCCGACCCTCGCCGAACGCGACCACCTCACCCGCCAGGCCGCCCGCCTCAACGCCCGCCGACGCCGCTGAGAGGTCGCGCCCGGACCCGAGGCCGGAACTGGAACAACGCAAGGACCGGCGAGCGCCCAGGCCTTGAGGCCGGCCGGGCCGCTACTGGATGCTCCAGCGGTGCGGATGCCCGGGATTCTCGGGGCAGGCGACGCACCGAGCGGGCGCGGTGGCGTGGTCCTCGGCATGAACGCGACCTCAGGCTCCGGCGGCGGCGCGTCGGCAGGTGGGCCGGCGGCACGTACAACGGCCGTACGGCTGGTGCCGCGGCCGAACTCGGGGATCGTCGGCCGCGGCACCGGCCACCCAGGGCACTCCCGCGCACGGCACGAGTGCCCCGCGCCGGCGTGCGTATGCGGAGCCGAACGGGTGAACCGGCACAGGGCATGGGGCAGGTGACGGCTTCGGCGGTCGTGAGCCGGACGGCCGGTGCCGAGGCCCCTGGGGTGGGGCGAGGGGGCACCGGCCGTGGCCTGGCAGCCGGGCGTCGTACCGTGGAGTGCCGCGTCTCAGGCGCCGTACGTGTCTCCCGCCGACGGGAAACGGCACCCGAAAACCGGTCGCCCTCCCGGTTCGTCCCGGTCCCCCGCTCACGGATACCGGCCGGCGATGCGAGCGACGCCGATCAGCACCCGCGAGGGTGTCACCACGCGGCCACTGATCATCGCATCCGCAGGCCAGCGACCCCGCGTGACCGAGCATGCAACACACAACCAGTCGATATCTACGGTGAATCTTTTACATCAATACCGCGTGACACTAATTAAACTGAGCCGCAGTCAACGTCAGCCCCGGGGGACAAGCCGCCAGTGAACCGCCAAGCATTGAAAAAGCTCCTCAAAGACCGCCGCGCGCTCATATCCCCCGAAACGCACGGCCTCACCCGCCCCACCGGCCGAGGGCGCCGCGCCCCCGGCCTGTCACAGGGTCAGGTCGACGAACTCCTCGGCTACTCCGAGCGCACCTACCAGCGCCTGGAATCCGGCAACTACCACCACCCCCCGGTCGACCTCCTCCGCGACGTCGCACGCCTCTACGGCATGAACGAGCAGGAATGGATCAGCCTCTGCCGGTACGCCCGCGGTGAGGACCCGCCCGGTCCCCTCTACGACACCTCCGGCCACGCCCTGCCCGCCGCCTGGGCCGACGCCGTCGCCGGCATCACGCACCCCGCGTACGTCACCGACGCCTCCTGGAACCTCGTCACCTGCAACGACCGCTTCCACGCCCTGTTCGACAGCGGCCGGGCGCCGGCCAACACCATGCGGTGGATGCTGCTGGACGGGCGCGACCAACTCATCGACTGGGCCACGGCGTGGGCGCCGCTGGTGATGCCGCAGTTGCAGGCCGCGCTCGCCCAGCGCTCCGACGACAAGGTCCTCCGGCAGATCGAGGCCGACGTCCTCGCCGACCCTCTCGCCCAGCCCCTGTACGAGAAGGGCGGTGCCTCCATCCACCCCGACGGCGACGAGCGTCCGATCCGTCACGCGGTCGACGGGCCGGGCTGGGTGACGATGTGTGTGGCGCAGCCGCTCGCGGCGCCCGGGTCCCGGTGCATGATCCTCGTTTTCCGGCCGGGCCCGCGGCGGACCGGGAGTCGGCCGCGTATGTTGATGGCCCAGGAGAACGGCATGAACGCCTGAATTTGCCCGTCTTTGGTGCGCGACCAGGCAGTATTTCGGAGACGGTGAAGGAAACAAACCGGCCAATTTTGCCGTACCTTGACTTAATCAGGTCGCAGCGCCTTCAGGGGGGAACCCATGCCCGCTCATATAGCCCGCCCCACCACCGTCCTCGCCGCGCACAAAATCACCACGGCCGAGATAGCCGACGACATTCGCGCCCACCACCCCGGCCATCCCCGGCTCGGTGCGATCCTCCGCGTCCTCGGCAACTGCGGTGTGGAGACGCGCTATTTCACCCAGCCCTTGGACTCGCCCACCATCAACGGCACCGCGGAGATCGGCGAACGCGCCGGCCGCGCCTTCGCGGACGGTCTCACGATGGCCGAACAGGCCGCCCGCGCCACCCTCGACCGGTACCAGCTCGAGCCCGGCGACATCACCGGCGTCATCACCACCCACGCCACCGGCTGGGCCGTCCCGAACCTCGACATCCACCTGGTCGCACGGCTAGGCCTCCGGCCCACCGTCCGCCGTACCGCCCTGACGACCACCGCCTGCGCCGGCGGCGCCCACGCCCTGGTCCGCGCCGTGGAACAGGCCCTTCTCCACCCCGGATCGCGCGTTCTCGTCGTCGCCGCCGAAGTCCTGTCCACCGCCTACAACCACGCCGACACCAAGATCGAGCACATGATCTACAAGGCGCTGTTCGGCGACAGCGCGGCCGCCACCCTCGTCTCCAGCGACCCCCTCGGCCCCGGCCTCGCGGTCGACGCCGACGGGCTCTTCGAGTACGCCCTCCCCGACAGCCTCACCATGTACGCGGGCCGCATCGACAGCACCGGCCTGCACTTCGACAGCACCAAACAGGCCACCGGCGGTGCCAGACACGTCATGCCCGCCGTCACCGACTGGCTCGCCGGCCGCTGCGTCGACGTGCCCGTCATCCACCCCGGTTCGAAGCCCATCATCCTCGACACGGCCGACGCCCTCGGCCTCACCGAGACCGACGCCCGCCACTCCCTCGACACCCTCTCCGAAGAAGGCAATCTCGGTGGTGTATCGGTTCTCCGGGTCCTCGAACGCACCCATGGCGGGCCCCCGGCCGACGGCGCGAGCGCTCTGGTGGTCGCCTACGGACCGGGGTTCTCCGTCTCCGCCCTCCGGGGAACCTGGCAGAGCTAGGGCCTGTCTGACAATTCCCGTCTGCCGCGCGACGCCATGCACGCACTCTCGCCGCACCGGCCCCAGACCCGAGTACATCCAGTACGAGGGCCTGGGGCCGGCACTCCCCCAGCCTTCGGCCGGGGGGACCCCCAGAGCACGCACCTGACGCCGCGCGGCCGCCCTTCGGGCGACGACGCGAATTGTCAGACAGGCCCTGGCCGGAGCGAGCCCGGCCGATGCCGTCGGCAGCGGGGGGGGGGGGGGGGGGGGGGGGGCGGGGGGGGGGGGGGGGGGGGGGGGGGGGGGGGGGGGGTGGGGGGGTGGGGGGG
>NZ_JBVHWM010000120.1:0-12519 GCF_055564375.1 Streptomyces sp. NPDC029138
GTGGGGGGGGGGGGGGGGGGAGGGAAAGAGGGGAGGGGGGGGGGGGGGGGGGGGGTCACGTCAGGGGGGAAAGGGCCCCCCCCCCCCCCCCCCGAACCCCCCTCCCGCCCCCCCCCCCCCCCCCCCCCCCGGGCCCCGAGCTTTCAACACCATCTACCGGCAAACTGCGCCGGCCTTCTGTTTCCGCAGGTTCCGCCTGGGAGGGCGGGGCTGCGGGGATCGCGGATGCGTGACCGGGGACCACCTTCCAATCCGGGGCCTGCGGTACCCGGGCGGACTTCCTCCGCGCCCGGGCGATCCTGATGGCGTTCTGCTCCTTACCTTCGGTTACTCGGTTGTACTGCTGGATAACGCGTGTACTGCTCGCTGCCCCCGCGGGGCCGCGTCCTGCTTGACCTGGATCCACGGCAGTCCGTCTCTGCCGTGCCCTCTGGACTTCCTGGGTACGACGGAAACCCTAGCCCTGTGACGAGCCGATGTCTACTGTCATCGCGACAGGTTTTCTTCATGTTGCGAGCGCAGAGATCTGCCTCAAGCACACCCGGAAGGGGGCCCTACCGGGTGTAGTCCCTGGCTGGCGGGCACACGCTGAGCCTGGCGGCACAACCCGACCCAGGGCTGACCCGGGGCTGGGGGCAGCGCATGACCGACACGGAGACGACCCGCATCAGTCCACACAACTCACGGTGATCAACGGTGGCCGCACCCGTCTCCGCACCGCCCCACGGACAAGATCAGGATCTACGGCCAAACCCGCCGGCCCGCCACGCTCGGACTAGCCGCTGGGCGTCCAGGCCCGGGACGTCGGTGCGGCAAGCTCGGCCAGGTGGTGCAGCGAGTTGATGAGATGTTCAGGGCCGAACGGCGGGAACTGGATGCCGCGATCCCGGATGAACTGCGGCACCGCCGACCAGTCGTAGGTGAGCGTGACCTCAGTCTCGGACGGACCGAGCGGCACCAGGTCGTAACGCCAGATCCAGCCGCCGAACTCCAGCTGACCGTCGCCCTTCTCCTGCCCCGTCAGCCAGCCAATGGCGCGCGGCGGGTCGAGCATCTGGACCTTGTTGACCACCTGGTAGTCACCGTTTGGATGGTCGGCGTGATACATGTCCATCCGGAAGATCTGCCCCACCTCGGTCAGCGGCGCCCGGTCGGCAGGTTCCTGAACCCAGCCGGTGCCGTCGATCGCAGAATGGGTCGTCGGGTCCGCCAGCACCGCGAACACCCTGGCGGCGGGCACGGCGACAGTCAGGGTGGCGCTCACGTTCTCCTGGTCCACAGCGTGCACGCTCCTTGGCATCTCGTCTCGGGCCTCCCGCAGGCGCGGAAGGGGAACGTTCCAAACATGCAGACGACGCGGCGAGGCGGAACTCATCGGTCGTGTGGGCGATCTACAGCTGGAGCATCAGAAGCGCCTTCCGACGGATGGCGCTTCGTCCGCAAACCCGCAGCGCTGCCTCAGCGGCCGTCTCATTCGCGACACAGCGGCACGGCCTCGCTCAGCATCCCCTCGGCAGCCCTCAGACCAGGATTCGGGCCGCAGACGAAGAACCTGCTGGCGGCTTCCTCACTTGCCTACGGACGGCTGGGGAGCCGTGACCGGCGCCCGGGAACACCACGACCGGCCCCCGCGTTGATCTCGTGCGGGAAGAACGGAGGCCCAGGCAGTGCACGGTGAGTACAAGGTGCCCGGTGGCAAGCTCGTCGTCGTGGACGTGGGCGTCGAGGACGGCGTGCTGCGGCGCGTGCGGGTGGCGGGTGACTTCTTCCTGGAGCCGGACGAGGCGCTGGAGGCGGTGAACCGCGCGCTGGAGGGTGCCCCGGCGGACACGGACGCGGCGGGGCTGGCCGCGCGGATCGAGGCGGCGCTGCCGGCGGCGACGGTGATGTACGGGCTGACGGCGGAGGGCATCGGCATCGCGGTGCGCCGCGCGCTCGCGCACGCCACGGACTGGACGGACTACGACTGGCAGCTGATCCACGAGGCCCCGCAGTCGCCGGCCCTGCACATGGCGCTGGACGAGGTGCTGACCGCCGAGGTGGCGGCGGGCCGCCGGCCGCCGACGCTGCGGGTGTGGGAGTGGGGCGCCCCGGCGGTGATCATCGGCAGCTTCCAGTCGCTGCGCAACGAGGTGGACCCGGAGGGCGCCGCGCGGCACGGCATCGAGGTGGTGCGGCGGATCTCCGGCGGCGGCGCGATGTTCGTGGAGCCCGGCAACACGATCACCTACTCGCTGTCGGTGCCCGAGTCCCTCGTGCAGGGGCTGTCCTTCCAGGACAGCTACGCCTATCTGGACGACTGGGTGCTGGGCGCCCTCGGCGACATGGGGATCCGGGCCTGGTACCAGCCGCTGAACGACATCGCGACCGACCAGGGCAAGATCGCGGGCGCGGCGCAGAAGCGGATCGTCGGGCCCGGCGGCGGCCCGGGTGCCGTACTGCACCACGTGACCATGTCGTACGACATCGACGCGGACAAGATGGTCGAGGTCCTGCGGATCGGGCGGGAGAAGTTGTCCGACAAGGGGACCAGGAGCGCGAAGAAGCGGGTCGATCCGCTGCGGCGGCAGACGGGGCTGCCGCGCGAGGCCGTCATCGACCGGATGATCGGCTCCTTCCGCGCGCGCTACGGCCTGACACCGGGCAAGGTCACCGCCGAGGAACTGGCCCGCGCCGAGGAGCTGGCGCGCACCAAGTTCTCGTCGCCGGAGTGGACGGCGAGAGTGCCGTGACCGTGCCCCGCGCCGTGCCGCGCCGCCGCCGGGACTCGTGGTGTTCGCGGTCGGCCGGAGGCGCATAACGGGCAGAGCGGTACGTCGTGAACGCGCGGCCGTGACCGGGCGGGTACGCAGCGAGTTGGCACTTCCGCCCCACAGGGAGTCATGTGACACTGTCGTCCACCATGCGGACCCCTTCCGCACCCCCTCCCCCACGAGAAGTGCGCTGTGCGTTCCCTTCCTCTGCCGCTCGCTCTCACCGCGCGCCTGACGCCGGTCGCGGTGCTCGCCTGTGCCGGCTGGGCGCTGACGTCCGGCCCGGCCGCGCCGCCGGCCTCCGCCGGGCACCCGACGGCCCAGAAGACGCCCGCCGGGTCCTCCACCGCCGCCCCGTCGTCCACGACGGCGGCGCAGACGTACGCCACCGCGCCCGCCCCCTGCTCCGCCGTGTCCGCCGGCACGGTCAAGTCCCTGGTGCCGGGGGCGAAGACGGCCGGCAAGGAGATCCCCTCGACGGACACCGAGCTGCGCCGCACCTGCTCCTGGAACGCGCTCCAGGGCTACGACTACCGCTGGCTCGACGTGTCGTTCGAGATCAGCGAGTCGGACCAGGAGGCGAAGAAGGAGTACGAGCAGCGGGTCGCCGAGAAGAGCGGCGGCGGGGCCGTGCCGGGGCTCGGGGACAGCGCGTACTCCATCGTGAACCTCACCACGGAGGACGGCCAGCAGACCCGTGAGGGCGTGGTGTTGGTCCGTGCCGCCAACGCCCTCGTCGTCGTCACCTACAACGGCAGCGACTTCGAGAGCAAGAAGGCCCCCAGTACGGAGGAGATCAACAAGGGGGCCATCAAGGCGGCGAAGTCCGCGGTGGCCGCGCTGGGCGGCGGCCAGGGCTGAGCCGGTGCGCCGTCCGCCGGTGGCCAGGGCTGAGCCCGTACGCCGGTGGTCAGGGCTGAGCCCATACCCCGTGCGCCGGTGGTCAGGTCGGGTCCGTGGGTTCGTCCTCGATGCCGCGGACCACGAAGCCGGCCCTGGGGCCGAGTTGGACGCGGTCGCCGTTGCGCAGGCGGACGGGCCGGGCCGGCACCAGGACGCGGTCGTTGACGCGCGTGCCGTTGGTGGCTCCCTGCGGGACCTCGGTCACCCAGGCCGCCCCGTCCGTGGTGTGCACGACGGTGGCGTGCCGGGCCGAGACCGTCTCCTCGTCGGCCAGGATCGCCGCCGCCTCGGGCGCCCAACCGCTGCTGCGTCCCAGCCGGAGTTCCCCGCCGCGCGGCACGTCGAGGTGCCGGCCGCCGGCCCGGAAGACCAGCCGCAGCACACCGCCCGCCAGCCGTTCCGACCGCGGACCCGCACCAGGCTCCCGCCCGGGCGCGCCGAGCGGGGACCGGCACGCGGGGCACACGGCCGTACCGGCGGGCACGACCCTGCGGCACCCCGGGCACCGCTCACCGACCGGCGGCGGGGACGGACGGGGCGCGGCGACCGGCGACGCGACGTCGGCACCCTCCTCCCACTCGTCGTCGTCATCCCAGTCGTGTACCTCCGCCAACTGCGTCTCCCTTCTTCAGCACGACCGTCGTGTCCACCCGTCCGCTGTCGGTCTCCCGTACGTCCGTCACCACGACCGTGGTCCCCGGCCCGAGGTCGGAGGCGGCGAACAGCTGGCGGGCGAGCGGGTTGATCAGATGCGTCTCCAGGACCATGCCGATGCCGCGGCCGCCGCTCCACTTGTCCCGGGTGCAGTGGTCGAGGAGTTCGCGCCGGGCCGTCTCCTCGATCTCCAGGACGAGTTGGTGGCCCTGGGCCAGCTGGCGCTGGATGTTGCGGACCTGGAGATCGAAGATCTGCGCGGCGACCTCGTCGGAGATGAAGTCGAAGACGACGACGTTGCCGCCGATCCGGTTCATCAACTCCGGCCGCCCGATGATCTGTTCGAAGTGCTTCTTGACGTTGTCCCGGACGGTGGTCTCCAACTCCTTGTACGGCGTGCCGGGTTCCACGATCCACTCGCGTTCCCCGGTCTCCGGGTCCGTGCGCTGCACGCCGAGGTTGGAGGTGAAGATGAGCACGCACTCGCTGAAGTAGGTGGTGACGCCCTGCCCGTCGGTGAGCCTGCCGTCCTCCAGCACCTGGAGGAACTTGTCCAGGATGCCCTTGTCGGCCTTCTCGATCTCGTCGAAGAGGATGACGCGGAAGGGGTTCTCCCGTACGGCGGAGGTCAGTTCGCCGCCCGCCTCGTAGCCGACGTACCCCGGGGGCGCGCCGACGAGCCGGTCGGCGGAGTGCGCGGCCGAGAACTCGCTCATGTCGAAGCGGAGATAGGCCTGGTCGCTGTCGAAGAGCACGGAGGCCACGGCCTTCGCCAGCTCCGTCTTGCCGGTACCGGTCGGGCCGGCGAAGAACAGCACACCGCGCGGCCGGTGTCCGGGGCTGGTGGCCTGTGCCCCGGACAGTCCGAGCGCGGCACGCTTGAGGATGTCCAGGGTCATCGCCACGGCGGCCTCCTGGCCCAGGACGCGGCTGGGGATGGACCGCTCGTTGCGGGGGTCCTCGCCGCGCAGGATGCGCTGCCGGATCTCGTCGCGGCTCCAGGGGTTCTTCTCCACGCCGAGCCGGTAGATCCGTACGGCGTCCGGCATGGCGGCGAACGGCAGGCCACGGGAGCGGGCGAGCTTCACGCTCTCCTCCATGGCCCGCAGGCTCAGTCCGGAGGCCACCCGGGCGAACGCGCCGACCGCCCGGGCCGTCTCCTCGGCGTCCGCACCGGTGGCGCCGCCGTCGCGTGCGCCGTGTCCGGGGTACCGCTCGTAGCGCTCGTGCAGGAGACGGGCCATCGTGGTGCGCTCGTCCGCGTCCGGCTCCGGTACGGCGACCGGGCGGATCCGCTCGCTGCCGGACACCAGCCACGCCGGTACGTCCCGCTCCCCCTCGGCGAGCCAGATCACCGGGTTGAACAGACCCGGCCCCTTCGGTACGACGGCGGTCCCGGTCCGGGGCGGCAACGGCTCGGCCTCGTGGGCGAGTTTGAGGCAGGCGAGGAAGAAGTCCCGTTCGTCGGGGGTGAGCCGGGACGGGTCGGTGAGCAGGCGGGAGGCGTGGTCGATCACGAGGGCGACGCGCAGCGGCCGCAGCCGGCGGCCGTCGCGCATCATCTCGTCCCGCTGCCGCGCCCATCCGCTGGTGATGTTCCGCAACTGCTCCAGCACCGCCTGGCGTTGCGCCGCCGTCTGGCCGGGGAACTCGTGCGGTCCCTGGAGCAGTTCCTCCACGGCCGCGCGGGCCTCGCCCTCACCGACCTGCGCCACGCGGAAGCCTCTCACCTGGTCGCACAGCACCAGTGCCTCGTAGCCCTTCTCCCGCAGCGGGTTCCAGAGCACGTCGTGCAGCGAGTGGAAGCGGTCCCGGCCGCGCCGGCGCACCAGGTGCAGATCACGGATGTTGCCGTGCAGGACGTACTGCGCGTGCACACCGAGCGTTCCGGTCAGCTCCTCCACGAAGGGCGGGAGCCGGTCTTCCTTGGACAGGTCCATCGTTCCTCCCCGATGCGCGCTGTTGCGGGCCGCGCGCCGGCCTTACGTGTTCTCGGTGGCGCGCGCCCGGCCCTCTCGGCGGCGAGCGGCATCCGCCGGTCTCAGCGGCGGCCGTCGCCGTCGACGGTCCGGTACCGGGGAGCGTCCCGGGGTACGTCCCGGTGCGCGCCGGCCGCGCGGTCGGCTTCCTCGATCAGTTCGTCGAGCACCCAGGCGTCCTCCCCCAGCACGCCCGGCAGGGCCCCTTCGGTGTGTTCGACCTTGAATTCGAGGTCGAGGCCCAGCGCGCCGGTGATCTCCTCGAACTCGGCGAACCGCTCCTGGGTCTCGGCGCAGCGGGCGTCGTCCAGGGCGCGCTGCTCGGGTGTCCGCTCCCCCGGCCCGCCCCGGTACATGGTCGCCACGCGCAGGCGGCCGTCGACCAGGGTCGCCCTGAGCCAGTGGCCGGGGTCCCAGCCGTCCGGTGTCCAGTCGAGGCGGATCTCCTGTCCGTCGGGCCGGCCCGCGCCGGCCCGGCCGCCGAACCTCCTGGCCAGCTCCGCGACGGCGCCGGCGCACTGCTCCCGGACGTACATCGCCTCCAGGGCGTGCAGCCGATCCTCCACCCGGCGCTGGACCAGCTCCTGTTCGGCCGGGGTCAGCGGGGTCCCCTCGTCCAGGGTGCGGCGGAGCAGCGCCACGGCGTCCGGTGCGGGGGCCAGGTCCTCGGCGCCCTCCGGGGTCTCGTACACGAGGAAGTCGTAGTGCAGGGCGGCCTTCTCCTGGGCCTCCCGCGTCTCCTGTGCCCGCTTGTTGGCGTCCCGCACGAACTTGCGTGCCTCCGTGAGGTGGATGCGGGCCCGGCGGGGGTCGTCGGCGGCGCGGCGTACGGCGTCCCGGACGGCGGCCGCGGCGAGTTCGGCGGCCTCGGCGGCGGCGTACGGGTCCAGCTCGCCGAGGATCTCCGCCCCGGTGCGGCGGACCTCCTCGGGATCGAGTGCCGCGGGGGTGCGCCGGGCGGCGGTCTGCCGGGGCAGGTGGCGTGCCTCGGTGTCGGCGGTGCGCTCGGCGGAGAACCGCCGCAGGGTGCGCTGCCGGCTCTCGCGCAGGGCGCGCTGCCAGTCGTCGTCCTGCTCCTCGTCCAGCCGCAGCAGGGCGGCGAGCCGTTGCTGCTCCCACGCCGCCTGCCGTTCCTCCGCGCGGCACAGGGCCTCCTCGGCGCGGGCCAGTTCCCGCCGGAGTTCGCCCAGTCGCTCCCCGATGGGCGTCAGCGGCGGTGGCACGTCGGGCGGTGGCGGGGGGCCGGGCGGGCCGCCGTACGCCGCGGCCCGCGCGACCCGGGACAGCAGGGCGCGCCTGCGGGCGTTGACCCGGACGGCGGCGAACGCGGCGGCCTCCCACTGCTCGGCTGCCGTGGCCGCCAGTTGCTGCTGCCGCTCCAGGCAGCGCTGTTCCTCGGCGGCCCGCACCGCGGCGGCGGCGAGGAGCCGGGTGCCGAGCAGGGCGGCGCGCCCGGCGAGCAGGACGCCGCTGAGCGAGCCGAGCACCTGGAGCGCGGCGTCCGCGGCCTGGTGGACCGCGTGTCCGGCCGCGTCGGCGAGGTGGGCGGAGGCCTGTCCGGCCGCGTCGTGCAGGTGCAGCATGCCGGTGTGCGGCAGCGCCTGCGGGTCAAGGGGTGGCGGGGGCGGTGCGAAGTGCACGGCGGGTGCCACCGTCTGGATGGTGGGGATGGCCAGACCCGAACTCATGCCTGCTCTCCTGTCGTGTCGGTCGTCGTCCCGGACCCCCGGCGGGCCGTCTGCCGCGCCCGGCGCCATCGGCTCCAGCCCCGGCCACCGCCGCCTCGGCGGGCCACCCCTCGTGCCCGGTGCTCGCGCCGTCGCCGCCACCGGCCTCCGGCGTCCGGGCGCACCGCCTGTCGCGCCTCGGGCCCCCGGTCCCCGGCGCTCCCGCGCACCACTTGCCACACGCGCCGCAACCGGTCTCCGCCGCCCCGGCGCACGGCCTGCCACACGCGCCGCGACCGGTCCCGGCGCACGACCTGCCGCCACCGGTCCCCTACGCCCCGGCCAACCGCCTGCCGCACCCGCCGCCACCGGTCCCCGACACCCCGGCCAACCGCCTGTCGCACCCACCGCCACCCGTCCCCCACGTCCCGGCGCACCGTCCGTCGCACGCGCCGCCAGGTCCAGCCGCCTGCGGCGTCGGCTCGTTGGTCGGGGCGCCCGGCGCGGCCCCGGCGGCGGGCCACCCGCCGTGCCCGGTGTTCGCGTCGCAGGCGCCGCCAGGCCCAGCCGCGGCGGACGCTCCACACGGCGACGGCGGCGGCCGAGGCGAGCGGCCACAGCCAGGGCACGACGGCGATGGCGTAGAACCCGAGGACGACGGCGAGCGTGAGCAGCGCCGCCCCGATCCAGAGTCCGGCCCGGGTGCGGGCCAGCCTGGCGGGGCGGTCCGCGCCGCGGATCAGCAGGCCCGCGAGCGATCGGCCGGGGTGGTAGAAGGGCGGGCCGATGTACACGGCGGTCCACAGCTCCACCACGAAGACGAACGCGGCGGCCGGCAGCGCCTCCAGCCAGGCCGTGACGACCGCCTCCGGGGAGGCGCGGCCCAGCACGTCCGCGAGGCCGATGACGAAGGTCCAGGGCGCGGTGACGACGGTGGCGCCGAGCACCGCCCAGCCCAGGGTGGGCAGGCGGTCGAGCCGGCGCAGTACGGCGAGGAGTCCGTCCTGGTCGGCGGCCAGCAGCCGCTCGTGCTCCTCGACGACGCGCCGGCGTCTGAGCGCCTGCGCGTCCTCCCGCGCGCGTCCGCCGAGCAGGAGGGCGGCGACCAGGCGCAGGTCGTCGTCCTGGGCGGAGAGCAGCGCGTCGAACCACGGCACCCGTTCCGGGAACTCGGCGCGCAGCCGGAGCAGTTGGTCGGTGAGCCGGCTCCGGGTGCGTTCGGGTTCGCGCGCCAGCTGGAGCAGCCAGGCGTCCACGGCCACGGTATGCCTGAGGGCCGCCCGGTCCCGGCGGTCGCGCCTCAGCTCCCGGACGGTGGGCTCCCAGCGGGCGCGCAGGGCCCGCCAGGCGCGGTCGGTCTCGTCCAGGCCGTGGCCGCCCGGGCGCTGGGCGAGGCCGGTCAGCACCTCGGGATGCCGCGCCAGGTGCCGCAGCAGCGCGACGGCGTCGGCGTGTCCGTCCCGGGCGCCCTGGCACAGCCGGCGCATGCTCTGCGCGTCCAGGGCGGCTCCGTGCCAGGTGACGTCCAGGCCGGGGCCGAGCCAGTTGAGGAGCCGTACGACGCCCGCGACGGACGGGGGCTGCGCCAGTTCCCGCCGCAGGTCGGCGAGCCGGCTCAGTTCCTCGGGGCTGCGCCCGCCGACGGTCTCGAACTGGCCCAGCCACTCGGCCAGTCGGGCCCGGTCCTCGTCGTCGGCCAGCATGCGCGCGGCCGAGACGTGGTTCTGGTCCAGGTGGAGGGCGAGATGGTCGGTCCCGGTGAACTCCTGTCCCATGAACGGGAAGGGGCTGATCGCGGGGCGGGTGGGGTCGTCGGGGAAGATCCGTCCGTCGGTGCGCGGGGCGACGTCGGCGTCCCGGCCGTCGAGCCAGTCCCGTACCTCGGCCGCCTGCCAGCGCTGTTCGGGCGCCCGGGTGAGCAGGCCCTCGCAGAGCAGGCGGGTCCTGCGGTCGGTGATGCCGCTGACGTCGGGATCGTGCGTGGCGATCTCGGCGAGCACGTCCTCGTCCCGGCGGAACTCGATCGGGTGTCTGCCGAGGGCGAGTTGGGCGACGACCATGCCGAGCGACCACCAGTCGCCCGCCTCGGAGACGGTCTGCCGGAGCAGTCCGGCCTCGGGTGCCAGGTAGAGGGGTTTGCCGCGCCAGTCGGTCCGGGGCTCCAGCGCCTCGTCGGGCCGGTGGACGGCGGCGCCGAAGTCGACGAGGACGAGGTCGACGGTGTCGGCGCGGCGGGTCTGCACCATGACGTTGTCGGGGGTGATGTCCCGGTGGACGACGCCCCGTTCGTGCAGAGCGGCGACGGCGCCGTGGAGTTGGCTCACCACGGCGCGGACGGCCTCGGGAGGCAGCCCGTCGGGGTGGTCCTCGTGGTACTTCTCCAGGGTCTCCTCGCCGTGGGACCAGAGCAGGTGCCAGGGGTGGCCGTGCGCGTCACCGGTCTCGAGGAGGCGTTCCAGATGGGGAGTCGGGGGCTCGGCGAGATCCCGCAGCTCCAGTTCGACGTGCGGATCGGGGGCGTGCAGCCGGTGGTACCACTTGAGGACCAGGGGTATCTCCGCCGGTCCGTGACGCGCCATCAGGTCGCGGACGCGCAGGACGACGGCCTCGGCGGGCCGGCGCGCCTCGGAGAGCACGGCGACGAGCAGGAAACGGTCGGCGAGTTCGGGTGGTACGTCGGCGCTGACCGGACGTGTCTCGATGGCCCGGGCATTGGTGAAACCCCCGTCCGCGGGGTCGACGAAACGGGTGGGCGGTGTGGTCGTCATCTTCCGGCCTTCCGGGAAACGCGCGGGGTGAACCGGGGGGCCACAATGCGGAGCGAACGGACCCGACGCGCGGGCCACAGGACGACGAAGATAACGCGATTCCCCTCCCGTGACGGTGAGTTTCCCGGATCTTCAGGGAATCCCCGGCCGGGGCTACGATGCGCATCATGCAGCCCCTGCCCTCGCACGAAAATCTCGTCGCCGAACTCAGGGAACTGAGACGTCGCGGCCTGCCCGGGTTGCGCCACTGCACCAGGGACGCGCTGCGCGAGGCCGCCGCCGCGGCCGGCCTGTGCACGGGGCCGGACGACGAGCAGACCGGCATCGAGGAGTTGCTGGGCGCGGCGGTACGGCGGCTGGCCGGCGGGCATCCGGTGCGGGACGACGACTCCTGCGATCCGCTGGCCCGGGCGGCCGCCCACTCCTTCGGGATCTTCGCCGCGCGGCGCGGGGTCCCCGGCACCGACCGGCGCAAGGCCGCGGCGGGTGTCTACGGCGTGACCACGGAGCGGTTCCGCAAGAGCCAGGAGCACGACGTCATCGCCGAACTCGCGGCGGCGGTCCTGGCGGTGGCCCGGGAGGCGGGCGTCGGCGAGGCGACCGGCCAACAGATCGCTGCCGTGGGCGAGCTGGCGACTCTGGCGCCGACCACTCCCCCGGCGCACGCGGCACCGGCCGCCGCCGGGCCGCCCCGGCGCCCGGGTGCCCGGCCGGCCACCGCCGCACCGGTGGCCCCGGCGGGCCGGATCGCCGTCCGGGTGTGCCCGATCGAGGAGGTGTGGGACGTGGACATCCTGGTCTCCTCGGAGAACACCTATCTGGAGATGTCCAAGACCTTCCGCCCCACGGTGTCCGGCGCGCTGCGCCGGGCCGCCGCCCTCCGGGACGCCTCGGGCGAGGTCGTGGACGACGTCCTCTCCCGCGAACTGCGCGTGTGGCAGCGGACGCACGGCAGGGCGGGCATGCCCGTGCGGCCGGGCACGGTCGTCGCCACGTCGTCCGGCGCCCTGGCCGCCCACGGGGTACGACGCATCCACCACGCGGCGATCGCCGCCCCGGTCGGTGACGGCGACCGCTACCACGTGTCCCCCGCCGTGCTCGGCGAGGCGGTGCGTACGTCCTTCGAACTGGCCCGCCACGAAAGCGAGTTCCTTTCTCTGCCGATGTCGTCGATCTGCTTCCCGCTGCTGGGCGCCGGCCGGGGCGGCCTGCCCGTGGAGACCGTGGCCCGCCGACTGCTCGACGCGATCCGGGCGGAGCTGCGCCGGGACCCGTCCTGGTCGGTGCTGCTGGTCACGCCCGAGGAGAGCCACGTCCGGCTGCTCACGGCCGCCAGCTCCGGTCCGTGAAGGCCACCCCGCCCTGCTTCAACCGCCGCTCCAGTTCCGTGAGTTCGCAGCGCAGCGGGACGCCGTAGAGCCGTAGCTCCGCGTCCCCGCCCGGGGCGACCTGAAGGCGCGGGCCCGGTGCCTCCCGGGCCAGGTACGGGCCGTAGCGGGTGGCGCCGAGCGGTGTCAGCGGGACGATCCGCTGGTTGGCCGAGCCCCGCCAGGCGAGCCGGGTGGGCTCCGCCACCCGGAACCGGCCGGTGATCACGGCGTCCGCGCCGCCGAGGGCGGTCCGCCGCTCCGGCGTCAGTTCCCGGGGCTCGTATCCCGTGTACACGAGCAGGTCGGCGGGGTGGGGGCCGGCGCTCCCCCCCCCGGGCCGGGCCCCATCCCCCCGACGTGTCGCCCCGGCCAGGAGGTCCCCCAGTACCTCCCCCTTTTTTCGGGGTTTTCCACCCCCGACCCTG
>NZ_JBVHWM010000121.1:0-11967 GCF_055564375.1 Streptomyces sp. NPDC029138
GGGGGGGAACCCCCCCCCCCCCCCCCCCCCCCCCCCCGGCCCCCCCCCCCCCCCCCCCCCCCCCCCCCCCCCCCCCCCCCCCCCCCCCCCAAACCCCCCCCCCCCCCCCCCCCCCCCCCCCCCCCCCCCCCCCCCACCTGAGCACGTCAGCCGCCGTGTGCGTCCCGCGGGGGATGGTCGGACGCGCGGTGGCCGGTCGCGCTCACTGAGCCGTGAGGACGGGGTCCTCGACGGCCGCGGAGGCGGCCTGCGCCTTCTTGCTGGGCAGACCGAGGGTGATGAGCAGGCCGACGACCATGCCGACCGCGGTGAGCATGACGACGAGGAACTCGCCGTCGGCGGTGGCGGCCTTCAGGGCCTGGCCGGTCTTCCCCCCGGTGCCGGCGTCGGCGATGGCGGTGAGGACGGCCAGGCCGATGGCGTTGCCGATGTTGAGGGTCGTGGAGGCCATGCCGTTGGCGATGCCCTGCTCGTTGGCGGCGACTCCGGTGGAGGCGGCGATCCACATGGCGGTCCAGACGATGCCCTGGCCCACGCCGGAGACGATCAGGCCGGGTACGGCCATGAGGTAGGTGGCGTCCGCGTCGAAGCCCCAGGCGAGGAGCGCGGTGCCCACGGCACCGACGAGGAAGCCGGCCAGCAGCGTGGGCCGGGTGCCCAGCCGGGTGGTCAGGCGCTCGCCCAGCTGCGTGCCGGTGGCGATGGCGACGGAGGGCACGAGGAACGCCAGGCCGGTCTGGAGTGCGCTGAAGCCGTGGACGGACTGCAACAGCACGGTCAGGAAGTACGGGAGGGTGCCGAAGGTGGCCATGTAGAGGAAGGTGACGGTGATGCCCACGCTCAGGCTGCGGTTGCGGAACAGACGGAACGGCATGAGCGGGTCCCGGCTGCGCGACTCGATGACGGCGAAGGCGATCAGGAAGACGACGGCGGCGATGAAGGAGCCGATGACCTCGGGCGAGGTCCAGCCGTTCTCCGGGCCTTCCACGAGGGCGAACACGAGCAGGGTGGCGCCGGCGGTGACCGTCAGGGCGCCGGGCAGGTCGAACCGGCGGCCCGCCGTGCGCGCCTCGTCGCGCGGGATGACGGCCAGCGCGGCGAGGGCGACGAGACCGGCCAGCGGCACGTTGACGAAGAAGACGGCGGGCCAGCCGAAACTCTCGGTGAGGATGCCGCCCAGCAACGCGCCGACGGTCAGACCGCTCGCGCCGGCCCCGCCCCACACGGCGAGTGCCCGGTTCCGCTTGGGCCCTTCCTCGAAGAGGGTGTTGATCAGGGACAGCGTGGACGGCAGCAGGAGGGCGCCGCCGATGCCCTGGACGGCGCGGGCGACGATGATGACGGCCGGACTGCCGGCCAGCCCGCCGGCCAGGGACGACACGGCGTAGACGGTGAGTGCGAGGACGAAGATCCGGCGTCGGCCGAGCAGATCCGCCGCCCGCCCGCCGAGCAGCAGGAAGCCGCCGGCGAAGACGACATAGGCGCTGACGACCAGTTGCTGGGTCTGGCCGGGGAAGCCGAGGTCGTCGCCGATGTCGGGCAGCGCGACGAAGACGATGTTCAGGTCGAGCGAGAAGATCAGCTGCGCCAAGGCCAGCAGCGCCAGACTCCAGCCCAGTCGTCGCCCGTCCGGGCCCGCGTGGCCCGACTGGAGCGTGGGTGAAGTGGACATGAGAGGTCAGCCCCTTTGGGTCGGTGGGCAGGGCAGCCCAACCAGTACGACTGTTCACATGCTTACGTACAATCGAACCGTCGGCAACCGGAGGGACGTGATCCAGCCATGACCCCGCGCACCGGACAACGAGGGCCGCGCGCCCAGGAGATGGTCATACTGTCGCGGTACAGTGGAACAATGATCGCCCACCACCCCGACCGTGATCAGATCCGCATCGAGAACATCCTCAGCGCCCTCGGCAACCCGATGCGCCTGACCGTTGTCCGCGTCCTCAGCGACGGCGAGGAGCACAACTGTGGCAGCATCCTGGACGGGGTCTCGAAGTCGTCGATGACGCACCACTGGCGCGTTCTGCGCGACGCCGGCGTCATCTGGCAGCGCCCCTCGGGCCGGGAGAACCTGCTGTCGCTGCGCCGCGCCGACCTCGACCACCGCTACCCCGGCCTCCTGGACGCGATCCTCGACGGCGCGCGCCGCGAGGCCGACCTCCAGCAGCAGAGCTGATCGGCCGCCTGGCCTGGGCCGGGGGTCAGCGCCGGCGCCGGGCCACGCTTCCGATCTCCTCCAGCAGTGAGGCCGTACGCCGGATGTCGCCGTGGTCGGGGGGCTGCCAGGCCGGCCGGCCGCCGAGCTGCCGCAGGAACGCCGCGAGCACCGCCCCGGCCTGAGGCGGTTCGTGCTGCCACGTCGTCTCGGCCGGTCCCGCCAGCACCGTGACGCTGCCGCCCGCGACCTGGATCGTGCCGCGCCGCCCGGCGAAGTGCGCGGAGAAGCCGGTGTCCGGACCGACCCAGCTGGCGTGCAGCGTGACCGGTACGCCGCCCCAGCGCAGCACGGCCGTGCCGGCCGACTCCAGGGGACACCCCGGGCGGTGGCGCAGCTCGGCGTCGAGGACGTCGAGAGACCGGCGCGGGGCCAGCCACATCAGCAGGTCGATCAGATGGATGCCGAGGTCGCTCAGCGCTCCGGCCGCCCCCTGAGCGGGATCGAGCATCCAGGCCGCCTCACCGGTGAACATGCCGTCCGTCAGACCGCTGTGCGCGAAGCCGAGCCGGACGGCGGTGAGCGGCCCGATGACGTCCTGCCGCAGCAGATCCCGCACCCGCCGAAGGCCGGGCGCGCAGCGCAGGAACATGGCGGTGGTCCCGCGCGCCCCGGCCGCGAGCAGCGGCAGCAGACGGTCGGTCAGCCCGGCGGTCGCCGCCAGGGGCTTCTCGACCAGGGTCGGTACGCCGGCCAGGGCGGTCAGGGCCAGGAGCTGAGCGTGTTGCGCGGTGGTGGAGGTGATCACGGCCGCGTCCGCGCACCGCAGCGCCTCCCGCACGGACGCGGCACCGAACGCCGGTCTGTCGCCGGAGTCCGGTGCCGCGGGAACCACCACCGCCGAGACCCCGGGGTCGCGGGCGAGGAGGCCGTGATAGTCACGGAAGTGCACGTGTGAGGTGCCGAGCAGGGCCACGCGGAGTGGTCTCACCGGGTCGCTGTCCCTTGGTCGCGTCCGACGGTGTCAGCGGGCCCCGACGGCGGTCGCCTCGGGAACGGGACGGCCGAAGGAGCGGTCGCTGTAGACCAGCGGGACCCGGTCGCCGGTGTGGGTCGCCTCCACACGGCCGATGAGGATGCTGTGGTCTCCCCCGTCGACGATGTCGTACAGGGTGCAGGCGACGCGCGCCGCCGCGTCGCGCAGGCCGGGGAGGCCGAACTCGCAGGTCTCCATGTCGCCGTCGGCGAAGCGGTCCACGCCGGACCGGGCGAAGCGCAGGGCGACGTCGCTCTGGTCGGCGGCCAGGATGTTGACCAGAAAGCGCTCGGCGGTGACGAAGGCGTCGTGGGTGCTGGCCTTCTTGTCCAGGCAGATCAGGACCAGTGGCGGCGAGAGGGACAGGGAGCTGAAGGAACTCCCGGTGAAACCCCACCGGTCGCCGGACGCGTCGACGGTCGTGGCGATCGTCACGGGAGCCGGAACTCGGGCCATGGCACGGGTGAACAGGGAACTGTCGACGGTCATGGAGAACATCCGTTTCACGGGGCTGGGACGGCCGGGTAAGGCGGGTGGCCGGCGTCAGGGGCTCTTCGGCATCGACTCGGTGACATACCGGTGGAGCCAGGTCCGGAACTCCTCGCCGAGGTCCTCGCGTTCGCACGCGAGCCGCACGATGGCGCGCAGGTAGTCGCCGCGGTCGCCGGTGTCGTAGCGGCGGCCCTTGAAGACGACGGCGTGTATCCGCTCGGCCCCGTCGGACAGCAGCCGCTGCAACGCGTCGGTGAGCTGGATCTCCCCGCCGCGGCCGGGCGGGGTCTCGCGCAGGACGTCGAAGACGGCCGGGGACAGCACGTACCGGCCGATGACGGCGAGGTTGCCGGGCGCCGTGCCGGGCTGCGGCTTCTCCACCAGGGAGGTCACCTGGACGACGTCGGAGTCCTTCGTGAGGTCGACCGCGGCACAGCCGTAGAGGTGGATCTGGGCCGGGTCGACCTCCATCAGGGCGATGACACTGCCGCCGTACTCCCGCTGGACCTCGGCCATCCGGACGAGCAGGGGGTCGCGCGGGTCGATGAGGTCGTCCCCGAGCAGGACGGCGAAGGGTTCGTCCCCGACGTGCGGGGCGGCGCACAGGACGGCGTGGCCGAGACCCCTGGGCTCTCCCTGACGCACGTAGTGCAGAGCGGCGAGGTCGTTGGTCGCCTGGACCTTCTCCAGCCGACCGTGGTCGCCCTTGGCCCTCAGGAGGCGCTCCAGCTCCTGGTTGCGGTCGAAATGGTCCTCAAGGGCTCTCTTGTTGCGTCCGGTGACCACGAGGACGTCGGTCAGGCCGGCGGACACGGCCTCCTCGACGACGTACTGGATGGCCGGCTTGTCGACGACGGGCAGCATCTCCTTGGGCGTCGCCTTCGTGGCGGGCAGGAACCGGGTTCCCATGCCTGCCGCGGGGATGACGGCCTTTCTCAGGGGGGCTGGCGGTACGGGTGTCATGTCAGGGCCCATTCGGTGTCGGAGGCGAGCGGCGCGGAACCGTCCGCCACGGGGGAGCCGGGAGCTTCGGGGCGGCCGTAGGAGAGGGCGGTGAGGAACGACCGGGCCCAGAACTCGACGTCATGGGTGAGGACTTGGCGGCGCAGTCCGCCCATGCGGCGGCGCGCCTCCTGCGGGGACTGGGCCAGCGCCTCGGCGAGGGCGTTCTTGACCTCGTCCAGGTGATGCGGATTGACCAGGTACGCGCCGGTCAGCTCGGCCGCCGCGCCCGCGAACTCGCTGAGCACCAGAGCCCCGTCCTCGCGGTACCGGCAGGCGACGTACTCCTTGCAGACGAGGTTCATGCCGTCCCGCAGCGGGGTCACCAGCATGACGTCGGCCGCGCTGTAGAAGGCGGCGAGTTCCTCCCGGCTGACGGAGGTGTGCAGGTAGTGGACGACCGGCCGGCCGACGCGGCTGAACTCGCCGTTGACCCGTCCCACGGTGCGTTCGACGTCCTCGCGCAACCGGACGTAGTGCTCCACGCGTTCCCGGCTGGGGATGGCGATCTGGACGAAGGCGACCCGGTCGGGACGGATGCGCCCCTCGGAGAGCATCTCGTGGACCGCCCGGAGGCGGACGTCGATGCCCTTCGTGTAGTCGAGCCGGTCCACGCCGAGGATGATCTTCTCGGGGTCGCCCAGTTCCTCACGGATCTGCCGGGCCCGCCGCTGGACGTCGGGCCGCCGGGCCAGCCGGTCGAGTTCCGCCGCGTCGATCGAGATGGGGAAGGCGCCGATGCGCACGCCGCGGTCGCCCAGACGGACCTCCCCCTGGCTGGAACCGGACGCCGGATGCGGTGCGGTGGGCAGGCCGGTGAGCCGGTGCGCGAGCCAGCGGAAGTTCTGGGCGCCGCCGGGCCGGTGGAAACCGATGAGGTCGGCGCCGAGCAGACCTCGCACGATCTCGGCCCGCCAGGGCAACTGCATGAACAGTTCCACGGGAGGGAACGGGATGTGCAGGAAGAAGCCGATGCGCACATCGGGGCGCAGCTCGCGCAGCATGGCCGGCACGAGCTGGAGCTGGTAGTCCTGGACCCACACGGTGGCTCCCGGGCCACTGGCCCTGCTCGCGGCTTCGGCGAACGTGCGGTTGACCCGCACATAGGCCTCCCACCAGCTGCGGTGGTACTCGGGCGGCACGATCACGTCGTGGTACAGCGGCCAGAGGGTGCCGTTGGAGAAGCCCTCGTAGAAACCGCGGACGTCCTCGGCGCAGAGCCGCACGGGGTGCAGGCGCAGGCCGTCGTCCGGGAGGGCGGGCAGGTCACCGGCCGTGGTCCCGGGCCAGCCCACCCACACACCCCGCCGGCCGCGCAGGAACGGCTCCAGGGCGTTGACGAGGCCTCCGGGGCTGTGCCGCCAGTGCGGGCGGCCGGCGGCGTCGCGTTCCAGGCTCACGGGCAGGCGGTTGGCCACGACCACGAGGCCGGCCTCCGCTCGCGGTGCCTGAGTGTCTTCGTCGTCCATCCGGAAGCTCCTTGTGCAGCGGGCTGGGGCGGGGGCGCCGCGCCGGGTGTGCCGGTCGGTGGTGTTCACCAGGGCACACCCGGCGGCGGGTCACTTGCGGAAGTCGACGATGGTCTTCAGGTCGGTGGTGAACCGGTAGTTCTCGAAGATGCCGACCAGACCGTCGTAGTCGTCGAAGGGGTGGACGGTGGACAGCAGCGCCTTGCCGTCGACGACGCCCCGGAGCAGCATCTGCATGGCCGCCGCGATGACGTTGGCGCTCTTGTGCATCGGGAAGTGGGTGACGTCGAAGGGCGCCGAGCGGATGTTGATGCCCTTGGCGAGCATCAGCCACGTGTCGAACTTCTGCATCTCCTGGGACGCCCCGTACAGGACGTAGCGGCCCCCGGCCTTCATCTTGCGCATGGCGACCCGGCGCGGGTCCTTCTCCTCGTCCACGCCCTTCACGGTGGGCAGGGCGTCGAAGACGTAGTCGAAGGTGCCCTCCGGGACGGTCTCGATCAGCTCCTCCGGCAGGTAGGCCCGGTCGGAGAACTGGCTCTCGGCGAAGGCGTTGCGGGCCGGGTTGGTGTCGACGGAGACGACGGTGTTGGCGGCGAGGAGCTTCTTGATCACGCTGCCGGCGATGATGCCGATGGGGCCGGTGCCCAGGATGAGCACCTTGTCGCCGATCCGCGGCGGGTTGGACAGCACCGAGCGCATGGCGCCGGTGACCGGCTCGATGAACGACGCCTCCAGGTCGCCCATCTCCTCGGGTATCTTGACCGCCGCCGCTCGCCGGTCGTCGTTGAAGTTGCGGTCGGCGGCGAAGACGTCCTCCTTGGTCTGACCGGAGAAGATGGGGCGCACGGTGCGGTACTCGGCGAAGCCGCCGAAGTCCGTCTGGCCCCAGTAGACGATGCGGTCCCCGACCTTGACGTCGACGGAGCCGCCGTCGAACTCGGGGCCGATGTCGACCACTTCGCCCAGGTACTCGTGGCCCAGGATGACGGGATATTCGGACGGGAAGAGGTGTCCTTCGTAGAAGGAGATGTCGGTGGAGCAGATCGACACGCACCGCGTCTTCATCAACAGGCCGTCGACCGGGGCCGCGGGGACCGGGAGTTCGGCCAGGACGGTCTTGCGCGGGGCCAGGAGCTGCACTGCCTTCATCGATTCCACTGTTTTCCTCCGGGATGTGCCGGCATCGGATTCTTGGATACTTCTCGGGGTCAGCGGCGCTTCAGCAGTTCTCCGCCGAGGAGGTACTGGCCGGCCATTTCGTAGTGCGTGGACGACAGCGTGATGTGCTTGACCGCGGAATGCACGTCACGGAAACAGCGCTCCAGCCGGCTGGTGGCGTACACGGAGGTGGCGCCCGCCAGGTTGTAGGCGATGTCGACCGCGGCCGAGGTGTTCTCCGCGACCGTCGCGGCGGTCAGGCGTACGAGCGCCGTCAGCGGCTTTCCTCCGGTCTCACCGGACTCGCTGACGCGGCCGGCGGTGTCGGAGAGCAGCAGGCGCGCCGTGTGGACGAGCATTTCCGCGCGAGCCAGTTTCTCCTGGACCACATGGCTGGTGGCCAGAGTGCTGCTGGCACCGGTCGCGGTCTTCCTGACCGCCAGTTCCTTGAACGCGCCGACCGCGTCCTGGGCGATTCCGAGCGCGGTGGAGGCCGAGGTGAACGGACCGAAGTCGTCGTAGCTGATGGCGTACGCACGCGATTCCCGGGCGGCCGGCGGCCGCGTCATCTCCGCGCCGTCCACGGTGTATTCACGGGGGACGAAGACGTCCTGGACGGTGTAGTGGTTGCTGCCGGTTCCGCGCAGCCCGACCGTGTACCAGGTGTCCTGGAACTCGACCGACTTCCGCGGCACGAACAGCATCCGCAGTTCCGGGCCGCTGTCGGTACGGCGCACCTGTCCGGCCTCGGTGACGAAGGCCGCGCACACCAGCCAGTCGGCGTGGGCCGACCCGCTGGCGAACGCCCACTCGCCGCTCAGCCGGTATCCGCCGGGGACGATCTCCGCCCGGCCGGAGGGGTTGACGCCGCCCACGACGAGGCCGTCGTGGTCACGGAACAGCTCCGTGGAGGTGGCCTCGGGCAGGTAGTCGGCGAGCCGGCCGATGGCGCCCTGCACGCCCATCTGCCAGGCGACGGAGGCGTCCAGGCGGGCCAGGGCCTGGATGACGGCGGAGCCGGTCCGGATGCTGACCTGCGAGCCGCCGAACCGCCGGGAGACCCACATCCGCGGGATTCCCGCGTCCCGCAGGGCCTCGAACACCGGGCGCGGGGTCACGCGTTCCCGGTCGGCCCGCTCGCGCGCCTCCTCGATGACCGGCGCGATCCGCCGGACCCGGTCCAGCCACGCTTGCGTCTCCTCGTCCGGCAAGACGGAAGGCAGCGCGTGCTCGACGCTGAATTCATTCATGAGATAGCTCCGTACTGTCCCGGAATGGGCTACGAGAGAAAAACCGCAGGTCATGAACTGCGAAGGAATGCGTCCACGTTGACGCTGACACAGGAGAGCTTCGGCCTCACGGCAGGCGGCCTTGGCGCCGGAGAGCGGATTCACCGTTCCGAGAAGGGAATCCGAGGCTTCTTCGCTCACTCCGCGAACAGTGCTCTCACCTCGCGGCTTCGTTCTCCATTCTGGGAAACACCGCGACGCCAAGCAAGCCCCGCCTTCGGGAAGTTGCACGCCGCGGACCACAAAAAAGAGCCCGGGAGAACTCGATGAGTTCTCCCGGGCTCTGTGTCCGCGCCGTGCGGCGCGGTTCGTCAGTGCTGGCCGGTGAGGCTGAAGGTCGGGGTGATGGAGAATCCCGGCGTCTTGGCCTCGGTGGACGCCTCGACGGCGGCGGCGAGTTCCTCGAGGTCGGTGTAGGCGTCGAAACCAGTGGCCAGTTCGGCGGTCTCGTTCATCATGCTGCTACCTCCTGGTTGTTTTCAGGGGCTCCGGCCGGAGACATTTCTTTTATAGCAAGCACGGAATCTCACCACCAAGACGTATCTTGCACAGTCCGGCACCTTTCCGGGTAACCGCCGTGTGAAATACGCGCTACATCAGGCGGCGAGATTGCGGGCCGGGTCGGCCGGATCGATGCACGCCTCGGCCAGCCGGCGGGCGAGCAACGCGTCGAGGCTTTCGCCGTGGCCCGTGGTGGCGTGCTCGACCAGGGCCTGGGCCATGACATGACTGCGGTGCTGACCGAAGCTCATCCCCCGCATGCCCGGCCGCGAGTCCCCGGGCTCCGCCGCCGATGCCAGGCCGGGCGCGTGCCGGCGGGCGAAGAGGGACGTCTCCTCCCCCAGCGCGGGATGCCCCTCCACCTCGCGGGCCACCAGGTCGGCCAACGCCCGGTCGTCGGCCGAGAGGTACACGACGACGGCGTCATACCGCGGGTACTGATGAGGCACGGAGGCCGCCTTGGCCCTGTAGGGCCGCCCGCCGGCCTCCAACGCCCTCAGCACCCGCCCGAACAGCGCGGGAGCGGCGCCCTCGTCGCGGACGTGCAGATAGAGGCGGAGCAGCGGGCGCTCGCGCGGTGGTGGCCCCTGCGAGCCGGTGACGAAGAAGAAGCCCGGGGAGACCGCCGGGTGGGCGGCCGGCCAGGCCAGCCTGACCGGCCGCCCGACCTCCGCCGGCCCGGCCAGCCAGCCGCCGGGCACCGTCACCGCCACCCCACCTGTCCTCACCACGACGTGGCCTCCGGTGCCGGAAGCCGGTGCGTGATCGCCGATCAGCTCGGCGTCCAAGGGGAAGGTGCCGTGCGGTATCCGGGCGGCGAGACCCTCTTCCATCCGCGGGTCGCGCAGCCGCTGGGAAGGAGCCGCAGACTCGGGCAGCCCGGCGTGCAGGCTCGCGTACAGGGCGTCGGCGAGGAGCCCGGTCAACTGCCGGGCGTCCTCAGCGGTCACCCGGCGATCGGGCAACTCGGCCTCGGTGGCCGTGGCGTCGACACGGACGGCAAGCAGGGCCGACCGCAGGGCCTCGGGCAGGCGCGTGCCACCGGTCATACGGCCACCTCCAGGCCACGGCCGACCTCGGCCACCCGGTGACCGGGCAACTCGCCCTCGCTCTCCCTCGCATCGCCACCAACGGCACGCAGACACACGGCACCGGTCACGCGGCCACCTCCGAACTCGCCCTCACATCGCCACGAACAGCGCCCAGACACACGCCACCAGTCACGCGCCCACCTCCGAACTCGCCCTCGCTCACCATCACGTCGCCACCAACGGCACCCAGCCGCACGCCACCCGTCACGTGGCCGCCTCCGAACTCGCCCTCACATCGCCACGAGCAGCGCCCAGATACACGCCACCAGTCACGCGCCCACCTCCAAGCCGAGGGCAGCGACGGAGCGTTCGGGGGTGAGGAGGACGCGTCGTCCGATTCCGGCGGCGGCGCGGTCGACCGCACCCAGCCGGGCGGACTGGGTCGCGCCGGCCAGCAGGCGGTCGTACATGTGCCAGCCCGCGTAGGCGGCGGCGCGCACCGCGAGGTCCGGCTCCGGCGCCCCGTGGGACCGCGCCCGCCCGGCGTTCGCCGCCCGGTGCCGGGCGGTCAGGTAGCTCTGCCAGAAGGCGGCGATCCGCACCCGGGCCGCGGCGATCGCCTCGGTGAGCCGTGCGGTCATCTCCTCGTGGGTCGGTGCGGGCGCGCTCTCACCGCGGATGACTCGCGTCAGGGAGCGGAACAGCCACTCCCCGGCGAGGCTTCCGAGGTCGCGGGCCGGGTCGCCGAGGCAGAACTCCTCCCAGTCCGACAGATAGATCTCGCCCGCCGAGATCAGGAACTGGTCGAGGCGCAGGTCGGCGTGGATGGGCCGGGCGACGGCCGTGGCGGAGGCGTCCCGCAGCCGGTCGAGGGCCTCGTGCAGCCGCGTGTCGCGTTGCAGCAGCGCCCAGGCGTCCAGTTCCGCCCGCGTGGAGTTGAGGTAGGTCTCGGCGGGCAGGGCGCGCAGTGACTCGTGGGGGAAGAAGGACGCGGGTGCGGCGGGCAGCGACGCGTCCGGTGCCAGGTTGTGGACGTCGGCGACGAGTTCGCCGGCACGCTCGCACCAGGCCGTGGAGAAGCCGTCGTCGGTCTCGGCGACGTCACTGCCCGAGCGCGCGTCCTCCAGCAGTTCGAACGCCATGAGGCAGGTGCCCGCGTCCCAGCCCAGGCACATCGGCCCGAGGTAGCGGGAGCGGTCGCCGGCGTGCCGGGCCTGTTCGAAGGCGATGGCCCTTTCCAGCCGCCGGCCGGGGGCCCGTCCCGCGCCGTCGAGCCGTTTGACGAACAGTCTGACGCCGCGTGTGGTGGTGCCGGCCCAGTTCGCGTTCCGGCCGGGGTACGACGTCACGTCCGCCTCGCGCAGCCGGCCCAGCCCGAGCGTGTCCAGCAGCTCGTTCACCTGGGGGACGCGGGACAGTTCCGGGGCCCGCACGTGCCGCCGCGCACTCGGTGCGTTCGGCGTGGAAAGTGTGTTCGGCATGGAGAACTCATCCTCTTTCTTCCAGGCGTCTGCTGAAGTCGAGCCACACCTGCGCGCATTCGCGTGCGGCGGCGGACAGCCCCGACAGGCTGTGGGGCGGGAGGCCGGCTATCAGCCGCTCGCTCTCGGCCTGCGACAGGAGCCGGTTGTCGAGCAGCTTCAGCAGCAGGCGCCCGGCCTGGGTGTGCCGCAAGGAGGGGTCCCGCATCAGGGCGGCGAGCGTCGGGCCGCTCGGCCGGCGCTCGGTCCGGTCCGGCGGACGGGGAGGGTCGGCGGGCGCGGCGCCCCTCCCCGTCCGCCCGTCTGCCCCGGGGGGCAGCGGGTCTCCGCTTTGCCTTGACTTCCTA
>NZ_JBVHWM010000122.1:0-11768 GCF_055564375.1 Streptomyces sp. NPDC029138
CCCCCCCCCCCCCCCCCCCCCCCCCCCCCCCCCCCCCCCCCCCCCCCCCCCCCCCCCCCCCCCCCCCCCCCCCCCCCCCCCCCCCCCCCACCGCCCAACTCGGCGCGCCCTGCACGGCAGTGAGGCGCACCGGAAGCGAGCCGGCCGGTGCGGGGTGCGCATCGAGGGCCTGGCCCACACCGACGGCCTCCAGCTGGCGCAGGGTGTCGGCGACGTCCTCGTGGTCCTCGATGAGGAACTGCGCGGCGAAGTCGATGACCGAGCGCGCGATTCCCTCCGCCGTGTCCGGCCCGGCCTGCGCCCAGATCCGCAGCGAGGTCACGAAGACGCGCCAGAGGGCCTACAGGGCGAAGGTGTCCTCGCACGACTCGCCCGCGCCGGCGTCGGGCAGCGCGGTGACCGGGACAATGATGCGTTCGGCGACGTCGACAAGCAGCTCTGGCATCCGCGGTTCGGCGCCGGCGAACTCGCGGGCGGCGTCGGCGTCGTCGGCCTGGATGGCCCGGAGGTAGTTGAAGGCGCTGATGGCCGCGTGCGGGGTCATCGGGGTGAGCGGCGTGGTCTCGGGCATGTCGGCTCCTGAACGTACGGGCCGCCCCGCTGATCGCGGCGGCCTCGAACCCGATGCTCGAACCGCGGTCCTGTGGACAGAGTCCGGCCGCTGAGGAGGGGAGAACTATCCCCCCTCCGGGTTGATCACGTTGTGGTCACGACGGAGGGGTTCTCCAAGACCGGCGTCACACGGAGGCCGAATTCCACACCTGTACGAGGTGAATGGCGGGACAGGCCCGCCCCACCTTGCAGGAGCGCCCTGTGGCGAGCACCGCAGACGAGCCCGAGCAGACCCCTGACCAGATACGGGAGGCCCCCTCCGCAGGCCCCTCCATCACCCCCTCCGTGCCCCGTCGCGAAGGGACAGGTGTTCCCGCAGGTCAGGCGGCCCAAGCCCCGCCCCGGCCCGTCACACGCCGTTCATTCCGACCGGGGGAGGAATGAGCGCACCTCAGGCGCCCTAAAAGCCCTGGTAAGGAGCCCACCCCAAGGTGAAGCTCGTAAAGAGCCACCGCGTCCATGTCCTTCATGCGGATACGAATTTGTCGACGCTGTGGCTCCTCACGCAGCCATGCCTACTTCTGGCAGCACCGAGCCTCGTCCATCAAGTTTCGATGGCATGTAACGACCACGGCGCCGGGCGGGGCGCGTCCGAAGTGACACGCAATTCGAGCAAGCGATCCAATGCTGGTACGGACGTGATCGACTTCCCCGACGATCTGGTGGAGACGCAAGCCGCCTGGAACGCCACCTACCAAACGCTCGCGGCACCCCGCCCCCGCGTCACCGCCGCCCTGCGCCGCCGCCTGCTGCTCCTGTCCGTACGGCTGTGGCACCCCTACTGGGAGACCGCCCCCTCGGGGCTGGCGGCACGCTCCGAGCTGCGCCACCTCGCCCGTACCCAGGGAGCCGTCCGGGCTGCGTGACCCGCCACCTCGATCGACCAGGAGCACGAGGTTGCGACAAGGGTTGCGCCTGGCTGTTGCGCTGGAGGTTGCGCCTACTGTTGCGCGACCCGACGGACAACCCTCGCGTTCGCGCAGGTCACCATGCGATTTCGCTGTGGTCGGAGCGCTGACATCCCCGTTGCGGCCGTTAGAGATCGATCACGAACTGGCCTCCAGGCGTGAGATGGCGGGCCGCGTTGCGGAAGCACTCGACCTGCGCGGCCTGGCTGAGCAGATTGGAGATCGTGTTGTAGACGAGGTAGACCAGGGTGTACTTCCCGGGGGCAACGGTGGTCGCCATGTCGCCGATGATCACGGGGAGCGCCGCTTCGTCCGCCTTGGTGCGCAGTTGCTCCACCATCGGCAGCGACAACTCGATGCCGGTGACAGGGACTCCTCGCCCGGCGAGGGGGATGGCCACCCGGCCGGTTCCGACGGCGAGCTCAAGCGCTGCTGCGTCCCCTGTGAGCCGGGCGAGGCGGTCCGCGGTCGGCCCCAGGACCTCAGGCGCGAACATGCCGGATCCAGGCGTCATAGCGCTGGGCGGCATCGGCGTCCCAGATGTTCTCCTGCTGCATCTGCCCAACGCTCGCCGCCGGCCTGTCCGACGTCCAGCGAATATCCGCCCCGGCTCGGCGGGGGAAATCACGAACAGGCGCTGAGCTTGGGATTCAACGTCGCGAGTGGGAACGCGATACACACGTCGGGTCGGGAGACAACCAGCGCTTGTCTCCCGACCCGACGGCTACAGGCGGTGTCGCCGGTACGGCGCTCCTGAGCGAGACGTCGCGAAACGAACTGCTTGACGCTCGGTCTGATGGCTTCATGTCCGCAGGATGGTCAGGTGACCGGCGGCGGACGCCGTCTTGTCCGCTCAGTGGACGTCGAGGACGGCTTTGCCCGGCACGCGGCGGGCTGCCAGTTCGGTTGCTGCCCGCGCCGTCTGCGTCCAGTCGGTGCGCAGGGCGACTTGCGGGTCCAGCTCGCCGCGGGCAGTGAGTGCGGCGAGCCAGGTGAGGTCCGCGCCCAGTCCGACGGCGTCGTCCAGCAGGAAGTACGTGGCGATCTGACGGTTGTGCCGATGGCCGTTGCCGAAGAGGGCTCCGTAGGGGAACTGCTCGCCGTCGCCGGATATGTGACCTGCGGCCACGAGCACGCCGTTCTCGGCCAGGGCGCCGTGCGCGGCGACCATGTGGGCGCCGCCGACCAGTTCGACCACGCCGTGGACCGGTTCGAGGTGCTGGAGCGCGGCCAGGTCAGTGACGATCTCGTCGGCGCCGAGTGCGCGCAGTGCGTCCGCCTTCGCCGGATCGCTGGTCACTGCGGTGACATGCGCGCCGCCTCGGGCCGCGAGCTGCAGGGTGAAGCGGCCCACTCCGCCGCCCGCGCCGGTCACCAGGACGCGCCGTCCCAGGATCGGGCCGATGCGGTGCAGGGCGCGCAGGGCGGTGCCCGCCGCGACCGGCAGTGTGCTGATCGGGCCGAGGTCGGCTCCCTCGGGCACGGTGCCGATCAAGTTGGTGTCCACGGCGCGCAGTTCGGCCCAGGCGCCGTCCGCCCCCAGGGTGACGACGGGGGTACCGGCGGCGGGACCGGAGCCGTCGGCGGCTGCGCGGACCACGACGCCCGCGGCGTCCCAGCCGGGCACCGTGCCGGCTTCGCCCTCGGGGACCACGTGGTGGACCTCGCCGGCGTTGAGGGAGAACGAGTGGACCTGGATCAGGGCCTGGTGGGCAGCGGGTTCGGGGTCGGCGACCTCCGTGAGCGCGAGGTGTCCCGGGGCTGAGTGATCAATCGTCAGTGCCTTCACGGCGAGAGATAGTGCCACTGAGTGGCATAAGCTCACAAGGGGCAAACGCGACTGCTAGGCTCTGCCTCGTGCAGAAGGACCCGAAAGAACTGCCGCTGCGTGAGCGCAAGAAGCTGCGGACCCGTCAGGCTCTGGTCGATACCGCCCTCGAGCTGTTCACCGCGCAGGACTTCACCACGGTCACGCTGGACGAGATCGTCGATGCGGTGGAGGTCTCCAAGCGCACCTTCTTCCGTACGTTCACCTCCAAGGAAGACGTGGCCCTGGCCCCGGAGAAGGAACTGTGGGCCGCCTACCTCACCGACATCGGGAGTCGGCCCCTGACCGGCGAGCACCTGCTCGGCGCCTACAAAGACGCGCTGTTCGCGGCACTGGAGCAGATGACGGACGGATGGGAACGGCGTTTCCTGGCCAGCCGCAGCCTGGCCGACCGCACCCCCGCGCTGACCGCACACAGCCTGCGCCACTGCTCAGAGGTCTCCGCGAACGTCGTTCGGATCGTGGCTGACCGGTTGGCCGGGCAGTCCCCTGGCCGCACCGAACTGCGCCTGCTGCTCGACCTCATGCTCGCCGCCTGGCACTGCGCACTGGAGGCATGGACCTCGTCGGACGCCGTACAGCAGGACCGTACGGCACTCATCCGGCACACGCGCAAAGCTTTCGCAGCGATCCCCGCGGTTGCGGCACTGGCGGCACAGGACGGCTGAGCGGACAGAAACACGTCCGTGGCTGGTCCCGTGACGATCTGGACGCTGCTGCGGATCGAGAACACCGCCAGGTCCCGGCACTCGGCGGAGCGATGGCGCGCCCGGTCGGCTGCTGCCGGCGCCGGCCGTGCCGCTTCAGCGACCGCCCCGCGCCCTCCGCGGTGCAGGAGACGTGGAAGCGGCCGCCTGCCGGACCGGCCCGTCACCGTGAGAGCGCCCGGTCAGGGGCCCGTGTGGAACCGGGCGCTGAGCCCCACCAAGGGGTGAGGCGGGAAGTACTCGCCGGAGGAGGTACTGCTGTGATCGTTCGATTCGCGGGCGGCCCGCTCGCCGGTCGCGAGCTGGAGACCACCGACGCCCCGTGGGCCGGCGGCTGGCTCACCGTCGGTGACGCTGACTGGGGCCTCTAGGCCCCGGTGCACCGCGACCCGGTGACCGGCGTCGTCCTGGCGGAGGCCCGGGTCACCATCCCGCGCCCGCCCGTAGCGGACCACCGCACCGCCGCGCTGTGACGCACGAGACCCCGGGCCCTGTGGGCGGGCCCGGGGTCCCGCTGTGTCGGGGCGCGGTCAGCTTGAAGTTGCCCAAGATCAGCGCGCGTCCTACTCACCTGCTCATCTGGCGCGCTGCTCTGCGGATGGCCTCCGCGTACGGCGCATCAAAGGCGCGGGTTGCCGGGTCGAGATCGTCGTAGGGGATCAGCGCTTCGTGAGCGCTGTTCACTGTCTGCATCCATGCTGACCAGGCGTCGTGGACATCCTCGTCGGTCACCTCCGCAGGCCCCGCCTGCCTGCCTGCCGCAGGCCCACAGTGCTGCATCAGCCGCCACGGCGACTCGTTGTGGGACGGCAGCGCCGCCCGCCGGACGGTGCGCGCCGGCCGGTTACTGGCCGGGGTGGACGGCCTGGACGCCGGTGCCGGCGTATGCCTTGGGGGTCAGGGTGAGCAGGTAGCGGCCGGTGGGGTGGGCGGCCGACGGGCGGGCGGCGTGGATGGGGTGGACGGTGGCCCAGGAGTGCCCGAAGCGCAGCAGTTCGGTGGCGGTGACCGCGGCGTCGGTGTCGAACGCCTCGATCCGGATGAACCGCAAGCCCTTGATGTAGCTGAGCAGGCCCGGCCGCTCGGTGTCCCCGGCCGTGAGGGACAGGACCGGCGCGTACAGGTCACCGAGTCCGCCGGAGGCCTGGACGTAGAGGGCGGCGACCGCCTCGTTGAACGGGTCTTTCGGGTCGTACAGCGCCGCGGCGGTCGTGTGGTCCAGAACGACCGCGATCGCCCCCACTATGCGGCCGCCCGCGGCCCGTGCGCGGCGCCCAGGCGCTCCAGCAGCGTCCGGGCCTTCGCCTCGGCCTCCGGGCTCGGCGCGCTGCCCAGGGCGGAGGCGAGCTCGGCGCGGGCCAGCTCGGCACGCTCGGCGTACTCGGCCCGGGTCGGGGTGCCCTGCGCGAGGTCCTCCACCAGGGCCCGGATGGTCGTGCCGTGCTCGGCCGCCAGCTGTGCCAGCCGGTCCCGCGCGGCCGCGCTGACCTTGATGCTCGTCTCGTCTGCTGCCATATCCCGACTCTACCGCTGCTGCTCTACTACGGGTAGAGGAATGTGTGACCGGGGGGATGTGAGAACGGACGGCCCCGGTCCGGAAAGCTCCGGGGCCGTGCACATGACCGGTCGGATCTGCGGGATCAATGCCTCACCTGCCCGAGCGTCGTCACGCCGGCGAGGCGGCGCCCCGGTGGGCGTGGCGCGATCGGACTCGGGGACCGGCCGTGACACCCCCACCCGGGAGGGCATTCACAACGCGCACAGCGCAGTGCCCCCTCGTCGGCACACATACACGGAGCCGAACGGGTGGCCTGATCACAGGCCGTCTGAGTGCACCGGGTGGGCCGGGCGCTGGTGTGCTGGCATGGTGCGGGCCGCGGGGTGACGTCCCTTGTGAAGAAAAGAGAGCGGGCCGGCGGCCTCACAGCGGCTGAGGTCAGGGGCCAGCGCACTGCCCCGGTGCGGTCTGTACGCTCGCGGATGGGGCTGGGATGACGGGAGGTCGCGGATGCCGAAGCGTCCAGCCCGCGGGCTCAACGACTGGCCTGCGATCCTGCCGTGGTGGGGCAGGCACCGCCGAGGACGCCCTGAAGGCGGGCCAACGAGATCATGAAAGCCGGGGCGGATTTCTTCGCGGCCGGCAAGAACACTCAGACGACTGTCTTGGGCATGTGACTGAAGCCGTCCGCGACAGCGAGCCGCTGCCCACTCGGGAACCTGATCAACTCCAGGGCGTACCGTGGAGCGGACGCCACGGACCGTTGCCCGGCGTCACAATCCGTACCGACGGTGCAGCGCTCGGGCCACCAGCAGGCTGGTCCCCCGTATCTGGGGCCGGCGCGAGTCCGGTGGCCCACAGCTGGTCGACACGCGCGCGCTCGGTGGCGTTCGGATAGCGATTGGTGCAGGACGGGCCGGGGCCGCCGCCCGACATCAGCTCACTGCACGGCCCGCTGTAGTCGTCCGGCAGTCCCAGCACGTGTCCGGTCTCGTGCGTGACGACGCGGATCGAGTCGTTCTGCTGGTTCTGGGCGTAGTCGAGGAAAATGTAGCCTTTGCCGTGGCCATTGGTGTCGGCGTGGGAGCCCCGCTGGTCGTTGCCCTCGTAGTAGGAGAAGTCGGCACCGTTCGAAGCCTCTTCGAGCTTTACGTTGGATTCGGAGCTATTCCAGATCGAGGCCGCGCTCGATATCTGTGAGCGGAAACTCGGCGCCTTGGAGGCGTCGTAGTAGAGGGTCACTGCCTGCGCGCCGGGCTGGGCGGCGCGCTTCTCGGCGACCGACTTGAGCACAGCCTCGAAAAACGCCTTGTTGTTCGCGGCCTCCTCGGCCGACCCGTCATACCGCGCCATGGAGGTATCGGCTGAAGCGGGCAGGGTGGCGGCCGGCTCTGCGCTCGCCGGCACCGCCGCGCCCAGCGCGCTGGAGGCCAGACCCAGGCCGAGAGCGAGGGAGAGGAGTCTCGGGGACGTTCGGGACGATTTCACGTGGGGGGCTCCTGCTCACTCGGTGACGTCGAGCGCCGCAGTGCGCGGTCGAGTCGGCGTGAACACCGGTTCTCAACTGCGGCGACGTCCTGTGGGCCGTCATTCTTAGAACGGCTCAACAGGGTGCGCAACGGGTCCCGCCACTACGTCGCCTCGTAGGCCCCAGGACCTCGCCAGGGCAGCGCGCAGGCCCCTCCGGTCAGGACATGACGACAGGAGGACAAGCTGTCACGACGTCAGAAGCCCTACAGCGCCGTGTAGCTGGCATGCAGGCCGACCGCGCGGAGTTCCAGGACGCACGACAGGATGCACATCCAGGCCAAAGCGAACAAAACTACAAATATCCGCCACGTTGCGTCTACTAAGAGCGCTGGTTGATCGACGGATCGCCGTGACCGACGTCACGGATCGACATCCACCGACCGACGAGAACGGACGGCCGTGACGACCGCCTTCAGCGAAACCCCCGCCGAGCGCGTTCCCAGGCGGAGCCGGACCGTCCGGATCACCGGACACAGCGACCACTCAGCCACCGTCTCCTGCAGCACTCCCGCCTGCCGGATGTCGCCGCGTTCCAAGGACCTCGCGGCTCTGCGCGCTTTCGCCGCCCGGCACGCCGCCGCCCACGTCAAGGCCGCAACCGTCCGCCCCCACGCCTGCTGCCACTGCGGCTCGCGGTACTGAGCCGCCCATCCGGACACCTCAGCCCACTGCGCGGGCGCCGTGCTGCTCATCCTGCGCCACGACCCCACCGCCGGCCGCGTCCGGAACGTCGAAGAAGTCTGCTAAACCTGCGCCCCGCTCCTCGCGCACGTCACCGTCCTCGCCCGCGCCGACCAGCCCCGTCGCCACACCACCCAGCCCGAGAAGGACAGCAACGTCCGTACCGCGAGGATCCAGAACGTGTGGTCGGTGATCCGGGAGCTGTTCGCCTTCGCCCCGTCTGGAGGACCGCACCGCCACCCCACGCGCCGTGTCCGATGCGTTCGACCCCGCCCGCCTCACCCAGGCCCGCCCAGATGTTCGGTCAACCGCAGGGAGTCCTCCCGCAGCGTGCCGCCGGCGTGCCACGTCTCCAGCACGGCGGTCACGCACCCGCACCCCGCACAGGACTGGCACACCGCCGCCCGCTGCCGACACCTGCCCGCCGCCCTCCCGGCATGATGGTCGAGTGCAGCAGCCCTCTCCCGGACCGACACCGATCATCCTCGCCATTGACGACCTCAGAGCGCTGCCCCAAGCGACACGGCTCGCCCGCACGAGCCGTGAAGGAGTCCAACTCCTCCAAGAGCACCGGGACATCTTCATCGACGAGCTCTGGCTCGACCACGACCTCGGCGGGGATGACAGCATCATGCCGGTGGTGACCCTCCTGGAGGAGGCCGCCTTTCATGGAAACCCGTTCCAGATCGGCACTGTCTACGTGCACAGCGCCAACCCCATCGGGGCCGAGACTGTTCTGCGCTCTCTTTCTCATTGGAAGTACCGCGTACGGAGAGCCGTCGCCCAATGAGTAGCTAGCTGGTTGAGCGCCTGAATTGTTCCACAGCCGGGCGCGGTCGGGTCGAAGCAGTGCTCGGTCAGCCAGCGAATCGCCAGCAGACTCCGCAGCGACCACCACGCGCGGATCAGTCGAGGTCGACTCGGCGCCATGGTCGGCAACGACGTGTCGGTGCTCGGCGTGTCCGAGCGTCAAGGCGGCGAGGTCGAACAGGGCGTCACCCTGGCACGCATCGGACCCGGGTGACGCCCAGCTCCCTCACACACCGGATCCGCAGCCCTGCCAGCCATCTGCCCTGTCTGCTGCGGCCTCCGGCAACCCGTCACCGGCGCCCCTCAGCGCGCCGCCGTACCGACTTGTCAGCCGAGCCGGCCCGGCCGGCGCTGAAGGATGCCGGTGCGTTCGCCGGTCGCGGCACCCGCCACCCGGCACGGGCCCGGGCGCCCGCCGCACCGGGATCCGCCGCGCAGTGATCACGGCGTCGGAGGCGGCTTGGACAGCCCCGTTCACCGGGTTGATCCCGCGCGCCTTCGGAAAGATGGTGACCGTGCTGCGGCGCGAGGGTGCCGACGCGGTCCGCAGACGGCTGCACCACTGCCACTAGGCAGTGTCTTTGCGATCACCCGATCGTTGGGTGGTCGTGAGGGATGAGGAGATATCTGACGCTGCGTGGGCGGTGATCGAGCCGTCGTTGCCGCCTGCGGCTCGTGCCCGGGGCAGGTGGCGGGATCACCGCCAGGTGCTGGAGGGCATCGTGTTCAAGTTCCGCACCGGGGTGCCCTGGAGGGATCTGCCGGAGCTGTTCGGGCCCTGGCAGACCGTGCACGGACGCTTCGCCCGCTGGGCCGCCGACGGAACCTTCGACCGGCTCCTGGCCGCGGCCCAGGGGCAGGCGAAGGTCGACTGGCTGGTCGCCCTGGACTCCACGATCGTCAGGGCCCATCAGCACACCGCCGCCAAAGGGGGCTCGAGGAACGCGGGCTCGGACGCTCCCGCGGCGGGCTGACCAGCAAGACATCTCATGTCGCTGGAGGTCAACTTCGTTGGTCAGGCCGCGAGTGCGACGGGCAGGGGGAAGGCCCGCTCTGGGTCGTAGATCGTGCGGTTTTGCAGGCAGTGGTAGAGACAGCCCAGGAGCTTGTTGAACAGGTTTCAGGGCTGCGGTGTGCCGTTCGCCGCCGGCGCGTCGGCGGTCGTAGTGCTCACGGGGTTCCGCTGAGCGGAGGGCGGCGAAGGCCCACATGTAGCCCACGGAGGCCAGGCGTTGGTTCTTGACAGCCCTGGCGACCACGACGTGGCTGCGGCCGGAGGCCCGGGTTACGGGTGCCGCGCCGGCGTATGCCTTCAGGGCCCGGGCATCGGCGAACCGGTCTCGGTCGTCGCCGACCTCGGCCAGGACGCGGGCTCCGGACATGACTGACAGGCCGGGAAAGCTGGTGATGATCGCCGCGTCGGGGTGGGTGAGGAACGCCTCCTCGGTTGCCAGCGCGAGGTCGTCCACACTGCGGCAGGCCGCATCGAGCTGCTGGACGAGGGCCTGGATCTGCTTGCCCATGGCCTGTTCGACCTGCGGCAGTTGGTGCACTCCCTGCGGAAGACCTCTCGGAGCCGCTCGGCTTCGGCCTCGATCCCGCGCCGGAGCCGTCCGGCCCGCTTCAGAAGTGCCCGCAGCTGACTCCAGGTGAGCCGGGCCGCTGTCGCCGGGTTGGGCGCCGCGGTCAGAACCGCGCGGGCGTGGGCTGAGTCGAGTCCCAGGGTGCCGCTTCCGTGGAAAGCAGTGAGGGCGGCCGGGTAGTACTCGCGCAGGTGGGAACGGAGCCGGTTGACCATCTGGGTCTTGTCCCAGACCGCGTCCTGGTGGGCTCGGGCCAGGACGGCGACGGCTTGGGCGAGTTCGCTGTCGGCGGGAAGAGGGCGGTGGGCGGCCATATCGGTGCGCAGGATGTTGGCCAGGACTCGGGCATCAGCGGCGTCCGATTTGGCGCGGGCGACGCTGCTGCGGTCGCGGTAGCGTGCGGCGGCGAGCGGGTTGATGGCGTAGATCTTCCGGCCGGTGGCGCGCAGGCATGCGACCAGCAGGCCGCGCGGGGTCTCGATGGCCACCGGTACGGGGTGCTCCGGGGTGTCGCCGTGGCTGGCGAGCAGCTCCACAAGGGCGTGGAACCCGGCACTGTCGTCGCTGATGCGCAGCTTGGCCAGCTGGGTGCCGTCCTGGTCCACCAGGGCGATGTCGTGGTGGTTCTCGGCCCAGTCGATGCCGCAGAAGACCCTGCTCAACCTCGTTCTCCCGTCCGTGCACTGCGTGAATGTGCTGGTCAGCTCCGTGCGGAGCACGCGGCGCTCTAATAGAAGTGCTCAGGGGCACGCCATCTCATGAGCCGTTCGTGTCTCCAGCGACCGTCAGGGACCTCGGTCTGTTGGAGAGCTCTACGGCTCGCGAACTGCTGAGAGGTCGGCCCCTGACGGCGGGCTGGGGACATGACACCTGGTGGGTTCCGCCGGGCGGGGCGCGGTCTTGCTGAAGGGATCGCGTCCCCGGATCCACCTTGGGCCTCCGCCCGGCGGGGTCGTGAGTGGTGCCGGTCTGACCTCAGGGATCCAGTCCCGGAACGGCGGCAGGCTTCCACTTCACACGGGGCCCTTGCGCTCTCGTGCTCGGGCTCACTGCTGAGCTATTAGATCCACCTGGCTTGTGACGGGCGGGGCCGACCGCTGGCCTTCACGGTCATAGCCGGCACCCGCAATGACTGCACCCAGGCCGAAGCGGTCATCGACAAGATCCGCGTCGCCCGGCCGGGACCGGGATGACCGCGCGTCCGCCCGGAGCGGGTGGTGGCCGACAAGGGCTACTCTGCCCGCACCTGCCGCGCCTACCTGCGCAGACGCGGCATCAAAGCGACCATCCCCGAACGCGTCGACCAGCTTGCAGGCCGACGACGGCGCCGTGAACGGCCCTGTGGCTTCGACAGAGCCGTCTACCGGTGCCGCAACGTCGTCGAGCGCTGCTTCCACCGCCTCAAGCAGTGGCGGGGCATCGCCACCCGCTACGACAAGCAGCCCGGCCGCTACCTCGCCGCCATCACTCTGGCCAGCACAGTCATCTGGCTCGATACATGATCGACAAGACGCCACCTAGGTGTGCTGTTCGGAGAGGTTGGTGACGCGGCTGGCTGGTGGGTGGCTGCCGATGCCGGTGTGGGGTCGGTGGTAGTTGTACCAGTCCAGC
>NZ_JBVHWM010000123.1:0-11547 GCF_055564375.1 Streptomyces sp. NPDC029138
ATAGCCGTCCAGACCAGCGATCACCCGACGGCGGTCGTGTTCCTCGGCCTGGCGGTGGTTCTCGTCTACGGCATCGCCTCCGTGCTGGCCGCCCCGGAAACCGCGGACCGCCACCCTGGTGTCCTGGCGTCGCTGCGCCCCAGGCTCAGGGTCGTCCGAGCAGCCCGGGGATGGTTCTGGTCCCTGGTGCCCCTGGTCGCAGGCGGCTGGATGTTCTCCGGCCTCTTCCTCGGCCTGGCACCGTCCTTCGACAGCTCGGTCTTCGGCATCCACCGGGCGGCCGTGAACGGCGCGATCGTCGCCATCCAGCCCATGGCAGCGGCCGTGGCGGGCATCGCCTTCGGCCGGCTGGCCGCCGAGCGGGCCACCCGCGTCGGCGCGCTCCTGTTGTTCGTGGGCGCCGTCCTCGCAGTCGTCGGTGTCGCGGCCGGCAGCCTGCCGCTGGTCATCGCCGGGGCGCTCCTCGGCGGCTCCGGGCAGGGAGCGGCCTTCGGCTCCTCCCTGCGCATCCTGGGTCCGCTCGCGGACAACGCCAGCCGAGGAGGCCTCTTCGCCGCGGTCTACCTCGTCGCCTACACGGCGTACGGCGCGCCGGTCCTCCTGGCCGGTATCGCCAGCGACTTCGTCCCGCTGACCACCACCGTCGCCGTCTACGGCTCCGTGGTGGCCCTGCTCGCCGCCACCGCGGCCCTCTCCCTGGCCCTGCGGGCGCGCCGCGCCGACCGCCCTCGGCTCGCCGAAGGAGCGTGAAACATCGCAGGTGAGTGGGAAGCACCGGCTGGTCGAGCGCGGCGAGGACGTCCTGCGCCGCAGGGGTTTCCTCGGCGCCGGCGTCAAGGACAGCAGGGAGGCGGCGGGGGAACCGAAGACCTCGATACGGTCCAGGGGCCCTGCCTCCGCACCTCGGGGAGGACGTAACCGGCGGTTGGCCTCTGCGGAGTCAGATGACCGGCCTCCCCTGCCGTCGGCGCCTCGTTGGGCTGAACGCAGGGTCACACCGTCCGGCGCCGGGAGTTCGGCGGGGAGTCGAGACCGCTGCTCCATGGGAGGTCACCGACCTTGGCGGACAGGGCGTGCAACGGGGCGAGCGGGCGCGGTGCTGGATGGCGGATGTGGTTCGTGACGCCGCCGGGGGCTGGCGGTGAGGACGGTGACGCCGGCCAGAGGCGGCTCGCCCCCGGTGCGCCCTCCCACTCCAGGTAGGTACGCCCGGCGTGCTGGGCCTCCGGCGACAACCGCGGCGGCTGCGGGTCCTCGATGATGTTCAGGGCGCGCGGCCAGGCGGTGAAACCGCCGAGGACGCCTTCGGACAGACGGACGTTGTTGTGGACGGCATCTCCGGCCACGACCAGGCCGATGGAGGGGACGTGCAGCACGCTGGAGGCGTCGGTGTCGGTGTGCCCGGTCTCCACCGCTCGCGGCTCGTGTCCCACGGAAGCAGGCCGAAGTCGGGAATGGGGGGCCGCCAGGACGGGGCTGTCGCCCATCAGGCCGGGGAAGTCGCGATCCCCCATCTGTGCCCGCTCGCCGGTGGCTTGCCTGTGCATCATCTCGATAGCGCCGGACAGTGCCCAGACGCGGGCCGTTGGCAAGCGGCGGGTCAGCTAGGCGGTGCCGGACCAGTGGTCGCCGTGACCGTGGGTGGCGTAGATGTGCGTGAGTCGTTCGCCGGAGTGCTCGACCCATTCGGCGACGGTGCGGGTCTGCTCCATCGTCAGCGGCGGGCCGACCGGGGCGGCAGTACGCTCACCCGGGATCAGGTTCGTGGTCAGCGGGGAGGACACCAGCCGGTTACCGTCGGGCATGCACTGGTCACCGACGCGTGGGACGCCGTCTCGGACGAGCGTGGAGGAGTGCGGCGAGGCCATCGCCGCACTCCTCCTCTGCGGGGCGGGCAGGCCTCAGGCGACGGTGAGGACCGTCTTGCCGCGGCCCGGCTTGGCGGTCTGCGCGGCGCCGGCCTGCTCCAGCGGGTAGGTGGCGTCGACAGTGGGGACCAGCCGCCCGGTCGCGGCGAGCTCGGCCAGGGCGCTCATGCCGATCCGGTCGGCCTCGACGAACAGGCCGGCGGCGCGGACGCCTCGGCGGGCCGCCTCCGGCAGTGCCTCGGCGAGGGTGTGCGGCAGGGTCGTGACGAGGATGCCGCCGGGCTTGAGGCAATCGAGCGCGCGCACGTGGTAGTCGCCCCCGACGGCCTCCAGCACCACGTCCAGGTCACGGACAGTCTGCGTGAAGTCGGTGGTGGTGTAGTCGATCACGTCGTCGGCGCCCAGCGAGCGTACGAAGTCGGCGTTGCGGGCGGAGGCCACGGCGATCACATGAGCGCCGTGCGCCTTGGCGATCTGGACGGCCAGGTGACCGACGCCGCCGGCCGCGCCGTTGATCAGGACGTGGCTGTCCTTGCCGATACGGGCCGTCTCCACCAGGGCCTGCCAGGCGGTCAGCCCGGCGAGCGGCAGGGCCGCGGCCTGCACATGGCCGAGAGTCTCCGGCTTGGGCACGAAGGCGCGGGTCGGACCGAGGACGTACTGGGCGAAGGCACCGTGGCCGTGCGGGAAGGGCAGCATCCCGAACACCTCGTCGCCCACCTCGTACAGGGTGACGCCGGCACCGACGGCCTCGACGGTTCCGGAGACGTCCCAGCCGAGCACGAAGGGTGGTTCGCCGACGAGCACGCCGGCCTCGCGGTTGTAGGTGTCGACCGGGTTCACGCCCGCCGCGTGCACCCGGATCAGGATCTCGCCCAGGCCAGGCTTTGGGACAGGGGCCGTGACGGGCTTCAGGACCTCGGGGCCGCCGAACTCGTCCTGGCTGATCGTGAGCATCGTGTCGTTCATGCCTTCCACCGTCCACCCATCGACGATCACCGGGCAATGACCGATTCGCCAATACTCGATAGAATCCTGCCATGAATAGTTCCGGGTGCACTCCGCACTACGTGGCCGTCCTCGCCCTGGACGGGGTCTACCCCTTCGAACTGGGCATCCCGGCCCGGATCCTGGGTGCCGCCGAAGGCCACTACGACGTCCGCGTCTGTTCGGCGGACGGCGGGCAGGTCGCCACCAACGCAGGGTTCTACGTCATGCCCGAGCACGGACCGGACATCCTGGAACGGGCCGAGACCGTCATCGTCGCCCCGATCGAGCCCACGCGTCTGACCCGCGACCTGCCCGCGCCCGTCGCGGCCGCACTCTCCCGGATCCGCCCCGGCACCCGGATCGCCTCGATCTGCACCGGCGGGTTCATCCTCGCCGCCGCCGGCCTGCTCGACGGACGCCCCGCCGCCACCCACTGGGAATGCGCCGCCTACTTCCGCCGCTGGTACCCGCACATCCGCCTCGACGAGGGCGTCCTGTTCGTCGACGACGGCGCCATCCTCACCTCCGCCGGCGCCGCCTCCGGCGTCGACCTGTGCCTGCACCTCATCCGCACCGACCATGGCAGCGAACTCGCCAACCGCGCAGCCCGCCGCTGCGTCGTACCACCCTTCCGCGACGGCGGGCAGGCCCAGTACATCGACCGACCCGTCCCCGACGACCCGGCCTCCTCCACCGCCGCCACCCGCCAGTGGGCCCTGGAACACCTCGACGAGGCGCTCACTGTCCCTCGACTGGCCGAACACGCCCACATGAGCCTGCGCACCTTCGCCCGCCGCTTTCGCGAAGAAACCGGCCTGCCACCCCGTCAATGGATCATCAAGCAGCGCCTCGACCGCGCCCGCCACCTGCTGGAATCCAGCAACCTCACCGTGGACCAGATCGCTACCGACGTCGGCTTTGCCACCGCCGCCTCACTGCGCCAGCACATGAGCGCGGAACTCGGCGTCTCTCCGCTCGCCTACCGCCGCACCTTCCGGTCTGCTGCCGCGACCGCCCGGCCGGACCGTGCCGAGGCATCCGCGTAGCACGCCGACCCCGCTTGGCAGACTTCTGGCGCTACTTGGCCTTCGCTCCCTTGCAAGGCGTTTCGTCAGGCCGGACCGTGGATGCATGAACGATACAACGCTGACGGACCGTTGCGGTGAGTTCCAGGCGACCGGCACGACGCGGCAGGCGGTGAAGTGATGGCTCTCGGCTATGACGTCCTGGTGACCCTCCCCCCGCCGGCGGTGCTGCCCGACGGCACCTCGGTACGGCCAGTGCCGGCTTGGTCTCCGATCGCCTCCACGCTCATCTACGGCGAGCGCGACGCCATCCTGGTCGACGCTCCGCACACCGAGGACAAGGCCCGCGAGGTCGCCGACTGGGTGGCCGCCTCCGGCAAGAACCTGCTCGCCATGTATGCCACCCATGGCCACGGCGACCACTGGTTCGGCTTCGCGGAGGTGGCCAAGCGGTTCCCCGATGCGCAGATCCTGGGCACCAAGGGGACCGTGGCGCTCGCCCAACGCCACACAACCAAACTCATGGACTATTGGAACAGCCAGTTCCCCGGCCAGATCGTCAAGGACGTCATCGTGCCGACGGCGATCGACAGCCACACCTTCGACCTCGAAGGCCACGAAGTCCGCTTCGTGGAGGCAGGTGACAGCGACACCCAGGACACCACCTTCGTCCACGTCCCCGACCTCGGTCTCGCGGTCGCGGGCGACATCGTGTACAACGGCGTCCACCTCTACCTGGCCGAGGGTGACGCCCAGCGCCGCCGCGACTGGGGCTCCGCCATCGACAAGATCGCGGCCCTGCACCCGAAGGCCGTCGTCGCCGGGCACAAGGCTCCCGGCAGCGATGACGACCCCCGCCATCTCGACGAGACCCGCCAGTACCTCAAGGACGTCGAAGAGCTCAGCGCGGTGGCACGGGACGCCAAGGAGTTCTCCGACCTGATGACGGCGCGGCATCTCGCCCGGATCAACCCCACGATCCTCTTCCAGTCTGCCGAGCACCTCTACCCCGGCACCACCGTCACCTGACACAGCGCCCTGTCGCTGTCCGAGGTCAGAGCTTCCTTACGACCCGTTGCCCGGCGCCCGCATGCGGTGGCAGGCGGGCGCGGGGCCGGCGTCGGAGGAAGGACCGCTACGTCAGAACGACTCCCAGCCCGCCGTCGAGCGGGGCTGGACAGAATCCTTCGCTACAGCGGTCGCTGCCGCTCTCGAGCGGACGTTCGCCAAGAACTCCGTCCTTGGGGCCTTCCGCGACCCGCGAGCCGATCGTGGGCTGGGACTGGTCAAGCAGACGTTCGCCCAGGCCGTGGCGCCGGCCTGGGCATGAACGACGACGGCCGGATCGATGAGGTCTACGTCCGGCATCGTCCGCTGCACACGGTGCTCGGCTTCTCCGACGCTCTCGGCGGCCGCCGAGCCACTTCTGGGCAGCCATGGGGCCCTTTGGGCGCTGGCCCGACGGCACGAAGGACGAGGATACCGGCCTCGCGCCCTGTTCCCGGTGTTCCATCGCCCCGGGATCACCAGCAGAACCCCGCCGCCGCAGTCCGTGCTGCGCTGCACCCGGACCACCGACTGCTCGGCACCGCAAGGGGATCGGCTCCGCCGCCAGTGAAGGGCTGACCGCGGGCGAGCAGGTGCGCGGCACCGGGCGCGAGGCGCTCGACAGCCGGATCGGCGCGATGACCACGACGGTCGAGCAGGGCAGGCGGCGGACGAAGCTCACCGCCGACCGGCCGACGGTCGGCCTGGTCACGTAGCCGTCCTCCTTCCACCCGCTCGTGCACCCACCCGGCCACAGGGCCAACTGCACATGTGTGGCGGATCCGGTGCAACATGTGCGCGGGAGCGGCTGAGCGAGGACGTTCTGACGGACTCTCATGCGCAGTCGGCTCGTGGCCACATGTGTTCCTTGGATACCCTCAGAGGTGCACCACCCGAACTGCCGCGCGCATCTCGGCCGCTCAGGGCGGCCCGGCGGTGATGCGGGAGTCCGGACCCGCATCACCGCATCGGTCCGGTTGCCGGCCGGCAGCCGGAGCCGGAACGACCTGCGGCTGCACACTGAGGAGGATCGGCCGTGGCACGCACGACACTGACCGTGAGCCAGGATGGCGCCGGTGACCACCCGACCATCGCGGCCGCCCTGTCACGGGCCCGCGCGGGCACGGTCATCCGGCTCCGACCCGGCGTGTACGCCGAGAGTCTCACCATCCGCGCGCAGGTCACGATCGTGGCCGACGGCCCAATGGGGTCGGTGGAACTGGCGCCCCGCAACGGTACGGCGGTGACCCTGGCCGCAGATGCCGTCCTCCTGACCGACCTGGTGCTGCGAGGCAACGAGGACGACCTCCCGGTGGTCGACGCGGTCCGCGGGCAGGTGGCCCTGGACGGCTGCGAGGTCGTCGGATCCGGCTGGACGGCACTGCTCAGCCGGAGCACGGGGTCCCTGGCGATGCGCAACTGCCGGGTCACCAATCCGAACGGCGCGGGCGTGGTGGAAACCTCGGCGGTGGGCAGCGTCTTGGAGGACTGCACCCTGGAGCACATGGGCACCTCCGCCATCGTGATCAGCGAGGGCGGGCGCATCGTCGTGCGAGGTTGCACCCTGCGCGACGCCCGCGGCAACGGAGTCCTGGCCAACGGCGGCTCCGGAGGCCGGATGGAAGGCTGCGACATATCCTCCACCGACCGGCCCGCCATCGCCCTGGAGGACGCCACCGGCATCTCTGTGTCCCACACCACCGTGCATGACTGCGCGCTCGGCGTCTACCTGGCGAGCACCGCGAGGACCGAGCTGACCGGTGTACGGGTGCACGACACGACGGGACACGGTTTCGCCGTGGCCAACCGCTCGGACCCGCAGCTGTCGCGCTGCTCGACCAGCCGCACCGGCGGCAGCGGGCTGTTCCTGACCGAACGTGCCCGGGGCCGTTACGCCGACTGCGTCTTCGCCGAAGCCGCGCAGGCGGCCGTGCACGTCGGGCAGTCCAGCGCGCCCCACCTGCTGAACACCGAGGTCGAGGGCGGCGGCGAGTCCGGTTTCCTGCTGACCGACGAAGCCGAGGGGGAGATCGAGGGCGCGCACGTGTCGGGCACGCACGGTCCGGGTGTCGTCCTGCGGTCCGGGGCACGCCCCGTGCTGCGACGGGTACGGGTGACTGCCGCCCGTGACGCCGGCATCGTCGTCGGTGATCGCGGCAAGGGCCGCTTCGAGAACTGCGAGGTCCAGGACAGCACGGGGCCGTCCGTGCGAGTGGAGCAGGGCGGGCACCCGCAGTTCGGCGGCTCTTCCTTCAGAACGGCCGGGAAGGCGGGGGTGTCCGTGGCGCAGGGCGGCAACGCCTCCCTGCGCGACTGCGACGTGACCGGCAGTGCCGGTTCGGGGATCGCGGTAGACAACGGCGGCGACGTCACCCTGACGCGCGTACGGGTCAGCGGCGCCCGCGCGCACGGTGTCCTGGTGTCAGCCGGCGGCAAGGGCTCGCTCACCGACTGCGTGCTCACCGGCAACACCGGTGACGGCATCCGCCTGGACGGCACCGCGCCCATCACGGTCGCCGGCTGCACGGTGCACTCCAATCAGGGTGCCGGACTGCGGCACACCAGGCCCGGCCCGGCGCTGACGGTGGAGCGCCTGGACAGTTCGGACAACGGCCTGCCGGACAACTGGCAACCGGCGGAACCGGCCGCGGACGGCGGCGAGACGGCGGGCGCGAATCCGGCCGCGCCACCACAGAGCGGACCCCCGGTGGATGGCCCGTTCGCAGACCTGAACGCCCTGGTCGGTCTGTCCGGGGTCAAACAGCAGGTGAACATGCTGGTCAGCCTCGGCCGGCTGACCCAGCGGCGCGCCCAACTGGGCATTCCCGCACCGCCGATGAGCCGGCACCTGGTCTTCGCGGGCCCACCCGGTACCGGCAAGACCACGGTGGCCCGGCTGTACGGTTCGATCCTCGCCAGCCTCGACATGCTGCCGTCCGGGCACCTCGTCGAGGTGTCCCGGTCGGACCTCGTCGCCCAGGTCATCGGTGGCACCGCCATCAAGACCACCGAAGCCTTCCGGAAGGCGCTGGGCGGCGTGCTCTTCATCGACGAGGCGTACACCTTGCTGTCGGACAGCAAGGGCTCGGGTGTCGACTTCGGGCAGGAGGCCATCGACACCCTGGTCAAGCTGATCGAGGACCACCGGGACGAGGCGGTGGTCATCGTCGCCGGCTACTCCAAGGAGATGGAGGACTTCCTCTCCGCCAACCCCGGTCTGGCGTCCCGGTTCACCCGGACCATCGAGTTCGACAACTACTCCGTGGACGAGCTCGTCACCATCACGGAGAACATGTGCACAAGCCACAGCTACCGGCTCGACCCGGAGACCCGGCAGGCGCTGCACGTGCACTTCTCCGGCATGCGCCGTGACGCGACCTTCGGCAACGGCCGGGCCGCACGCAAGGTGTTCGAGGAGATGGTGGACCGCCAGTCGCTCCGGCTGGCGTCCATGCCGGACGCCGGCGAGTCGGACCTCACCCTCATGCTGCCCGAGGACGTGGGGGACGAGGAGGCGGCACAGATCCGCTCCGGCACCAGTCGGCCCGGTGAGAGCGACGTCCTCGCGGTGATCCGCGCCATGACCGGTCTGGAGGCCGTCAAGCGCGAGGTGGGCGGCATCGTCGACCTGCTGTCCGCCTACCGGCAGCGGGCCGCGGTCGGGCTGCCCACCCCCCGGATCAGCCACCACCTGATCTTCTCCGGGCCGCCCGGCACCGGCAAGACGACCATCGCTCGCCTCTACGCCGACCTGCTGCGCTCCTTCGGTGTCCTGCCGCGCGGCCAGCTCGTCGAGGTGGCGCGGGCCGACCTCGTGGGCCGCTACATCGGCCACACCGCCCAGCTGACCACCGAGGCGTTCCAACGAGCCGTCGGCGGCGTGCTGTTCATCGACGAGGCATACACCCTGACACCGGAGAACTCGCCGCAGGACTTCGGCCGGGAGGCGGTGGACACGCTGCTGAAGCTGATGGAGGACCATCGTGACGAAGTGGTCGTCATCGTCGCCGGCTACCCCGACGAGATGGGCCGCTTCCTCGAGTCCAACCCCGGGCTGGCCTCTCGTTTCACCCGCAGGATCGAGTTCGAGAACTACTCCACGGACGAGCTGCTCGCCATAGTCCAGGAGCAGGCCGGCGCGGCTGGGTACGAGTGCGCCCCGGAGACGCTGGAGGCACTGCGCGTCCATCTGGACGCCCTGCCGCGCTCGCGGTCCTTCGGCAACGCCCGTCTGGCCCGGCAGCTGGTCGAACAGATGATGACTCGTCAGGCGGGACGGCTGAGTGGGGTGTCGAACCCGGATATGATCACGCTCACCAGACTGCTGCCGGAGGACCTGCCCTTCCTGGCGGTGACGGCCGCCGAAACGCCCGCCTGAGAAGGCGTTCGCGGGGCGTGTCCGGGACACCCGTAGATGGGCAAGAAGAAGATCCTGATGCCCTGATGCGCTTGGGCTCACCCGCGGCCCCGGGCGGCGGGGCCGGGCGGCCGCCTGGACGGCGGGACGGCCTTGGCGCTCCTGCCGACGGACGGAGAGCCGGCGGGAGTGGCCCAGCGGCAGCCGCCCGTCCGGGTGGGAGTCCAGCCCGGCGTCCTGTCCGCCGCAGGCGACGCGGTCCGTGGCAGCCGCTGATTCTGCGGCACACGTGACGGTCACGAACCGCCCTGTGAGCGGGCCGTCAGCCAGCCTGCGCCCGCCGACGAGGTGACCCATAGTCGACGATGCCTGTCCGGCATCGGGTGATGACGGATCTGTCTTGGACAGTCGGCAACGCCTTCTGTTCGAATTGGCTGAAGCAGCCGCACAAAGAGCCCCTCCCCCGGCCCGGCCACTTGCCGGGCCCGGCGTCGGACGGCTCACGCACGGCGTACCCCCGACGCCGACGGCTCCGGCACCTCCCCCGGGGTGCCCGAGCGCGTGAGCCGTCCCCGCCGCCGTACGGTCCCGCTCCGGCGCCAAGGCCCTTCCGACCGGCATCCGCATGGGCGCAGGCCGTCGTCCACGGCTCCGGCGGAGAGGTTGCCGGTGTCCGGAGGCTTGGCGTCGGCAGAGTGTGTCCGCTTCCCGCATCGCCACCAGGGGCACTCCCGGCACCCGCCACCAGCAGCACAAGCGCCCGATGGGCTGTCTGTGGACGGGCAGCCGCCCGCACCCCGGGACGCCGGCTCACGCGGTCGTCATGATGCGTACGTCGTCCCTGCCAGGACGGCCGGACACTCGTCACACATGTCTCGCTGGGCGACTACCGCATCGTGCAGGCCGACATCACAGGCGGTACACGCAGCACCGCCGGGCGCCTGGTCCCGCGGAACCCGGAACTGGCACGGGTGGGACTGACCGAGGAGCAGGCTCGTGCCACGGGCCACGGCATCCGGATCGCAAGGCTGCCCGTCAAGGCCGTTCCACGGGCCCGCACCATGCGCGAGACCCGCGGCCTGTGGAAAGCGGTCGTGGACCGAAAACCGAGAGATCCTGGGTGTGGCCCTGCTCGGCCCGGACGTCCAGCGACCGGGCAACTCTTCGGCCGCTGGACCCAGGAGACAGCGAAGCAGCAGGTCAACGCCTGCACATCTCCAGGACAGTGACTCAAGCGACCCAAGCCCGGTCATGGCGCAGCGAACAGACCACAGATTCCGCCCTCGGTTTCTGCACCGCCACGCGGGATCAGGCACACCCCTTCGTCGCGAGCCGCGCTCGCTCGCCCCGAGTCCACGCGCCCGTAAGGTTGCAGACCATCAGCGCCGGCGGGCCGTGCTCGCTGCCCAGCCTGGACAGCGCTCCGGTGTCCAGCCGTCGACCTCGATCACCGCGTCCCGCGGGGCGCGCAGCGCGGTGTGCGGCACCGCCCGCCGCTCGGTCAGATTGATCTTCTCACCGCGGAGCGTGGCGTCCCGCAGCGCGAACACGCCGGTGGCGGTGGCGAGTTCCTGGAGCAGGGCCAGGGTCTCGTCGGTGATCAGCTGCTCGCTGTAGTCGATGTGCAGGTCGCCGACCCGGACGGTGTACCGCTCGGCGCGGCCGGGATCGGCCGCGAACAGGTCGCGCAATGGCGGCTGGCCCTGGACCCGAGTGGTCGGCGAGGGCCGTCCACTCGGGCCGGTGGGTGAGCTTGGGACACTGGGCCATCTCAGGCCTTCTCCTTGGTGTCCACGTCCTGGAGGGCGATGGCGTACATCTCGTCGGCGTCGAGGTGGCGCAGCTCCTCGGCGATGAGCTCGGAGGTGGGGCGGACCGTCAGGGCGAGGGTGCGCGGCGGCTGGCCCGGCAGGGTGAGCGTGGCCAACGGTCCTGCGGGCCGGTCGACGACGATCTCGCCGTTCGCGGTGCCCAGCCGCACGGCCGTGACGAATGGCCCGCCGGTCACCACCCGGTCCACCGGGACGCCCAGCCGGGCGCCCAGCCAACGCGCCAGCAGCTCGGCGCTCGGATTGTCCGCCTCGGCCTCCACGGCCGCCGACGTCACCTTCTCCCGGGACTGGTCCAGGGCGGCAGCCAGCATCGACCGCCACAGGGTCAGCCGGGTCCAGGACAGGTCGGTGTCGCCGGGCGTGTACGCCCCGGCGCGGGCCGACAGCTCCCGCACCGGCTGCTCGGCCGCGTAGGTGTCGGTGACCCG
>NZ_JBVHWM010000124.1:0-11483 GCF_055564375.1 Streptomyces sp. NPDC029138
GCCCCCCCCCCCCCCCCCCCCCCCCCCCCCCCCCCCCCCCCCCCCCCCCCCCCCCCCCCCCCCCCCCCCCCCCCCCCCCCCCCCCCCCGCTCCCCCGGTGCCGGACAGTGGCTCTGTGTCGTCCGTGTGCCGTCACCAGCACATGACCGCCGTCTCTCCCGCCCCCCACGTGGAGCAGAGGCGGACCCGGACGACATAGCGGCGGCCCTTGACGAGCCGCACCCGGACGGCGGCGTTGTCCGGCGTGCCGCCGTCGTCGTGGCCCGCGAGGAAGCGCGGCTCCCCGTCGCGCTCCTCGAAGACCACCAGCACGCTGTCGGCGTCGCCGAAGGTTCCCACGGTGTACTCGCGGGTCTCCGGCGGCTCGACGGTGAAGTCGGCCTGCTCGCCCGGCCCCAGACCGAGCGGCGCGGACCGGAACGGCACCAGACCGGCCGGCCCGGACGGAGCGGCGGGCGGGTACCAGCGGAGCACGAACTCCTTGTCGGCCGGGGAGGGGGTGCCGGGCGGACGCAGCCCCCCGCGGTACTGCTCCGGTTCCAGCACCAGCCCCGGCCCGAACGGCAGCGTCATGACCGACTGCGGATCCCACACCGAGCCGCCCGCCTCACAGGCGTCCAGCCGGCCCAGTACGTTCGTGTACGTCGTCTCCCGGCTCCAGAAGTTCGGCGGTCCCGCCAGCTCGGCGTACACCGCCTCGTCGTCCCAGTGCAGCCCGGCGAACGGACTCTGGTGCTCGTGCACCATGCCGAGCGCGTGCCCGATCTGGTGCAGGACGGTCCCGCGCTCCCCGGGCGCGGTCACGTCCCAGCCGAGGTTCATGGTGCGCTCGCCCCGGCCCACCGACAGCGCGTCCCGGCCGACCGCCGACCAGGACCCGGCACCGGCCTGGAACCCGATCCGCAGCTCCGCCTCGTGCCGGTCGCCGACCTCGGCGAAGGTGACGCCGATGCCGAGGTCCCGCCACTCGCCGAAGCACCCGCGGACCACGTCCCGCTGCTCCTCGCCGCCCGCCCACGGCACCCGGCGCAGCTCCCCGGTCCCGGGGACCGGGATGACCGAGGCGTCGGTGCGGGCGTCCAGGAAGCAGTAGTGCAGGACCGTGCCGTTGACCCACATCCGCCGCCCGGCGAGCAGCGCGCCCAGCCGCTCGGCGGTCAGCCCCGGTGCGAACGACGGGGCCGGCTGCCGCGGAAGCGAGCAGAGGCGTCGGGTCATGCGGCCAGAGTGCCCGCCGCCCGGACCGGACGCCTGAGTCGGGGGCTACTCAAGTCGCCCTGTATCAAACCTGAGTACGCGCGCTCAGGATGGTGTGAGGACCTACGAACAGGACGCGAAGACCCTGGAGCTGCCCTGGCCGTTCACCGGCCGGGCCGACGAACTGGAGCTGGTGCGCGGTGCACTGACGGCCGGCCGGCCCGGCATCGTGGTGACCGGCCCGGCGGGCCGCGGCAAGACCCGGCTGATCACGGAGGCGGTCCGGGCAACGGACCACGCCCGGGTGACCGGCACGCCCGAGGCCCGGGACCTGCCCCTCGCGGCGTTCGCGCACCTGCTCCCCGACACCGTCTCGCTGCACCGGGCGGTCCGCGCGCTGTCCGGCGTACGGCTCCTCGTCGTGGACGACGCCCAGCTGCTGGACGAGACCTCCGCCGCCCTGGTCCACCAGCTGGCCGTGCAGGGCCGCACCCGCCTGGTCGTGGCCGCGGCGGACGGTCCGCCCGCGCCCGGCGCGGTGTCCCGGCTGTGGACCGGCGAACTGCTGCCCCGGCTGGCCCTCGACCCGCTGTCCCCCGAGGACACTGCCCAGCTGCTCGCCGGCGCCGGTCTGGAACCGCTCACCGTGCGTCGGCTGCACCACGCGTGCCGGGGCGATCTGCGGCTGCTGCGCGACCTGGTGACCGCGCTGACCGGGTCCGGCCGGCTGACGCCCGTCCCGGACACCGGGGAACGGGCCTGGCGCGGCCCGCTGCCGGTCACCCCGGCCGTCCGCGAGCGGCTCGCCCCCGCCCTGGAGCGGTCCGGCCCCGGCGAACGCGACACCCTGGAACGCCTCGCGTTCGCCGAACCCCTGCCGCTGCCCGTGGACGGGCTGGACCTGGACGTCCTCGAACGCCTGGAGGCCGACGGCCTGATCGACGTCGACGACCAGGGTGCCGTCACCCTCGCCCACCCCCTGCACGGTGCCGCGCTGCGCGCCACGGCCGGCCGGCTGCGGGCCCGCCGCCTGGCCCGCGCCCCCTTCGCGTACGGCCCCGCGCTGGACGCCGAACAGCGCACGCTCGTACGGCGGATGGAGCGGCTCGACGTCCGGCCGGTGCCGACGCCGGTGGGGGAGTGGCTGGTCGCGGAGGGCGGCCCGCTGCCGGCCGGGTACGCCGAGGTCCGCGCCCGGTACGCACGCTTGCGGGGCGAGCTGCGGGAGGCGGCCGCGTGGGCCCGGGAGGGCCTGCGGGAGACTCCGTCGGACAGCGGGTGCCTGAGGGAACTCGCGCTCACGGAACAGCCGTCGGGCGAGGTGACCGACCCGGTCGGCGTCCACGCGGTCTACGACGCCGTACGCCTCGGCGAGCCCGAGCGGGCGGTCGGACGGCTGCCGGCCGGCAGTGTGTTCGCCCGGCACGCGGACGCGCTGGCGCGCGGAGACGGCGCCGCGCTGGACCGGGCCGCGGAGGCGCTGGCCGAGCGCGGATTCCTGCTGTACGCGGCGGAGGCCCACGCCCAGGCGGTACGGGTCCACCGTGATCCCCGGGCCGCGCGGCTGTCCCGTACCCGGGCCGTCGCGCTGGCCCGCCGCTGCCAGGGGGCGCGTACGCCCGCGCTGGCCGGGCTGGTCCTCGGTGAACTCACCCCCCGGCAGCGGCAGATCGTCACGCTGGCCGCCGCGGGGCTGAGCAACCGGGAGATCGCCGAGAGGCTGACGCTGTCCGTGCGGACGGTCGGTAATCACCTCTACAGCGCGTACACGCGGCTCGGCACGGGGGACCGGGCGGCGTTGCCCTGGCTGGTGGACGTGCCGGAGCGGGAAACGGCTTGAGGACCGGCCCTAACGGCACAGCTCGTCGCCGAGCGCGGTGCGGGCGTAGCGGACGATGCGGCCGCTGCGGGTGCGGGTGAGCAGACCGGCGTCGTAGAGGACCGCCAGGTGCTGGCTGACCGCGCCCGGGGTGACGTCGAGGCGGTGGGCCAGTTCGGTGGTGGAGGCCGGCTCGGCGAGGAGCAGCAGCAGGCGGGCGCGGGGGCGGCCGAGGAGGCGCACCAGTGCCTCGTCGGTGACCGGGGGCGGTTCCTCGGAGAGGATGGCACGGCCGCGGGCCGGATACATCAGGACCGGCGGGCGGGTGGGATCGATCAGCGGCTGGACTCCGCGGGCGAACAGGGTGGGCAGCAGGACCAGGCCGCGGCCGGCGATGCTCACGTCGCTCCAGGGCGCCTGGACGGTGAAGTCCCTTGTGGACAGCCGCAGGAGGCCGTCGCTCCAGGCCAGCCGCTCGTCGAGGCTCGCGAACAGCGCCCCGGCGCCCTGCTCGGCGAGCACCCGCCCGCGGTGGGCGAGGTCGGCCTCCAGGATGCTCTGCGCGCGGGGCCACCAGTCGGCGGCCAGGCAGGTGTGCCAGTAGGCGTCGAGGGCGTCGGTGATCCGGGCGAGGAGGGCCGCGGGGTCGGCGAGTCCGCGGGCGACGACCGGCGGCAGGGCCTGCGGGGTGCGGTAGGTGGCGCGGAAGTCGGCGTCGACGACCTCGGGCGGGGTGACGCCCAGCCGGTCGAGTTCCTCGGTGAGTCCCGGTCGGGCGCGATCCGGGCGCGGGGTGAGGAAGTCCGGCACCCACAGCCAGGGGGTGACGAGCGCGGTGAGCACCTCGTGGTCGAGTTCCGCCAGGCGGGGCCGGATGCGGCGCAGCCACGGCCGGTGGTGCGGGTAGCGGGCGGGGTCGTGCAGGCAGCGCAGGGAGAACACCGCCTCCTGGAGCGGGGAGTAGGCGAAGGAGGTGGTGGCGAGGTCGCCGACGGCGAGGCGGAACTCGATCATTGAGTGCCACGCTAAATCATTGTCCGCGGGCTCGGGCCGCCGGGTTGGCTGTGCGCATGACCGCGACCCCAGTCTCCCCTGCCCCCGCCCCGGGCGGCGGTCCAGCGCCGCAGCGTGCCACCCGGGCCGCCGGCCTGCTGCCCACGGACCCGGCGCTGCGTCTGGCCAGTGTGCTGACGCTGGTCAACGCTCTTGGCAACGGCCTCTACTTCCCCCTCGGCGTCCTGTACTTCACGCGCGTCGTCGGCCTCGACGCGACCGCCGTCGGTGTCGGGATGACGGCCGCGGGACTGGTCGGTGTGGCAGCCGGGGTGCCGGCCGGACGGGCTGCGGACCGGTGGGGCGCACGCCGGGTCGGCGCGCTGCTGTGGGGCGGCACCGGGCTGGCCACGGCCGCGTACGCGCTGGTGCACTCGTACACCGGATTCCTTGTCGTCGTGGTGTGCGCGACGGGCTTGCAGATGGCGAGCCGAGGGGTGCAGGGAGCGCTGTACGCCGATGTGCTGCCGGCCGCGACGCGGGTGGAGGCGCGGGCGTATCTGCGGATGGTGGTGAACGTCGGCATGGGTGTGGGCGGCGCGTTCGGCGCCGTGGCGCTCCAGCTCGACACGAGGGCCGCGTATGGGACGGTCATTCTGGTCAACGCGCTGTCGTTCGCGGGTCCGGCGCTGCTGCTGCCCCGGCTGCCGCTGGCGCCGCACGTGGCCGGGCGGGCTCCGACGGACGCCGCCGCCCCGGCCGCGGAGCGCTGGCGGGCGGTGCGGGATCTGCCGTTCCTGGCGGTGACCGTCCTCAACGCGGTGCTGGTGGTGCAGTACTCGCTGTCCGAGGTCGGGCTGCCGCTGTGGATCGTGGAGCGCACCGACGCGCCGCGCTGGACGGCTGCGCTCCTGATGATCGTCAACTGTGTGCTGGTGGCGCTGCTCCAGGTGCGGGTGGCCCGCAGAGCCTCCGCCGTGCCCTCCGCCGTGCGGGCGATGGGCTGGTCGGGCCTGCTGCTGGCGGCCTCCTGCGCGGTGTACGCCCTGTCGGCGGGCCTGCCCCCGGTGTACGCGGTGGCGGCGCTGACCGTCGGCGCGGTGGTGCAGGTCTTCGCCGAGGTGCTGTCGGCGGCAGGCGGCTGGACCCTCGGGTACGAGCTGGCCGACGCCCGTGCCCACGGCGTCTACCAGGGGGTGTTCGGCGCCGGTATGTCGGCGGGGATGATGTCCGGTCCGGCCCTGGTCACGGTGACCGCGATCGCCCACGGCTCGCTGGGCTGGGCGGCGCTGGGCCTGCTGTTCGCGGCGGCGGGTCTCGCGGTGGCCCCGGCGGTGCGCTGGGCCCGCCGGGACGGGGCGTGGCGGGGCGAGCCCGCTTAGGCGGGCCCGCGGCGGAGCCGCACGAGAACGCGTCCCTCGCTCACGCCGCCCCGAACGCCGCGAAGGCCCAGCCCGTCGCCTGGTGGACCGCGTCGCCCGGCAGGGCGGCACGGGCGTCTCTGAGGGCCTCGGCCAGGGAGAGGCCCGCGCCGAGGCCCTTGTGCAGGGCCAGCATCAGCGGGACCACCGCCGCGTCGTTGACGGGTGCGCTGCTCGCCACCACCCCGGCCGTGCCCAGCGGCAGCAACGCCGTGACCAGGCCGAGGAGTTCGTCGGCGCCGACCGAGGCCAGGCGGGCGGTGTCGCAGCTGGACAGGATGATCCGGTACGGGCTGCGGGTCAGGCGCTCGAAGTCGTGCACGATCAGCGGCCCGTCGGCCATGCGGAGGGCGGAGAACAGGGGGCTGTCGGCGCGGAACGTGCCGTGCGCCGCGAGATGGGCCAGGCCCGCGCCGTCGAGTTCCGCCAGCACCCGGGGCACCTGGGCGTCGTCGCCCTCCAGGACCGTCGCCGTACCGTACCGGTCCGCGAGTTCGGGCACCTCCGCGCCACCCGTCGCGAGACCGGGGCCGCGCACCAGCACGGGCCGGCCGTCCGGCGGCGGCGCCGTCTCCCGGGCGCGCAGCCAACTGCCCGCCGACGGCGACACGCTGAGCACCCGCTCCCGCAGCGCGGGCAGCAGCGCCCACGGCACCCGGTGCAGCGCGCCCGGCGGCACGATCACCACCGGGCCCGGGCCGAGGTGCCGTACCGCTCCGGCCAGCAGCAGTTCCTCCAGGCGCCGGCCGGCGGCCTCCACGAGAGGGAGCCGGGCCTCGGCGCCCGGGTGCGCCAGCCGCCGTAGCCCGGCCTGCACATGCTCGGCCTCGGCCACCGCCTCCGCCAGCGAACCGCCGGTGAACCGCCGTACCCTTCCCTGCCCGCACAGCAGGACGTGCACCCGGCCGTCGACCACGGCCAGTTCGACCAGCCGCCCGTCACCGAGCCGGTCCAGCAGCCGGCCCACGTCGAGCCGGTCGCCCGCGTCGGCGGCGGCCCCGCCCATGTGCCGGGTGCGGGAGCGGATCTCCCGTTCCAGGCGCCGCTGTTCACGCTCCAGCGCCGGCACCGGGCGGCCCTCCATCCGGGCGGCCTCCGCGCGGGCCGCGATCTCCCGGTAGGCGGTCAGCCCGCTGAGCAGCGCCGGATCGTCGGGCGGCCGGGTCGGCGGCGCGGACAGCACGGTCGCCCGCCACCGCTCGCTCCACCCGAGCAGCCGCCGGGGACTGCCCTCCGCCAGGCTCACCTCCTGCGCCAGCGCGGCCAGTTCGGCGCCCTGCGCGGTCGCGTGGGCGCGCAGCTCCGAGGCGCCCAGCGTCATCCGGTGGTCGTCCAGCACGTCCAGGCCGCGCCGGCACGCCTCCAGCACGCCGCGCCGGGAACCGGCCGCCCGCGCCCGCAGCGCCTGTGCCGCCCAGCCCGTCATCCGGGCCGGCGGCGGCCCGCCGTGCCGGCTCCGGGCGGCGACCGCCAAGTGCCGTTCCGCGTCCGCCGTCCAGCCCAGCGCCAGCGCGATCCGGCCCGCGAGCAGGGCGGCCTCGGGCGCCGCCGGGGAGCCGAAGGAGGCCAGCTTCTCGGCGACCGCCGCCGCGTCCGCGACCATCCGCCCCGACCGGCGCCCGGCCGCCACCCGCGCCTCGATCAGCACCAGCCGGGCGTGCGTCTCCCACCACGTCCGGCGCTGCGCCGCGAACAGCCGTACGGCGACGGCGGCGCGGGCTATGGCGGTGTGCGCGTCCCCGGCCGAACGGGCGGCCCGCGCGGCGGCCAGCAGCACCTCGGCCTTGCGGGTGGACTGTCCGCCGATCCGGTCCAGCAGCGCGATCGCCGCGTCCGCCTCGGCCAGCGCCTCCGGGGCGAGCCCCGCCGCCATCAGCACCTCGCAGCGCCGGATCGACAGGTTGTACGTGGGGGTGCCCAGCTTGGCGTAGCGCTCCTCGGCCTCGTCCAGCAGCCGCAGCGCCGCCGGGATGTCCCCGGAGCGGAACGCGGCCAGGCCCCGGCTCTCCACCGCGTCCGCCTTGTCGTGCTCCTGGCCGGTGGTGTCCCACAGCCGCTCCGCCGCCGTGAAGTCCGCGACGGCCCGGTCGACCGCGCCCAGCGCCAGATGCACGGTCGCCCTGAGCGTCAGCGCCCGCGCGGTCCAGATGTCGTCGGCGACCTGCCGCAGGACGGGAAGGGCCCGCCGTACGTCCTCCAACGCCTCCCGGTGATGCCCCAGCACCCACCACACATAGGCACGGCGGTACAGCACCCGGGCCCGGGTGTGTCCGCTGCCCCGGGCGACCCCCCGCTCGAAGGACGCGAGCCCCTGGCGCGTGCGCCCCGCGTGCACCAGTGCGACACCCAGGGTCGCGAGCACATCGGCCTCCCGGTCGGCCGACTCGGCGCGCGCGGCCAGGTCCCGGGCCCGCCTCAGATGCCGCAGCGCGATCCGCAGATCGCCGAAGTCCCGCTGCCAGATGCCGAGCACCTGGTGGGCGACGCTGGCGTGGACCGGTGACGGAGCGGCGCGCAGGACGTGTTCGGCGCGTGCCCGGGCCTCGCCCGGATCGGCGAACACCATGGGCAGCAGTTCGAGAACCGGCTCGCTTCCCGCTGTCACGTCTCGCATGGTAGTGGCCTGTTGTATCAGACGGTGGTCCCGCGGCTCTCACTGTCGAACACCGTCTTGAGGGGGAGGACACCACATGGCACCACACCGATTCCACGAGCAGTTCCACCACATCCAGCGCTCCCTGCCGGACGTCCCCCTCACCATGGGGCCCGACGACTCCGCCGGGTTCTTCTACGAGAAGGGCGTCGTCCTCGTCCGCGACGGCGAGGAGGCCCGGTTCGTCGAGGACACCGTGCGCACGCACTTCACCGAGACCCAGGGCCTCGTCCCCGACCATGTGCGCCGCGTGGGCCCGCAGGCCGGCCGCACCGGCGTCACCCGCATCCGGGTCGGCGACCCGGCCGAGGGCGAGGACAGCGTGCCGCACGCCCTGCGCGCCGTGCGGGCGGCCGAGGACCGCCAGGGCCGCCGGCTGGCCGGCCGCAACCACGTCGTGCACATCGCGGGGAACGTCAACGCCTGCCCCGGCGACGAGCCGGTGCCCGTCCCGCGCACCGAGCCCGCCAACCCGGCCCCCGCCGAGGGCAGTTACGACCCGGCCACCGCGGTCGCCGTCCTCGTGATCGACACCGGACTGGTGCACGACCACCGCTCCTACCCGCTGCTCGCCCACACCACGGGCGACGCCCAGCTGACCGAGACCGACGCCGACGGCGTGCTGCGCCAGTACGTCGGCCACGGCACGTTCATCGCCGGGGTCCTCGCGGCCGTCGCGCCCAACACCGACATCACCGTGCGCGGCACGCTCAACGACGCCGGTGCCGTCCTGGAGTCGGAGTTCGGCGCCCTGCTCTTCGACGCGGTCGACCGGGGCGGCTGGCCGGACATCGTCAGCCTCTCCGCGGGCACGCCCAGCGCGGACAACGACGGCCTGATCGGACTGGACGCGTTCATGGCGGAACTGCGCGAGCAGCGCACCCTGCTGGTGGCCGCCGCCGGCAACAACGGCAGCGACACCCCGTTCTGGCCCGCCGCCTACGCCGGCCTGCCCGAGTACGCCGACTGCGTGCTGTCGGTCGGCGCCCTCCGCGCGGACGGCGCGTCCGGGGCCTGCTTCACCAACCACGGGCCGTGGGTGCGTGTCCACGCCCCCGGCGAACGCCTCACCAGCGCCCTCACCGGCTTCACCACGCCCGTGCCGTACGTCTACCAGCACTCCACCTACGACGCCTGCCGGTTCGGCGACGCCGACTACGCCTGCACCTGCCGGTACCCGCGTCACACCGGCGTGCTGAGCGAGGGCCGGGAGAGCACCGGCGCCAAGCCGGACCAGGTGATGTTCGACGGACTCGCGCAGTGGAGCGGCACCTCCTTCGCCACCCCGGTGGTCGCGGGACTCGTCGCCGCCCGGATGACGGCGTACCGGGAACGCGACCCGCGCGCGGCCGGCGCCGGGCTGCTGGCGGCGGACGCGGAGCAGGCCGAGGTGCGCGGGGCGCGTGTGGCGGCGCTCCGTCCGCCCACCTGGCGACCCGTCCCGGCCGTGATCCCGGCGCTGCCCGCATGAGGGCCGGAACCCTCCGCTCCACGGCGTACGATGACAGGCCGTACACAAGGGGTGGAGCCGTGGACCGAACAGAGGTCGGCGCGTTGGTCCAGTCCGCCGTCGACGGGGACGCCGCGGCCTGGAAGGCGCTGGTGGAAGGGATGAGTCCGCTGGTGTGGTCGGTCGTGCGGGCGCACCGGCTGTCGGACGCCGACGGACACGAGGTCTTCCAGACCACCTGGTTCCGCTTCGCCCAGCATCTGGGCCGCATACGGGAACCCGAGAAGGCCGGTGCCTGGCTGGCCAGTACGGCCCGGCACGAGTGCCTGAAGGTGCTCAAGGGCCTGGCGCGGCTGACCCTGACCGACGACCCGAGGGTGCTGGACCGGGCCAGCGAGGACCGGACGCCGGAAGAGACGCTGATCGATTCGGAGGAGGCGGCGGACCGGGCCGAGCGGGTCCGCCGCCTGTGGCAGGAGCTGGACGGACTGGGCGAGCGCTGCCGGCAGTTGCTGCGCGTGCTGATGGCCTCGCCGCCGCCCAGCTACGGGGAGATCTCGGCCGCCCTCGGCATCGCGGTCGGCAGCATCGGCCCGCTCCGCCAGCGCTGTCTGCGCCGGCTGCGGGCCCGGATGGACGCGCGGGGTGCGGTGTGAACGGCGACGACGAGAGGCCCGAGGGGCCGGAGGAGTTCGCGGACGGGCTGCTGGAGGAGGAGCTGCGCCAGGCGGCGGCGGTCCTGGACCCGGTCCCGGCCGACCTGGTGCAGGCGGCCCTGGACGCGTTCGCGCTGCACGACCTGGACGCCCGGCTCGCCGAGCTGACCTTCGACTCGCTGGTGGACGCGCTGCCGGTCAGGGGGGTCACGGACGCGCCGCGCATGCTGACGTTCCGCGCGGGCGAGACGACCGTCGACGTGGAGGTCACCGAGGACGGCCTGATCGGCCAGGTGCTGCCGCCGCAGTCGGCGCGGATCGAGGTGCTCGGCGGCCCGCAGACCGCCCGCCCGGTCACCACCGACACCCTCGGCCGCTTCACCAGCGACACCCCACCGTCCGGCCCGTTCGCCCTGCGCCTGCGGACCGACGCGGACCTGATCGTCACGGAGTGGCTGCGGGCCTGAGCGGACCGGGGCGGCGGGACGGGCCGGGGTCGCCGCGACCGGGGCCGGGTGTGTGTCCCTGCCGGTGGGTCGGACGCCGGGTGGAGGTGTTCCGGGGGGCGGGCCGCGTGCCGGACTGGCGCGGAGGTGATCGTCACGGGGTGGCTGCGGGCCTGAAAGGCCGCCGCGCGGGGGCGGGCTGGTGTTGAACGCCGGTCCGGGCGGGGCGGCGGGCCGGGGCCGGGTGTGTGTCCCTGCCGGTGGGTCGGACGCCGGGTGGGGGTGTTCCGGGGGGCGGGCCGCGTGCCGGACTGGCGCGGACCTGATCGTCACGGAGTGGCGGCGGGCCTGAGCGGATCGGGGTGGCGGGAAGGGGCTGGGGTCGCCGCGACCGGGGCCGGGTGTGTGTCCCTGCCGGTGGGTCGGACGCCGGGTGGAGGTGTTCCGGGGGTCGGGCCGCGTGCCGGACTGGCGCGGACCTGATCGTCACGGAGTGGCTGCGGGCCTGAGCGGACCGGGGTGGCGGGATGGGGCCGGGGTCGCCCGCGACCGGGGCCGGATGTGTGTCCCTGCCGGTGGGCCGGACGCCGGGCGGAGGTGTTCCGGGGTCGGGCCGCCTGCCGGACCGGTGCGGAGGTGATCGTCACGGAGTGGCTGCGGGTCTGACCCGGTCGGCGCGGGCGGCGGGCGGGTCAGTGGGGTGGACGTCGGGCGCGGTTGTCCCGGGCCGTGGCGGGGTGGGGGGGACCACCCCCCAGGGGGGCGGTCACACCATGTCGACGAAAGGCGGCAAGAGGGTGGAGAGGCGGGCACAGACCAAACCCAACGGGGCAACCCGATACCTTATC
>NZ_JBVHWM010000125.1:0-10896 GCF_055564375.1 Streptomyces sp. NPDC029138
GCCGCAGGCGACGCGGAACGCGCCCTTTACTCGGCCCGCGGAAGCACGACACTGGCCAGGAAGCGGGCGGCCCAACAGCAACACCACAGCCGGCGCTCAGGGGAGCGAGCGCCGGCACCGTTCACGAGGTCGGGCACTCCTTCCAGGCCAAGTGGTAGACCGTACTGATGTCCCCGTCCGTCGAGTCCATCGTCATGAAGCTGACCTTGTCGGGGGTCGCGGTGCCGGCGTTCACGCGCAGCTCGGTGTTGATGTTGAAGTTGCGCAGGACACCGCAGGGTGCCCAGACCAGTTGGGCCCAGTCGGTGGAGTCGGTGGCCTGCCAGTCGTCGTTGTAGGGGCCGTTGAGCGGGTGGGTCCGGGGCACGGTGTTCGACGAGCCCTGGAAGTAGTACGACGCCTTCTGCGTGCCGGTGGCACCCCGCTGGAGCGAGGCGAAGCCCCGGTAGTCGGCGCTGGCTATCGCGTAGGTGAAGCCCTGCGGGACGTGGACCACCAGGTTGAGCTGGCAGTTCTTGCGGAAGGCCGTGGGGTCGGAGTTGCCGCCGGCCTGGGCCAGGTAGGCGCTGTAGGTCACGGTGAAGGCCGTGTTGTCCGGCGAGACCGCCACGGCGGCCGTACCGGCGGGGCAGCCCGAGCCGTTGACCGTCGCCACGTCGATGACGATCTTGTCCGGGGGCGGGTCGTCGAAGACGGAGGAGGGGCTCTGGGCGGGCAGTGCGGTGGTGAGGAGAGCGGCAACGGCGCCGCTCAGGAGGACTCCACCAGCCATGGTTTCTCCCGGTTGTCGAGTGGGGGGTGCGCCTCCCGCCACATCCGTTCCGGGCCGCTCAAGCCGTTCAAGCCGTTCAAGTTTGAAGAAACTGTGTGCTCACCGTGAACAGGGGGTGGAGGCGTGGGTAGCGTAGGAAGCCCCGCCCGGTGCCGGGAGAGCGAACTCCGGCCATTCACATCGGGGTTTTCACGTCCTCCGCGACCGGCGCCCGCATCGCGTACCCCCGTGACACGCCGTGTGAGCGCCCGGTGGTCCGGACGCTCCCACGGCGGTCGGGTCGTTCACTCGCCCCGGACGCCCGTGGGGAGAAGCGTCCTGAGGGAGGTGACCGGATGGCCGATCTCCAGCGAGCCGAGGATGCCGTTGAGGAGGGAGGCGCCGGGAGCACCGGCGGGCGGGGCGGGGCGGACGGCCGCTTCGGCGGTGGAAGCGGAGGCCAGGAGGGCGGCCGTCAGGACGGTGACACAGGCGAGTTTCTTGATCATGCCCGCCCTAACGACGGATGCCCGTGCGGGAAACTCGTCGGTGCGCCGGCCGGGGGACGGGCGGTCCGCCTTACGGGTTCTCCCAGGCCGCCGGTTCCGCCGCCAGGGCGCGGACCGGCTCCGGGAGGGCGTCGGCCGCGAGGTCGGCGAGGGTGACGCCCTCCAGGACGCGGCGGACGTTGGCGCGCAGGGCGATCCACAGGGGCAGCAGCGGCTGGGCGGTGCCGGTGTAGGCGAGGCCGGTCGGGCGTTCGCCGCGTACCGACACGATCGGGCCGTCGACCGCCCGGATGACGTCGGCCACGGTGATCGATGCCGCGTCCCGTGCCAGGCGGTAGCCACCGCCTCCGCCACGCCGGCTGTCGACGATCCCGGCGCGTCGGAGGTCGCCGAGGATGCCTTCCAGGAACTTGTGCGGAATCTCCTGCACAGCGGCGATTTCCTCTGCCTTCACCGGGCCGTTACCCTGCCGTACGGCCAGCTCCAGTACCGCCCGTACCGCGTAATCCGCCCGTGCCGAGATCCTCATGGGTCCATTGTGGGGCGTGTCCGTGGGGAGAATGGCCGGACCGCGCCCCCGTAAGATCGCCCGGGAGGATCCACCTTGGCGCTCAGCAGACGTAACTTCAGTGCCCTGGCCGGCTCCGCCGCGCTCGGTCTCGCCCTGGGCGGCAGCGGCGGCCCCGGGGCGCCCTCGGCGTTCGCGGGGAGCAGTGCGCCGACCGGTCCGGCACCGTTGCCGCCGAGCGCCGACGGCGAGCGGCACACCATCGGGTACGACCGCTATTCGCTGCTCGTGGACGGGCGGCGGCTGGTGGTGTGGTCCGGCGAGATGCATCCGTTCCGGCTGCCGAGCCCGTCCCTGTGGCGGGACGTGCTCCAGAAGATGCGGGCGCACGGGTACAACGCCGTCAGTATTTACGTGGCGTGGAACTATCACTCTCCCGCGCCCGGCGAGTACGACTTCACAGGCGTCCGGGACCTCGATCTGTTTCTGCGGACGGCCGCCGAGACCGGGCTGTACGTCATCCTGCGGCCCGGTCCTTACGTCAACGCCGAGGTGGACGGGGGCGGCTTCCCCGGGTGGCTGACCGCGACCAAGGGCACGGCGCGGACCGACGACCCGGTCTATCTGGCGCACGTGGACGCGTGGCTGACCCAGGTGAACCGGATCGCCCGCCGGCATCTGTTCACGCGGGGCACCGGCACGATCCTGCTGTACCAGATCGAGAACGAGTACGACGCCCATGTGGGAGAGGCCGCCGGGCGGAACTACATGTCGCATCTGTACCGGAAGGTGCGGGGCGACGGGATCGACGTTCCGTTGTTCCACAACGACAAGGGGCGGAACGGGTACTGGGTCCCTGGGTCGTTCGACACCGGCGGGGAGAAGGGCGGCTGGCTGTACGGGTTCGACGGGTATCCGTCGCCGTCCCAGACCCCGCCGGACTGGGGGCACTACGGGCCCGGCGGCGCGAAGGGCGGGGCCACCGCCTCCCCGGCCACGCCCGGGTTCGTGCCCGAGTTCGGGGGTGGCTGGTTCGACCCTTGGGGCGGGGCCTGGTTCGACGGCAAGGGGTACGCCGAGTCGCGGCGCACCCGGGACGCCGCCTACGAACGGCGGTTCTATCTGACCAACCTCGCCAACGGGCTCACCCTGCACAACGTGTACATGACGTTCGGTGGGACGTCGTGGGGCTGGCTGCCCGCGCCGGTCGTCTACACGTCGTACGACTACGGCGCCGCCATCGACGAGGGCCGGAACGTCACCGACAAGATCGCGCCGATGCACCAGCTCGGCCATCTGCTCCAGCGCGTGCCCGACTTCGCCAAGCTGGACCGGGCGGCGGACGTGACCGCCGACGGGCTGAAGGTCTACCACCTGACCAACCCGGACACCGGCACCCATGTGTACGTCGCCCGCAACGACGGCACCGACCCGGTCACCACCGAGCTGCCCACCGACGCCGGCAGGCTGCGGATCACCGTGCCCGGCAAGGACGCCAAGCTGCTCACCACCGGGCTGCCGCTGGGCAAGCGGACGCTGAAGTACGCCACCGCCGCGCCCATGCTGTGCCTGACGGCGGGCCGGCAGGACATCGCCGTGTTCGCCGGGCGCCGCGACGAGATGGCCGAGCTGGTGCTGAAGTGCCCGGAAGAGCCCTTCGTGCAGCGGCTGGACCCGGAGGCCGGCTGGGCCTACGACCGGAACGAACTCCATGTGAACGCCCCCCTGGGCCAGGGCGGGCTGACGCGGGTGCTGGTGCAGAAGGGCGAGACGGACACCCCGCTGCTGCTGCTCTTCGCCGACGACGCCACCGCCGTCCGCCTCTTCCCGTACGACACCCCGTCCGGGAGCCTCCTCGTCTACGGCCCGGCGCTGCTGCGGCACGTGGAGCTGCGCGGCTCGGAGGTCCACCTGACCGGTGACGTCACCGAGCGGACGAGCGTGGAGGTGTGGGGTCCGCGCGGGATCGACACCCTGGTCTGGAACGGGCAGAAGCTGCCCACCCGGGTCACGCTCTCCGGCAGCCTGATGACCACCGGCATGCTGCCGGACGTGCCCGAGGTACGGCTGCCCGAGCTGGGCGGCTGGCGGATGCGCACGGAGAACCCGGAGGCGGGCCCGAACTTCGACGACTCGTCGTGGAAGGTCGCCGACAAGACCTCCTCGCACAGCACCACGGCCGTCCCGGACGGACAGCCGGTCCTCTTCGCCGACGACTACGGCTTCCACTACGGGGACGTCTGGTACCGGGGCAGCCTCACCGACACCACCGGCGTCGAGGAGGTCTCGCTCGCCTACAGCACCGGCACACAGGGCCTGCTGATGGCCTGGCTGGACGGCGAGCCGCTGGGCACGCACCGGATGCCGGTACCGGACAAGAACGTGACCATCCGCAAGGGCAGCTGGGCGGACACGGCGGTCTTCCCGGTGCGTGAGCGGCTGCGCTCCCCCGGCCGGCATGTGCTGTCCGTCCTCGTCCGGCGTATGCAGCACGACCAGGACGGCAAGGCGCTCGACACCCACAAGGTGGCACGGGGCCTGACGGCGGTCACCTTCAAGGGCGCGTCCCCGAAGGTGCGGTGGCGCGTCCAGGGCGCGGGTGCCCCCGACCCCGTGCGCGGGCCGATGAACAACGGCGGCCTGTACGGCGAGCGGGAGGGCTGGCATCTGCCCGGCTTCCGGGACCGGGACTGGGAGAAGGTGACCTTCCCGCGCGCGGCGCGGTACCAGGGGGTGACCTGGTACCGGACCACGTTCCGGCTGTCGGTGCCGGCCGATGTCGACGCGTCGGTCGGCCTGACCCTGGACGACGATCCGTACCGCGCCTACCGCGCCCAGATCTTCCTCAACGGCTGGAACCTGGGCCAGTACATCAACAACGTCGGCCCGCAGCACACCTTCGTCCTGCCGAACGGCATCCTGCGCACCCGGGGCACCAACAGCCTCGCGCTGGCGGTCCTCTCGGAGTTCACCACGCTGTCGGGCCCCGGGTCGGTACGGCTGACGCTGCTCGGCAGGGCGACCGGCGGGGTGCCGGTCGAGCCGGTCTGATCACGCCAGCCGGATCACGTTCCAGGACAGCGGCTCCAGTACGGCGGTGAGGGTGCCGTCCCTCAGGGCGGTGTCCTCGACCGGGTGCGGGGTGACGCGTTCGGGATCGGTGAGGGTGTTGCGGGCGTCGGGGTCGGCGTCCGCGAGCGCGCTGTGCTCGGTGACGGTGGTCAGCTCCAGTCCGCTGAGGGTGACGTCGAGGGGCAGCGGCTCGGTGCGGCTGCGGAGTGGTCTGCCGCCAGACCGGGCCGCCCGGCTCGGTCATGATCTGGCGATCACCTACACAAGCTCATAGGTGGTTCCTCGTTGAACAACGGTCGTCCGATCGCATGACGCGGACACATCCAGGCGCGTACGCTCGGACCAGCCGAAACCGGCGGTGGGAAGGGAGACAGATGAGTTTCGGGGGCGCGCGGGAGCAGGCGGCACGCCTGGCCTCACGACTGCGGCGCTCCCCCTCCGGCCCGGTCCGGCCCCGGCGTTCCGGCTCCGGCTCGGCGATGCGCGCCCTGGCCGGCGACCTCGCCGCCGCCGTCCGCGCCCGGCCCGAACCCCCCGACGGCATACGGGCGTTGTGCCGGGCACTGTGCGAGGAGATGAGCGCGCTGCGCGGCGGCCGGCCGCTGGAGCTGCGCTTCGAACGCTTCCCGGACGAGATCGAAGTGACCGGTCTGTGGGTCGAGTTCGCCGACTTCGACCTGGTCATCGTGGAGGAGCGGGCCGAGGCCGTGCAGCAACTGGTCATCCTCGGGCACGAGCTGTGGCATCTGCACGCCGGGCACCGGCACCACCACCTGGCCGGGGCCGTCGCCGCCCGCGCCCTCGCCGACGCGCCCGGCTGGCGGGAGGCGGCCCTCACCGTGGCCGCCCGCGACGGCTCCCGGGAGGCCGACGAGGCCGAGGCCGACGACTTCGGCCACCGCCTGGCCACCCTGTTCCGGGGCCACCTCTGCGGGACCCGCACCACCCCGCTGGACCCGGTGCAACGCTCCCTCGGATACCGAGGACGCGGAGGAACGGCCCGGTGAGGGAAGGAACCGCCCGGTGACCCGGCTGGCGCTGAACCCCTCGGGATTCCTCAGCGAGTTCTACATCTCCTTCTGGATCCCCACGGCCGTGCTCACCGCCGCCCTGGTGATCAAGCTGCCCACCATCATCCGGCTGTGGCGGGACCCGTTGCTGCGCGCGGTCGGCGGACTGCTGCTGCTCGCCTGCGCGGTGTTCGTGTTCTGCACCCCGTCCACGATCGCCGCCGTCAACCGGCTGACCGGCGTACCCAACATCTCGGCGCCCTGGTGCTATTCGCTCATCACCGCGTTCTGCGGCTCCTGCCTGCTGCTCATCATCACCTGGCGCAACGGCCTGTCCGACCGCTCGGCCGCCACCCGCCGCGCCATGCGCTGGGTGATCTCGGTGTACTCGGGGGTGATCGCCGCCCTGTGGGTGCTGTTCCTGCTCGCCGACGCCCCCGAGGAGCGGCTGCGGGACCTGGACACCCACTACGCCGCCACCCCGTTCATGCGCGAGGAGATCCTGCTCTACCTCGTCGCGCACGCCGTGGCCTGCCTGATCACCTCCCGGCTGATCTGGAACTGGGTGCGCACCGAGGGCCTGGACGCCTGGCTGCGCTGGGGTCTGAAGCTGCTGGGCGCCGGTTACGTCCTGAACCTGATCTTCGACGCGGTCAAGCTGATCGCCGTCGTCGCCCGCTGGTTCGGCCAGGACCTGGACTGGCTGAGCACCAATCTGGCCCCGCCCGTGGCCGCGCTCTCCGCCATCCTCATCGCCGTCGGCTTCATCCTGCCGCACGCCGGCCAGTACCTGCACGACCGCTGGCGGGTCCGGCTCGCCCACCGCGAACTGCGGCCCCTGTACCAGCTGATGCGCACCGCGAGCGGCGAGGGCGTGCCGTTCGTGCTGCGCGCCACGCCCGAACTGCGGCTCACCCGGCGCGAGACGTTCATCCGCGACGTGCTGCTGCCGCTGGCCCGGCACATCGACACCGGTCTCGGCCGACGCGCGTACGACTCCGCGCTCGGCCTCGGTCACCCGCCCGAGCGGGCCCGCGCGCTGGCGGCCGCGGTGAGCATCCTCGACGCCATCGAGACGAAGGCCCGTACGCCGGAGCCGCCCGAGCCGGCCGCCGGGCCGGACACCACGAACCTGCTCCAGGAGATCGGGGCCGTCTCCCGGGCCCTCCGCCGTCCCGACGACATCGCGGCGGTGCGCGTGCGTGCGGCCGTCCCAGCAGAGAGCGTTGCCGTTCATGAGTGAGCACAGACCCACCGCCGTCGTCCTCGGCGGCTCCCTCGCCGGCCTGCTCGCGGCCCGCGCCCTGACGGCCGGCGGCGCCCGGGTGACGGTGGTCGAGCGGGACGCGCTGCCCGACGGGCCCGCGCCCCGCAAGGGACTGCCGCAGGCCCGGCATGTGCATCAGCTGTGGTCGGGCGGGGCGCGGGCGCTGGAGGAACTGCTGCCCGGGGCGATCGGGCGGTTGCGCGCGGCCGGGGTGAGCCGGGTGCCGATGACCACGGACATGGTGGCGCTGTCCCCGTACGGCTGGTACCGGCGCTGGGCCGAGTCCGCGTTCATGCTGCCCGCGAGCCGGGATCTGCTGGACTGGGTGGTACGGCGGCTGGTATTGGCCGACGGGCGGATCGAACTCGTGGAGCGGGCCGAGGCGACGGGGCTCACCGGCACGGACGGCGCGGGCCGCGCGGTGACGGGGGTGCGCATCCGCGCCCACGACAGCGCCGAGCGGACGCTGACGGCCGACCTGGTCGTGGACGCGACCGGGCGTGGCTCGCGGGCGGCGGGGTGGTTGACCGGACTGGGGCTGCCCGCCGTGGAGCGGCGGGAGGTGGACTCCGGGCTGGTGTACGCGAGCCGGCTGTACCGGGCGCCGGAGGCGGCACGGGCCGGCTTCCCGGTCGTCAACATCGAGCCCGATCCGCGCGGGGCCGGGACCGGGCGCGGGGGTGTGTTGATGCCGGTGGAGGACGGCAGGTGGATCGTCACGCTGTTCGGGGGGCGTGGCGACGAAGCGCCGTCCTCCGCCGGGGAGTTCGCGCGCTATGCCCGTGAGGAGCTTCGGCATCCGCTGATCGGGGAGCTGCTCGGCGCGGGCGCGGAGCCGCTCGGCGAGGTGGCGGTCACGCGTACGACGGCGAACCGGCGTCACTTCTTCGAGCGGATGCCGGTGTGGCCGGAGAACTTCGTGGTCGTCGGCGACGCGGTGTGCGCGCTGAACCCGGTGTACGGGCACGGCATGGCGGTGGCCGCGCGATCGGCGCTGGCGCTGCGGGACGTGGTACGGCGTCGGGGGCTGGGGAGCCCAGGACTGGCCCGGGAGGCGCAGAAGGCGGTCGGGCGGACGGTCCGGGCGGCATGGGATCTCGCCGTCGGAGCGGACGTGTTCTATCCCGGCGCGACCGAGCAGGGGCCGACGCTGCGGGACCGGGTGCTGGCCGCGTACGTCGGCCGCCTGCTGTGGACCGCCACGGGCAACGGGCGCGTGGCCCGCCGGGTGACGGACGTGACGGCGCTGGAGCGGGGGGCGGAGGTGTTGTTGGCGCCGAGTGTGCTTTTGGCTGCGGTGGCGGGGCCACTGAAGCCGGCGCTTGCGGCTCCGCCGCTGACGTCGGAGGAACGGAGGGCGGCGGGGTTGTAGGGGGGTGGGGGTTGGGGGGTTGGGGGGCTTGTGCCGTTCGCCGGCTGCGGGTGCGTCGTGGGGGGGCGCAGGTGGGGGGTGGCTTGTGCCGTCCGCCGGCTGCGGGTGCGTGGGGGTTGCTCGCGCAGTTCCCCGCGCCCCTTCGGGGGCGCCGAGGGGGTGGCCTCTGCCGTCCGCCGGCCGCGGGTGGCGTGGGGGCTGATCGCGCAGTTCCCCGCGCCCCTTTGGGGCGCTCCCCAGCCGCGGGCAGTCGTGCTGCTGGGGCGGCACGGGTGGGCGCGGCGGCACCCTGGCAGCGCCGCGTTGCGCGGCCCACCCCCGAGCCGCGTCAGCCAGGTCAGCCCTTGAACGCCGGTTGCGGGAGGCCCTTGCCCGCGTCCGGTATCACCAGGAGCGAGCCCGACAGGGGGTCGGAGGGCGGCAGGCCCGTGCGGGCTGTGGTGATGTAGAGGTCGGTCAGGTCGGCGCCGCCGAACGCGCAGGCCGTTGTGCGGGGGGTCGGCAAGGTGATCACCCGGTCCAGCTCGCCGGCAGGCGTGTAGCGGCGGACCGCTCCCCCGTCCCACAGCGCCACCCACACGCAGCCCTCCGCGTCGACGGTCAGCCCGTCCGGGAAGCCCGCGCCCTCCTCGATCTCCACCAGCGGGCGGCGATCACGGATGCCGTCCTCGTCGAAGTCGAAGACGTCGACACGCCGGGTGGGGCTGTCGATGTAGTACATCAGGCGGCCGTCGGGGCTCCAGCCCGTGCCGTTGCTGACCGTGACGTCCGGCAGGACCGTCCGCACGGCGCCGTCCCCCGTCAGCCGGGACAGCGTGCCCCCGCCCGGCGCCTCGTCGTACCGCATCGTGCCCGTCCACAACGACCCGTCGGGCGCCACCGCCGCGTCGTTCGCGCGGCGGCCCGCGACCGGCTCGTGGCGCAGCCAGCGGAACGTGTCGTCGGGGTCCAGCAGGCCCACGCCGTCCCGCAGGTTGAGCACCATGCCGCCGCCCGCCCGGGGCTTGGCCGCGCCGACGTGCTGCGGCGTCGTACGGACCGTGCGCCGGCCGGAGGAGGGGTCGTAGGTGTGCAGCCGCATGCCCAGGATGTCGAGCCAGACGAGCCGGCCCGTCGCCGGGTCCCAGGTGGGGCCCTCGCCGAGCGCGGCCTCCGCCCGCACCGCGACCTCGTACGCCGTCATGCCGCGCTCCGGTGGCCCAGCCGCTCCGACAGTTCCGCCGCGCCCTTCGCGGCCAGCTGCTCCAGCTCGGCCCGGCGCTCGTCGCTCCAGCGGATCATCGGGACGGAGATGGACAGCGCGGCCACGACCTGGCCGGTGCGGTCGCGGACCGGCGCGGCCACGCAGGAGACGTCCGGGTTGGACTCGCGGCTCTCGACGGCGATCCCGCGCTGCCGGATCTCCGCCAGGGCCTCGCGCAGCGCGGCCGGTTCGGTGATGCTGTTCGGGGTCATCGCGACCAGCTCGGCCTCGTCGGGTACCCGCGCGGCCAGCTCCGGCTCGGGCAGCGAGGCCAGCAGCATCTTGCCGACGGAGGTGCAGTGGGCGGGCAGCCGGCGGCCGGCGGCGGAGACCATGCGGACGGCGTGCGTGGAGTCGACCTTGGCGATGTAGATGACGTCGGTGCCCTCCAGGATGGCCACGTGCACCGTCTCGTCGCAGGTCTCGGCGACGGAGCGGGCCACCTGCTGGCCCTCGGCGGCGAGGTCGAGCTGCTCGGCGTAGCGGCTGCCGAGCTGGTACGGGCGTACGCCGAGCCGGTACCGTCCGGGCTGTCCGGGCACCGGCACGATGTACGACCGTGCGGCGAGCGTGGTGACCAGCTCGTGCACGGTGGTGCGGGGCAGCTGGAGCTTGCGCACGATGTCGGGGGCGGAGAGCGTCCCGTCCCCGTCGAGGAACAGCTCAAGAATGTCGAGAGCCCGGGTCACGGCAGGCACGAGGCGTCCCACGTCCGGCCCCCTCCCTTGGGTCTAAGCGCCTGTGTCGGTGATATCGGCGGTCGAGACGTCCGGGACGTTCGAGATATCAACAGGCGATCGGCATGACGAACACAGGCTAGTCATGGAGAGGTGCCCGGGCAATGGGTCGGGAGGGACACCCGTGGTCACGGGCACCATGGACCCATGGATCTCGACTTCCAGCTGGTCCTGCTGCGCCGCATGGCCGACCACAACCCGGACCTCGTGGAGGACGCCCGGCGGCGGCTGGGCGCCTCGGTCGCCGACATGCGGGAGGCCAACAAGCGGTGGCAGGCCATGGTCCGCTCGCCCCGGGCCCGGGGGGGGGGGGGGGCCCCCCCCCCCCCCCCCCGCGCCCCCCCCCCCCCCCCCCCCCCCCCCACGCCGGGCGGCGACGAAGAAGCCCTGGGGGGGGCATCGCCCGCGTTGCTCCTCCCTCGCTTCT
>NZ_JBVHWM010000126.1:0-10533 GCF_055564375.1 Streptomyces sp. NPDC029138
CGACGTGCACTCCCCCCCCCCCCCCCCCCCCCCCCCCCCCCCCCCCCCCCCCCCCCCCCCCCCCCCCCCAGCGACGGGCCGAATATGCCGCACACGTTCGCTGCCGGATACGGCCGGCGCCCGGTCGATTTCCGCACACGCACGAACGAGGTGTTGTTGTGGAGCGATGGACAAGGCGCGAGGGCGAACGGCTGCTCACCGGGAAAGGCCGGTACGTCGCCGATATCCATGTGCCGGGGTGTGTGGACGCCGCACGCGTGAGAAGCAAGACCGCCCACGGCGTGCTGCGGTCCGTGGACTGCGCCGCGGCGCGTGCCGCCGCGTGCCGGGAGTGGCCGACGCTCGTCAAGGACCGGGTGCGCCATCCCGGCGAGGCGCCGGCGGTCGTCCTCGGCGAGGACCGCTACCGGGCCGAGGACGGGGCCGCCGAGGTCACCGCCGTGACCGATCCCCTGCCGGCCGTGGTGACCCCGGGCTGACCACGGCGACCCACAGCTGACGATCCCAGGGACCAGGCGAGACCTGGCGGCCCGCCTGCTGGACTGGCAGGCCGCCGGAGACCGCCGCGCCCTCGCCGCGACCGGGGGACCGCCCCGGCGCCGCCGCCGACCGGTGCGCTGCCGGAACCGATCCCGTGCGCGGACGGACAACCGCGGCAGTCCGCGCTCACTAGCGTGGTCCGGGCGCGAGGCAGGCCCTCCGTGCTCCCGCCCGGAGGGTCGTGCCGCAAGGCCCGAACCCTAGGAGTGCCATGGCCAAGCAGACCATCGCCGAACAATACGTCGACCTCATGGCGCGCGCCGGTGTGCGCCGCATGTACGGCGTGGTCGGAGACAGCCTGAATCCCGTCGTCGACGCGGTCCGGCGGCACGCCGACGTCGAGTGGATCCAGGTCCGCCACGAGGAGGTCGCGGCGTTCGCCGCCGGAGCGGAGGCCCAGCTCACCGGGCGGCTGGCCGCGTGCGCGGGGTCCTGCGGACCCGGCAACCTCCATCTGATCAACGGCCTGTACGACGCCCACCGCTCGATGGCACCCGTGCTCGCGCTGGCCGCCCACATACCCAGCGGCGAGATCGGCACCGGCTACTTCCAGGAGACCCACCCCGACCGGCTGTTCGCCGAGTGCAGCCACTACTCGGAGCTGATCTCCTCACCGCGTCAGATGCCCCGCGTGGTGCAGACGGCGATCCAGCACGCCGTGGGCCGGCGCGGGGTCTCGGTCGTGGCGCTGTCCGGCGACACCGCCGCCGAGGACTCCCCGGACGCGGCACCCGAACTCGCCATGCCCCTGGACCTGCCCGCCATCCGCCCGAGCGACCAGGAGATCACCCGGCTCACGGAACTGGTGGACGGCGCCGAACGCGTCATGGTGTTCTGCGGCCGGGGCGTCGCCGGAGCCCACGCCGAGGTGATGGAGTTCGCCGGCAAGGTCAAGGCCCCGGTGGGCCACGCCCTGCGCGGGAAGGAACACATCCAGTACGACAACCCCTACGACGTCGGCATGTCCGGTCTGCTCGGCTACGGCGCCGCCTACGAGGCCATGCACGAGTGCGACCTGCTCATCCTCCTCGGCACCGACTTCCCGTACACCGACTTCCTGCCCCGCCATGTGCGCACCGTGCAGGTCGACGTACAGCCCGAGCGGCTGGGCCGGCGCACCCAACTCGACTTCGCCGTCTGGGGAGACGTACGCGAGACCCTGCGGTGCCTGACGCCCGCGGTGCGGGAGAAGCAGTCGCGCCGGTTCCTCGACCGGATGCTGGAGCGGCACGCGCACGCCCTCGAAGGCGCCGTGCACGCCTACACCCGCGACGTCGACCGGCACACCCCGATCCACCCCGAGTACGTGGCCTCCGTGCTCGACGAAGAGGCCGCCGACGACGCCGTGTTCACCGTCGACACCGGCATGTGCTGCGTGTGGGCGGCGCGTTACCTCACGCCCAACGGCCGCCGCCGCATCCTCGGCTCCTTCGTGCACGGTTCCATGGCCAACGCGCTGCCCCAGGCCATCGGCGCCCAGTTCCTCGACCGTGGCCGGCAGGTCGTCTCGCTCTCCGGCGACGGCGGGTTCTCCATGCTCATGGGCGACTTCCTCACGCTCGTCCAGTACGACCTGCCGGTCAAGGTGGTCGTCTTCAACAACTCCTCCCTCGGCATGGTCGACCTGGAGATGATGGTCGACGGCCTGCCCCCGCACGGCACCAGCTACCCGCACGCCGACTACGCCGCCATCGCCAGGGCCGCCGGAGCGCGCGGCATCCGGGTGGAGCAGCCCGGTCAGGTCCGGGACGCGCTGCGGGAGGCGTTCGCCCATGACGGGCCCGCGCTCGTCGACGTCGTCACCGACTCCGCCGCGCTGGCCGTGCCGCCGAAGATCACCACCGAGCAGCTCACCGGCTTCGCCCTGTCCGCGAGCCGGACGGTCCTGAGCGGGGGCGTCGGCCGCATGGTCCACCTGGCCCGGGCCAACCTCCGCAACATCCCCCGCCCCTGACCCGGCGCGCCCCCTACCCGGCGAGTGCGGGGCCGGACCCGGCCGGTACGGCCGGCCCCGCCACGGTGTCGAAGGCATGGGTCACCTCGGGCACCGTCCCCGGCGCGAGCAGCTCACGAGCCTCCTCCTCGCGCCGGCGGTCGGTGGCCGTCCACCGGACGTGGTGCTGGGCGCGGTGTTCCGCCCAGGAACCGACGAGGTAGTTCTCGACGAAGCGTTCCGGGTCGTTGCCGTCCTGGTAGAGGCCCCAGGAGAGGGCGCCCGTACGGCGCCGGGAACGGGCGACCTGGCGCATGCGGTCCGTGAACGCGGCCCGGTTCTCCTCGGGGACGCGGTAGACGACGGAGACCAGGACCGGGCCGTCGGCCTCTCCCGGCTCGAACACCAGGGGAGGGGCAGGCCAGTGGTCGGACGGCGTGGGGTTGATGCCCTCGGCGTCGTACAGCGGCCACCGGCGCACACTGGCGGCGCTGAGCAGCATCACCGCCCCGGCGATCAGCAGGCACGCGCTGAGCCCGGCCCAGTCGGCCACCGCGCCCCACAGAGGCGCCGCGAGCGCCTGACCGCCCTGGAACACCAGCAGATACACCGCGAGGCCACGCGCCCTGACCCAGCCGGGCAGCCGTGTCTGCACGGCCGCGTTGAGCGTGGACAGCACCCCGATCCAGGCCAGGCCCGCCGGCAGCAGGGCGACCGTGACCAGCCAGGGTGTGCGGACCGTCGCCAGTACGGCGAGCACCCCGGCGAACACCAGGGCGCCGGCGGCGAGCGTGCCGTTGGCACCCAGCAGGGCACGGACACGCGGCAGCGCGAACGCGCCCGCCACGGCACCCACGCCCACCGCCGCCAGCAGGAGCCCGTATCCGCCGGAGCCAAGGCCGAGGAAGCGGCTCGCGGTCAGGGGCAGCAGCGCCCACAGCGCGGCCCCGCCCGGGATGAACAGGAGCGTGCGCAGCAGCACCCGGCGGACACCGGGTGCGTTCCACACGTAACGGCGGCCGGCGTACAGGGCCGCCAGCAGGCCGTCGTCGCCCGGGGTGGCGGCGGCCTGCCCCGGGCGCCGCCACGCCACGAGGACGGCCGCGATGCCCAGGTAGGAGGCCGCGTTGAAGGCGAAGACCCAGCCCGCGCCCGCCGCCGCGACCACCGCCCCGCCGAGTGCCGGACCGACGGCACGGGCCAGGTTCATGTTCACCGCGCCCAGCGCCGCCGCCTGACCGAGCCGTCGGCGCTCCACCAGTTCGGGCTGGATCGCCTGCCAGGCCGGGCCCATCAGCGCGGTGCCGCACCCGAGCAGGAACGTGAGCACGAGCAGCACGGTCGGCGTCAGGGCGTCCAGGAACGCCAGCACGGCCAGGGCACCGGACACGGCGAGCATCGCGCACTGCGCGGCCAGCAGCACCGAGCGCCGGTCGAAGCGGTCGGCGACCACCCCGGCGGGCAGGGCCAGGAGGACGACGGGCAGGCCGGCGGCGGTCTGCACGAGCGTCACCAGCGCGGCACCGTGTCCGACCAGCAGCCACTGCGCGCCCACCGTCTGCATCCAGCTGCCGATGTTCGAGACCAGCTGGGCGATCCACAGGGCACGGAAGACGCGCGCCGCGAGCGGCGCCCACGGGGAGTCGGTCGCGGCGGGTGCGGAGGTTGAGGATGCGCTGCTCATGCCCGGGACAGTAGGGGCCGCCGACTCGCGTCTGTTGACCGTGAGCGCATGGGATGTGGCCCGGCAGCGCAGCGCGCCGTCACTGTCTTGTCACTCTTTTCGCACATCCACCGGCCTACGCTCCGGGCGAAGCGGAGCCGGGTCCGGATTCCCCGACGCCGCCGCTTCAAACGCGACAACAGTCCGGAGGCAAGGGTGGTTCATGTCCCTCACAGACACGTCCCTCATCGGCAGGCGCACGGTCGGCGTATCAACGGTCGGCACGTCACCGGACAACGGGGTGCGGCGGATGCCCATGGGCTTGGACATCGTCGTCAGGGACGCGGCACCAGCACTCCTGCCCCGGGAGAGACCGCCGTACGCACCGCAGGGCCCCGCCGCACGCCCCCGGCGGCTGATCGCCCGGGAGGGCGGCGAGTACCTCTTCGTGGGGCTGCGCGACACCGGCGGCGTCCCCGCCGCGCGGCAGGCCGCCACGGACGTGCGACTCGGCCCTGGGGACATCTGCTTCTACGACGTGCACCAGCCCACGCTGCTGGACTTCCCGCGCAATGCCCGCCTGAAGGCGTTCCTGCTCCCGCGTGAACTGCTCGGACTCGCCCGGCCCGACGTGCCGCGCGTCGCGCACACCCCGGTCACCCCGACGACCCGGCTGGGCGCCCTGCTCTCGCCGTTCCTGTCCGACTTCGCCGACACCGCGGCGGTGTTCCGGTCCCCGGTCGGCGACATGCTCGCCTGGAACGCCGTGAACCTGTTGTCCACCTTGGCCGGCGAGCATCTGGCCGACCAGGCGCGGGGACGGGAGCCGGACACCCGGGCGCCGCTGCTGTCGGACATCCTGGACTTCATCGACCTGCGGCTGAGCGACACGGACCTGTCGCCGGAGACGATCGCCCGGGCCCACCACATCTCCGTCCGCTACCTGCACAAGCTGTTCCGGGAGGAGGGCACGACGGTCGGCCGGCTGATCCAGCGCCGGCGGCTGGCCGAGTGCCGGCGTGCCCTCACCCTCCGTTCCGCGGGGAACACGACCATCGCGGCGGTCGCGCATCGCTGGGGCTTTCCGAGCCCCACCCACTTCAGCCGCGTGTTCCGCGCCACCTACGGGATGTCGCCCAGCGAATGGCGGGACTTCGCCGGGCGGGGCGACCGGGAGGCCGGGGGATGAACGGGCCGGACTCCGGCCCTTCCGTCAGGACCATGGCCTTCCGTCAGGGCCGAAGCTTGCCGTCAGGACGGCGGCCGGGTCCAGGCGGCGCCGTCGGCGGACAGGCGGTGGGTCACCACGGAGGTGAGCGCCAGGAGCAGCAGGCACACGCTCAGGGTGAGCACGAGGTGGCCGTGCAGGACGAGTTCCGCGCCGGCGAGGGCACCGAGCAGCATGGCCAGCACGGACAGGATCCGGCGGCCGGGCCTCGGCGCCGCACCGCCCGCCGCCGGCGAGTCCGCGGCCAGACCGGTGAGGGTCAACGTCAGCACGGTCGTGGTGAGGTCCGGCACGCCGAGGCGCCGGGCGACCGCGTTCTGGAGCCCCATGGCGAGCCCGAGGCACACGATCAGCGTGTACTCGACGCCGGTGGTGACCCGGCCGTCGGCGACCGCCGTGACGACCACGGTGACCGCGACCAGCACCGTCTGCGCTGCGGTGGCCGTCTTCAGCAGGTTCCCCCGATGCCCCGCGAACCGGGTCCCCAGCCGGCCGCCGCTCAGCGCGCCGGCGAGGAACGCCGCCAGCGCGACGACGGAGGCGAGCGCGGACAGGGTCTGGGCACCTGCCAGCGCGAAGCCGAGGAACACCACGTTGCCCGTCATGTTGGCGACGAAGACGTGGCCCAGCGCCAGATAGCTCACCGCGTCGACCAGACCGGTGACCACGGTCAGCGTCAGCATCAGCGGAGGCAGCGGGCCATGCCGGTCACCCTTGGGCGGAACCAGCGTGCGGGCCGCGTCAGTCAACAGGCTGCGCATAGGTCTTTCCTTCCGATGCCAGGGGCGTGCGGTGCAGCACCAGGCGGGTCAGCAGCCCGCTCGCCGGGCCGATCACGATCGCGGCGAGGGCGACCCACACCGGCCACGGCGTGATGCCGAGCGCGTGGTCGACGGACCACTCGCCGGGCCCCGTGAGGGCCAGCGCCGCGGAGACGACCACGAGGACCAGGGGGTACTCGTAGCCATCGTTCTGCACCCACAGGCCCTTGGGCCACTTGACGGTGCCCGCGACCGTCATCACGCCCATGGCGGCCATCGCCGCCAGGGGCGTGAGCAGACCGGCGGTCAGGAACAGGCCGGCCCCGATCTGGCTGGCGCCCGCGACGACCGCGGTCAGCCGGCCCCCTCGGAACCCGTCGTGCCGGAACTCCTCGGTTCCGCCTGCCAAGCCGTGGCCCCCGAGCCGGAAGCTCACCTTCTGCACTCCGTGACCGGCGACGAGGAGTCCCGCCACCACCCGGAGGACCAGCAGTCCCGCGTCCATCTCTTCCTGCCTGTTCCTGACTCAGTCCTTGATCGCTGTGCTGGGGGAGGGGTCAGCCGGCCGCGTGGCCGCCGATGAAGGTCTGGGCGTACACCAGGCCGAGGCCGTAGGCGCCGCCGTGCTCCTTCACGACCTCCGTCACCGGCACGTACGTCTCGCCGCGGGCCCAGTCACGCTGGAGCTCCAGCAGCACCTGCACCCAGGTGACCGGGACGGCGCCGCCCTGGATCATGCGCTGGACGGCGTGCTCGTGGGCCTGCGGGCTGACACCGCCGGACGCGTCGGTGACGACGTAGACCTCGTAGCCCTGGGCGATGGCGGAGAGCGCCGGCAGGACGACGCAGACCTCGGTCCACAGACCGGCGATGACGAGCTTCTTGCGGCCGGTCGCCTTGACCGCCTCGACGAACGCGGCGTCCTCCCAGGCGTTCATCGTGCTGCGGTCGATGATCTTCTGGTCCGGGAACACGTCCGCGAGCTGCGGCAGGATCGGCCCGGAGAAGGACTCGGCGGCCACGGTGCTCAGCACGACCGGCACGTCGAACACCTTGGCGGCCTTGGCCAGACCCAGGGTGGCGTTGATGATCGCGGTCCGGTCGCCGCTGCCGGTGCCGAAGAACATCTGCGGCTGGTGGTCCACGAACAGGACCGCGCAGTTGTCCGGGGTCAGCAGGTCGGGGCTGGGGGACGCGGTGACCTGGGCGATGTCGACCATGAGAGTGCCTTTCCATTCATGTGCAGCGGCGCGGACGGACGTCCGCGTCGGACAACGACCGTCCTGAGGACGGGGTCTGTGGGTGCGAACGAAGCGGGGATCGCTCAGAGGACGAAGCAGGGATCGAACGGCATGTCGGCGGCGCCGGAGGCCAGGCCGCGCCGTGCGCGCCACGCGCGGTGCTGCTCCGACTCCGCGACGGCCTCGCCGAGGGACTCCGCCTGGCGCACCCCGGCCGGCCGGGACGCCTGGTAGCCGCCGAAGCGCGCCACCGGGCTCCAGGCGGGGGTGACGGGCGGCAGCTCCTCGTCGAGGCCCTCGTACTCGCGGGCGGCGTAGACGATCCGGCCGCCGGTGACCGTGAGCAGCGACTCGATGTGCGCGATCTCCGGCTCCGGCACGGTGAAGTAGTCGTCGGACAGCACCGCGAGGTCCGCGTAACACCCGGCCCGCAGTACGCCCTTGACCTGCTCCTCGCCGGTCAGTTCGGCACCGGCGACGGTGAACATCCGCAGCGCGGTCTCCCGGTCGACACGGTTGCCGGGGGAGCGGAGCACGAGGTCGCCGATGTCGCGCCCGCTCACCAGCCAGTGCAGGGCGACCCAGGGGTTGTAGGTGGAGACCCGGGTGGCGTCCGTGCCGGCGGCCACGGTCAGTCCGCGGTCCAGCATGGCGCGGATGGGCGGGGCGTCCGCGGCGGCTCCGGGGCCGTAGCGGCGCAGGAACGCCTCGCCCTGGAAGTACAGCCGGTTCTGGACGGACATGGCACCGCCGAGCGCGGCGACACGGTCGAGGCTCTCCGCGGACACGGTCTCCGCGTGGTCGAACAACCAGCGGTTCCCGGCCGGGAAAAGCCCCTCGGCGGCCAGCTTCTCGAAGACCGCGAGATCGCGGCGGATGGTCTCGTCGTACGTGGCATGCAGCCGGAATCCCCAGCCGTTCTCCATGAGGAGACGTACGGCCTTCTCGAACTCGCCCTCGTAGTCGCCGAGTTCCGGGCGCGGCTGGCTGAAGTTCTCGAAGTCCGCCGCCGCCCAGGTGAGGTTCTCACCCGCGCCGTTGAGACGCAGCCACGCGTCCCCGTCCTCGGGGCGGGCCATCTCGATCCAGCGGGAGAGGTCGGCTATCTCCTGACCCGCGGTCTGCGGGAAGAGGTGGTAGGCGATACGCAGCGACAGCTGACCGGCCTTCGCCAGCTCGATGACGGTGCCGTAGTTCTCGGGGAAGTTCTGGAAACCGCCGGCGGCGTCGATCGCGGAGGTCAGACCGAACCGGTTGAGTTCGCGCAGGAAGTGACGGGTCGAGACCTTCTTGTCCTCGCCCGCCAGAACCGGCGCCTTGGCCAGTGTCGAGTAGAGGATGAGGGCACTGGGCGCGGCCAGCAGCATGCCCGTCGGTTCACCGTCCCGGCCGCGGACGATCTGTCCGCCCTTGGGGTCGGGCGTGTCCTTGTCGAACCCGGCGGCCCGCAGCGCCGCCCGGTTGAGGACGGCCGACTGGTACAGGTGCAGGACGAACACCGGGGTGTCGGGGGCGGCGGCGTTCAGCTCGGCGACGGTCGGCAGCCGCCGTTCGGCGAACTGGTCGGCCGACCAGCCTCCGACCACCCGCACCCACTGGCCCTTCGGCGTCCGCGCGGCCTGTTCCCGCAGCATCGCCAGAGCCTGACGGAGCGTCCGGACCCCGTCCCAGCGCAGCTCCAGCACGTAGTTGAGGCCGCCCCGGATCACATGCAGATGGGCGTCGTTGAGTCCTGGGATCATCCGCCGGCCGAGCGCGTCCACCACCTTCGTGGCGGGCCCGACGTGCGGGGCGACGTCCTTGTCGTCGCCGACGACCGTGATGACACCGCCTCGCACGGCGAGGGCCTCGGCATGCGGGCGGCGCGGGTCCCCCGTATGGATACTGGCGTTGCGGACGACCAGCTCCGCGGCATCGTCGGTGGCCTGGGGAACCAGCCCGCCGACCGGCATGGCAGACACGTGTGCGGGACCTCCTCCGTGGTGGGCGCCCTGGATGTCCGCCGCACTGGCGCTCGGCGGCCGGGAAGGGCGACGGGCGGGGCGACGAGAAAAAAGATCAGAGACGCGGGTGAGAGAAGCGGTGATGGCGCGAGAGTCCGCCGTCGTGCCGATGGGCGGACCGCGACCGCTGTGCCCTCACGCTAGGCCGGGGGAACACCACCGTGTGTCCCGTCCGTGCACTGGCATGGTCCCCACAGCGCACTCGCGTGCGGCGGGCGGCGTTCGTGCACTTTGAGGACGTCAGGCGTGCACGGACGGGCAACCGCCGCGCGGACAGCGGCTCTACGGTGGCGCTCAGCGGCGCCGGAGTGCCCAGCACAACCATCCGGCTCGTATGCCGGAACCGACCGGCGCCCCCTAACGCATTGCCAGGAGATTCGCATGTCTGATGCCCAGGCGCCGGTGACCCCGGTGCTGGAACCCGCCGCGGCCGAGTTCGCGGCGGCGACCGCCAACCCGCCCTACCTCTTCGACCTGACCCCCGCCGAGGGCCGCAAGGCCGTCGACGAGGTCCAGTCCGGCGAGATCGACAAGCCCGCCGTCGACGAGGAGTGGATCACCGTCCAGGGCGGTCCCACGGGCAGCGTCCGGGCACGCATCGTCAAGCCCGCCGGCACCACCGGCACCCTCCCCGTCATCGTCTACATCCACGGCGCCGGCTGGGTCTTCGGCAACGCCCACACCCACGACCGCCTCGTACGCGAACTCGCCGTCGGCGCCCAGGCCGCCGTCGTCTTCCCCGAGTACGACCTCTCCCCCGAGGCCCGCTACCCCGTCGCCATCGAGCAGAACTACGCCGTCGCCCAGTGGGTCGTGGAAGAAGGCTCCTCCAAGGGCCTGGACGGCTCCCGGCTCGCCGTCGCCGGTGACTCCGTCGGCGGCAACATGACCGCCGCGCTGACCCTGATGGCCAAGGAACGCGGCGGCATCCCGCTGCGCCAGCAGGTGCTGTTCTACCCGGTCACCGACGCCACCTTCGACACGGCGTCCTACCACCAGTTCGCCACCGGCTACTTCCTGCGCCGCGACGGCATGCAGTGGTTCTGGGACCAGTACACCACCGACGAGTCCGAGCGCGCCCGGATCACCGCCTCCCCGCTGCGCGCCACCACCGAGCAACTGACCGGGCTGCCCCCGGCGTTGGTCATCACCGGTGAGGCCGAC
>NZ_JBVHWM010000127.1:0-10429 GCF_055564375.1 Streptomyces sp. NPDC029138
CCGCTACGACAAAACCGCCACCATCTACCTCGCCGGACTCCACCTCGCCGCCATCTTCATCTGGTCAGCGAGGTGATCCGAAAGAAACGGCCTAGAGCCACGTCCGCGTCACCGAGGCCGGTGAGGTTCGCAACCACTGGATCGCGGGGAAGGTCGCCGACGACCTCGAGCTCCTGCTCGGTGCCGGGCAGCCGCAGAACCTCGGGCCGCGCGACCACGGCGGGCGCTGGTGCTGGGCGGGGGAGGAGTCCACGGCCGCAACCTTCGCGCCAGGACGGCGATGCGGGCGGCGTACTGCCCGAGCCCGCTGCTCAGGTCGCCCAGGTCGAGAACCCGCTGCCCCCCGTCACGTCGCATCCATTGCGCGTCGGTGCCTCCTCCGTACCTACCGGCTTTCGGTAAACGTGCAGGTCATTGGGGCGCGGACACCCGCCTCGTAGTGGCGGCGGCCCGTCCGGTGCCCGGCAAGACCGTGGACGCCACGGCCTGGCGGGACTCCGGCCTGGCCCGGCCCCGCAGTGCGAGAGTGTGACCATGCTCGGGGACAGCGCCTACATCAACACGGGCCTGGTCGTCTCGCACCGCAAACGCCCCGGGCGAGCGGTGCTGAAGGGCGAGGACGGCACCGCCCGCCGCATGGTCCGCGCCCGCGTGGACCATGTCTTCTCCCGGATGAAGAACTACAAGGTCCTCCGCGACTGGCGACACCGCGACGACGGCCTCCACCACGCCGTCCAGGCCGTCGCCCGCATGCACAACCTCGCGCTCGCCGCATGAATCGACCAGGCTCGCCACCCGCTTCCGACTGCCTGACCACGGCCTTCTGCAAACCCTTTAGTGCATACCAACACGCCTGGAAGCGCACCTACGCCGCGCTCGTCGGCGCCCCATCGCCCTGGTACCGCCGCCCTGTGCGGTCACATGCCGAGAGGCGTTTTGGCGGGGTGCTGTCACCAGCCGGCGAACCCCCCGCGTGGCGGCATGAGGTCAAGTCGTCACAGGTTCCAGCCGCAGCCGCCGGATCGGCCAGGGTGGTGGCTCGGCCGGGCCGAACCACACCCGGACGTCGACCCCGGTGCGGACGGGCAGAGCGGGATAGTCGTTCTCGGCGTGCTCGGTGCGGTGCAGCGCATGGCACGGGCCCAGGTGCCGGGCGGCGTACGCGTCGAAGGCAGCGGTGTTCGACGGCTGGCAAACCGTCGCGACCACCTCGCGGGTGCCTGACTCCGGCGCGAGGCCCGGACCACGCAGCAGCAGGACGTCGTCGCTGTCGATCATGGTGGCGTTGGCCGCGTCGCGGTGCTTCCGCCAGACGGGGCCGGTGTAGAACGCCTCCAACGTGCGCCGACGGTGTGTCATGTCGGGGAACGAGCGCAGCCAGACGAAACGGTCCGGGTCGTCAAGGTCGCGGAACCGGCCGCCGACGGTGATACCGACCGCCTGCTGCCCGGTCACGAACTCGCGCTCGAACAGCTCGATCAGTGTCTCCCGGGCGCCGGGATGAAGCGTGTACTGGCGGAATTCGACGATGCTCATGCGGCGACCGACCCGGTGCCAGTGAGGTCCATGATTGCGTTGAGCTCCCAGGTGCGGCGGCCGTCACCGGAGAACTGCTGCTCCCGGCGTGCGGCCTCCGGGCGCGGGCGGTGCCAGGTGAGGTGCACCCGGATGGGCCGGCCGTCGTAGGTGTCCTCGCCGTGGAAGTCACCGCGGTCGCCAGTGAAGACGCCGATCACCGGGGGGTCCAGCCGGCCCGTCCGGCTGTCGGAGCAGTGGATCGACCAGCGCTCGGTCTCGCGGTCGAACGGCCGCAGGGTCACGCCTTGGCCCCCGGCGCCTGTGTGGAGTTTCGCGGGCACTCCGTGGTACGGCCGCTGTTCGGTGGTTCCGGCAACATCGACGAGATCCCCTTTCCCACCCTCAGGGCCTGAGCCGAGCGGTGCGGTGACCCGACGGTTGGCCACGTCCCAAGGGCCCCAAGGGCCGCCGTGCAGGAAGTCGGAGTCGTTCATGCGCCGCAGGTTAGGGGCACTCCACTGACACCCGCTGTCAGTGGATACTGGGCGGCATGCGCGCGAGCCGACTGGTCACCCTGCTCCTGCTGCTCCAGAACCGGGGCCGGATGACGGCCCAGCAGCTGGCCGACGAACTGGAGGTCTCCGTCCGCACGGTCTACCGGGACGTCGAGGCGCTCGGCGCCGCCGGTGTCCCGCTGTACGGCGACGCTGGTCACGCGGGCGGCTACCGACTGGTAGAGGGCTACCGGACCCGCCTCACCGGACTGACCGCGGAGGAGGCGCAGGCGGCATTTCTCGCCGCTCTCCCCGGCGCCGCCGCCGAACTCGGCCTCGGCGAGGTGCTCACCACCGCCCAACTCAAGCTGCGGGCCGCCCTTCCCCAGGAGCTGCGCGAGCACGCCGTGAGGATCCAGGAACGCTTCCTGCTCGACGCCCCCGGCTGGTACGGCGACGCCGACCGTACACCTCACCTGGCCGCGGTCGCCGCCGCGGTGTGGGAGCTGCGGGCGGTGGTCCTGCGGTATCGGCGTTGGCGGGCGCCGGAGGAGATCGAGCGGCGGGTGGAGCCGTACGGGCTCGTGCTGAAGGCGGGCCGCTGGTACCTGGTTGCGGGCGGGCCGTCCGGGATCCGCACCTACCGGGTCGACCAGATCCTCGGACTCCGGCCGCTGGAAAAGTTCGCCGTTCCGGACGGATTCGACCTGGCCGCGTACTGGAAAACCTATCTGGCCGACTTCCGAGCCCGCCTGCACACCGGTGAGGCGCTGGTACGGCTCACTCCTGAGGGCGCCCGCCGCATCGGCGTCACACCCACGGGTGACGGATGGACGGAGGCCCGGATACCCATCGAATCGATCGACCACGCCCACGGAGAGTTCCTGCGACTGGGCACTGACGTCGAGGTCATGGCACCGGCCGAACTCCGCGACCGCATCGCCGAGACGGTACGGACGCTGACCGCCCGTTACCAAGGGTGACAAGCTGACCCAGTGTTCCCGAACCTAGCGGCCGACGGTGCTCCAGTCGGTGGGGGCCGGTGGCACTGAGCGGCCTGTGGCGTGATCGCGGAGGCGTTGGATCAGTTCCGGCAGGTCGGAGGCCGGGAAGCTCACCTGGAGCAGGTGCAGGCGGAACCGCGACGGGAGGTCCTCCTTGAACATCGCCACGTCCATCGGCTTGATCGTCACGTCCCACGCGCCCGGCGCCGCCCAGTGCGTCATTCGCACGTAGAAGGCGTCCCGCGGGCCGGCGTTCGCCACGGCCGATAGGAAAGCGAGTCCGCTGTCGGCCGGGAAGTCGATGAGCATCCAGCCACGTCTGGACTCCACCCACTCCGCCATGTGCGGCAGCTTCTCCGGCCAGTCCGCGTTGCTCTCTGCGAGATCCTGACAGCAGGTGAAGGTGTCGAACCCGCACTCCCAGATCGCCTGGATCGCGGGTGCGAGCTGTTCGTCAATCTGCGCGTGGCGGTCACCCACCCGGACGAGGACGGTGGGGTGCGTGCCTTCGTAAGACGTCATCGCAGGAGCATAGAAGCGGGGTACGACATCGGCGCAGGCGGCGCCGTTGAGGCCACTGGGAACGCGAACTCCGGCCAGGTGGATTGCCTAAGCGGCCAACTGAAACGCTCAGTCACAGCTGTCCGGCCACACCATTGCGTCCGGCCACCTCAGTCTGCGCATGACTGTTGGCGTTCCAGCAGGTCTGACGGCGGCTGGGTCACTCTTGATTGCGACGGTTGGCCATCACAGCTGTTCGTCGAGAGAGCTTGCGAACTGGTCAGGTGTTCGGTCTGGCGCCTCTGAGGTCAGACTGTGGCCTCGACCAGCCGCTTCATGCCGGGCTGGTCGGTCACGCAGCCCACCAGGCCGAGGGCCCGGGCCAGCGCCAGGTCGTGCTCGTCGTTGACGGTCCAGGCCATCACGTCGATGCCGACGGCGCCGCACTTCTCCACAATGGCCCGGTTCAGCTGGCGCAGCTCTACGCTCACCAGGGTGGAACCGACCTTCTGAGCGCGGCCGACGAAGGTGTCACGGTGCGCGCTGGGGCCTGCCACCAGCACGGTGCGGGCCTGCGGCAGCAGGTTGTGGATCTCGGTCAGCGCCACGTCGTGGAACGACAGCACCGAGACCCGGTCCAGCAGGTCGCGGTCGCTGAGCACCTTGGCCAGCGACCGGGCGGCGGCCACGTCCTTGATCTCCGCCTGGATCGGCAGCGTCGGCCCGACGGCGTCCAGCACCTCCCCGAACGTGGGGATGCGCTCGCCGAGGCCGGCGTCGAGCTTCTTGAGGTTCCGCAGCTCCTGGTCGGCGATCGGACCGGAGCCGTCCGTCGTGCGGTCCAGGGTCGTGTCGTGCATGACGACCAGCTCGCCGTCCTTGCTCAGGTGCAAGTCCAGTTCGATGCCGTCCAGCCCCTCGCGTTCAGCCCGCAGGAAGGAGCGCAAGGTGTTCTCCGGCTCGGCGGCCATGACACCGCGGTGGCCGATGGTGAAGAAAGACACTCGGTTGCCGTCCTTCGGTGTGGTCGTCCGGGGCAGCCGCACGAGCGCCGTACCCCTGCCGGGCACCGTACCCCGCCGGGCGGCGGTCGACCGCCTGGCGGCGCGTCCAAGCCTAACGGGCCCCTCCGGCCGCGCGCTCCGGCCCGACCACACTGCGCCTCAAGGTCCGACGGATGCATCGGGCCTCGCTCGCAAGGTGAAACGGCCATTCGCAGACTGCTGTGCTGTTGTGGCTGAGCACCGTAATCGGCCGGTCTGGCCGGCTACGGTGCTCATGGCGGTCAAGCAGGGGCAGCAGCCGCTATCAGTAGTGATCACGACCGCCAGGCGGGTGATTCCCCGCCTTTCGAGCCGGTCTTCGACCCGATCCGAGTGTCCCGGCCGGACCTGGGGCGGCCGGCCCGGCACCGAAACTCATCGAGGGGGCCCGGCCGGCTTCAGCACCGTTGCCCGGGCCCGATGACCGTGAGCCCCACCTGCTCGGCGAGCCAGTGAGCGTACGGCTCCCGCATTTGGCGGCCGTCGACGCTGACGCTGCGGACGTGGACGAGGACGGTGTGGTCGTCGGCGGGCTCGTCGAGCTCGCGGGTGCGGGTGTTGAGCAGGAGCGTCACCTCAGCGTGTTTGGACTCGCCGAGAAAGCCCAGTTCGGGCGCGTCTGGCCAGCACAGGCTGGTCCAGTTGATCGTGCCCGTGTTCGGGCCGATCGCCGCCGTGAAGGCGTCCTCGATGCTGCCGACCGGCAGGTTGTGCAGCTCGCACTCCACCGGCAGCCGCCCTTCGTACGCAGCCGGATCGGCCGGCAGACCGGGCCCCTGAGCACCGAGGACCAGCGCGGGCTGCTCCGCCAACGGCACCCCGTCGAACTCCCCGTACTCCTCCTGCCCCCGGAACCATCCCCCGGGCAGCTCCTTCGCCACCCGCCGAATCTCGGCGATGGAGCGAAGCTCGGCGTACACGGAAACCTTGGAGTACTCGCAGCGGCCGAACTCCATGATGCGCCGCGCAGTGCTCAAGGCGAGCGCGGGGTCGGGGGTACGGAAGACGGGATAGGCGATGTCGTCGGACATGCGGTGACTGTGCCACGGCCCGTCACCGCAGGTCATCGCATTTACGGCACGGTTGTCGCGCGCGTCCGGCCGTGAGGTGAACGCTCAGAAGGCCAGGACGTGGCTGGGGAGCGGGAAGGCGAGCGCCTCTCCCAGCCGCCGGTAGTGGCCGCGCCGCCCGTCGACAGGCGGTGGTTGGCACGGAAGTTGAACAGCAGCTGGTCGACGTCGACGAACCGGAGATAGGCGGCGGTGCGGTTCTGGCGGGCGGGACGCGTTTCCCCGATCCTCATGTACCCGCCTCCTTTGTGTTGTCCGTCGCGTCGCGTGCCGTAGTCAGCGCCGGACGTCGCTGCCGAGGGCCCCAGAGACGCAGGAATGTCCGGTTGCGGCCGTACAGGCCTCCGGCACGCCCGCCGAACTGCATGAACGCGGCGAAGGCGACGGCGTACGCCTTGACCACCTACCGCGGGCGCGGTCCGCTCGGCCCCAGGCCGGCCTGCGTGGACGGCAATGCCGCGTTTGACGGACACGTCCAGCACGACCAGGGTCGTCAACCGGTACCCCTCCACGGCAGCGATATCTCGTCCCCCGCCCGTACACCGTGCCTACGACGTTCGGCCCTCATGACTCGGCCGTACGACCCAACGGGGGTGTACGGCCGAGAGGGCGCGGTTCGTGCAGATCAGGACGCCGTGCACGCCCCGATTACGGGGGCGGCCGAGTTGCCGTTCTTCATCACCGTGAAGCCGAAGCTCGTCGACGCGCCTGCGGCGAGGCTGCCGTTGCCGTTGGGCCGCATGGTCATGACGTTGCCGCTGCTGTCCCAGGTGGGCGAGCCGTTCCAGGTCGCGATGGTCTTCTGCGGCGGGGTCACGGTGACCGTCGTGGACCAGCTGGTGATCGGCGAGCTGCCCGCGGTGATGGTCACCTTGCCGTTGAAGCGGTCGCTCCACTCCTCCTGCTTGCTGTACGTGGCGGTGCAGGTGGCGCCACCCGGGGTGCCGCCCCCGCCGGAGGAGCCGCCGAGCGTGGTCAGTACGGTGGTGTACGCGGGCTTCTTGTTGTAGTTCGAGTCGAAGAGCAGCGGGGTGCCGCTGGAGCGCCACGAGTACTTGTCGGTGATGCCCCAGACGGTGATGCCGGTACAGCGGGTGACCGCCAGGCACGCCTTGACGACGTTGCTGTAGTTGGTGGCCTGGCTGGTGCCGGAGCCCTCGATGTCCAGTTCGGTGATCTGCACGTCCACGCCGAGGTCCGCGAAGCGCTGGAGGTTGGACTGGTAGTCGGCGGGAACCGGGGAGGCGCTGTTGAAGTGGGACTGGAAGCCCACGCAGTCGATGGGAACGCCGCGTGCCTTGAAGTCCTTGACCATGTTGTAGACGGCATTGCTCTTCGCGTTGACGCCGTCGGTGTTGTAGTCGTTGTAGCAGAGCTTGGCCGCCGGGTCGGCCGCGCGGGCGGTGCGGAACGCCTCCTCGATGAAGCCGTTGCCGAGCTTGTCCTGGAACGGCGAGCTGCGGCGGGCGCCGCTGGAGCCGTCCTGGAACGCCTCGTTCACCACGTCCCAGGAGTGGATCTTGCCCTTGTAGTGAGCCATGACCTGGTTGATGTGGTTGTTCATCGCCGTTCTGAGGTCGGTGGCGCTCAGGCCGCCGACCCAGCCCGGCAGTTGGGAGTGCCAGACCAGGGTGTGGCCGCGGACCTTCATGCCCCGGCTCTGGGCGTGGCTGACGATCTGGTCGGCGGCGGAGAAGCTGAACGAGCCGCGGTTGGGCTCCACCGCGTCCCACTTCATCTCGTTCTCGGGGGTCACCGAGGTGAACTCGGTGTCGAGTGTCGAGGCGTACTGCGCTTCGCCCAGGTGGTTCGCGGCGACAGCGGTGCCGAAGTAGCGGCCCGTCTCGGCGGCTGCCGCGCCGAGCGTGTTGCCGGCGGCCTCGGCGGTGCCGGAGGTGGTGGCGAGGCCGCCTGCGGCGAGCAGACCGGTGAGACCCAGGACGAGTGCCTTGCGGGCACGGGAGGACGTGCTGGATGGCATGGATGCTCCCGAAAGTTTCGTGCGGGTTTCCGATTGATAGGCAGACGGTATGGGCGTGATGCGGGAGCGTCAACGGGTCGCGCGGGAGAGGGTTCGCGACTAGATAGTCCGCTGCGCCCCTGTTTGGTCGACGAAAGTTTCGCCAGCTATGCCGACAGTGCGCAAAGCCTGATGGCGGATCAGATCATCATGCCCGAGGTAAAAAGTCAGTTCCAGGCCATTCATCTGGCGGGTCGGACGGCCTACCGGGGCGGGGGTCTCCCGCTCTCCGGCTCTGGCTCAACTTCGTGAGCCACTCTGCGATGGTGCTGGATGATCGATGTCGATATGTTCGAGAGTCACCACGGCTGCTTGTCAAGCCTGTGCGAAACACAGTCCGCCGGCCCGGCACCGTCACCGTGTGGTGCGGGCCCCCTGCTACCAGCAGGCGGCCACGCCTTGAGCGCCTGTGCCGGTACCGAAGTGTGGGTGCTCCCGATCGCGTACACCGGGTGTTCACGCGACGGTGCGACGCTCAATCCCACGTCGAAACGGCGCCGGTAGTCGGGTTCGGCTCAGCTTGTGTGGTGTGGCGACGCTGAGTGACGGCTGCTTCTCCGGGCCGTTTGCAAAGTCGCCCGAAAACGGTCGGTGGCAAGGTGATTGGGCTGACAGTTCGGGGCCGTGGATGAGGTCGCGCTCCAACTGAAGGAGTTGCTGTTCCCATCGATCGGGGACATCGCGGCGCTATCGGTGGAGGTGAACATCGAGATCGTACGCGTTGACGCGCAATGCACCGCGGACGGCGCCGTGTGCCCTGCCTGCCGGATCTGGTCGAACCGGGTTCATGGTTCGTACCTGCGGATTCCCGATGATGTTCCGAGCGGTGGACGAAGCGTTGTCCACCGGCTGAGGGTCCGTCGGTTTGCGGGAACTCGGGGTGCGTGCGTCGTACCTTCGTCGAGCAGAAACCCGGCCTGACGCGCCGACACGGTAAGCGGACCGAGCGGCTGCGCTCTTCCCTGGCCGCGATCGGTCTGCCCCTCGCGGGCCGGGCCGGAGCCCGCATCGCTCGCGTCCTCGGGGTGTCCGTCAGTCGCAGTACGGTGCTCAGGCTGGTCGATGCTCTTCCCGCGCCAGAGGCGACCGCCCGCGTGTGGTCGGCGTCGACGGGCAGCTACCAGCGCGTCCGCGCCTACCTGCACAAGAAGCGCACCTCGCCACGGCCGGTGGGCGCCCAGCCGCCCTCGCCCCGGACGGTCGCCGGATGGATCCTCAGCCGCCTGGAAACCCTCACCGAGCCCGAACAACTCCAGCTCAAGACCCTCCGCATCCACTGCCCCGAACTCGACACTCTCACCCGGCACGGCCGCTCCTTCGCGGTCATGCTCACCGAGCGCCAGGGCGCAAGCCTGCCGCACTGGCTCGACGCCGTCCGGAAGGACGACCTGCCCAGCCTCCACACCCCTTGCCGCAGGCATCGACCGCAACCTCGACGCCGTCATCGCCGGGCTCACCCTGGCCTGGAACTCAGGCGCCGTCGAAGAACACGTGAATCGCATCAAGATGCTCAAGCGCCAGATGTTCAGCCGCGCCGGGTTCCAACTCCTACCAAAGCGCGTCCTGCTCTACACATGACACCCCGCGCCACACCGGCTCATAGAGGCTATAGCCTCCGCCTGTGACCAACAGCCGCAGTCGGACCGAGAATCCTCGCCACCACGAGCTACCTCATTACCAAGCGCTCCTGGACGGTACGGATTGGGCGTCGCTCGCCACCCCATGCGGGACGGGCGAATCCCTGCCGACGGCGCTGGCACGCATCCTCAGCGCCGACCCGGTCGTCAGGTCGGCCGCCACCGATGACGCGCTCAGGGAAGTGACCCACCAGAACACCATTTACGAAGCCACCGTGCCCGTGGCGCTCTACGTCGCGGCCATCCTCCACCACCCTGCCGTCGAGGCAGGCGACTTCGGCCACGATGCCGACATGCCACCGCGCCGCCCCACCCTCGTGAGACTGCTTGAGTGGCTCAGCGCCACCGCCCACGACGCCGACGACGAGTGCGTCGCCATCGGCGAACGCCACTTCGGCAAGGAGTTCCTCGACGAGTACGGGGAAATGCGCGCGTTCCGGGACCTGCGCCCGGCGATCTTCTCCGCCGTCCATCCTCTTCTCGGCCACGACAACGCGGAGGTACGCGACGCGGCTTTCGTCGCTGCAATCCCCCTGGCAGAGCACCCCGTGCTCACCGCGCACCGGGCCGAGCTGATCGGCCATGCCCGTCGTCTGCTGACCACCAGCACCGACCGCTACAACCGAGACCGCGTCCTGGACGCGATGAAGGCATGGGGTCACGACACCAGCGACCTGGAGAACGCGGACGACATCGCAGCCCGCGAGCGTTACGCCCGTCTCAAGTCGGAACGTGATTCCTGGTGGGCGGCCGACGGGACAGGCGGCTACTCCGAAGACCCACCGTTCTGACTAAGAACCCCTAACGAAATAGACCTGATGCTCGACTGGAGCAGATACAGCTCCAGCGGGCTGCGGCAGTTCCCTCCGCGGCGGGCACCACGAAGAGCCGGCCCGATGTCAGTGCCGTGTGGCACTGTCGGCCCCGTGATCATCGTCATCAGTCGGATCAATCAGGGGGCTCCCAATGTCGGCTAGGCCGTTTCTTTCGGATCGCCTCGCTGACCAGATGAAGATGGCGGCGAGGTAGATGGTGGCGGTTTTGTCGTAGCGGGTGGCCAGGCCGCGCCACTGTTTGAGCTTGTTGATGCAGCGCTCGACCGTGTTGCGTCGCTTGTAGGCGTCGCGGTCGAAGTCCGGTGG
>NZ_JBVHWM010000128.1:0-10280 GCF_055564375.1 Streptomyces sp. NPDC029138
TCCCCCCCCCCCCCCCCCCCCCCCCCCCCCCCCCCCCCCCCCCCCCCCCCCCCCCCCCCCCCCCCCGCCTCCCCCCCCGCCCCCCCCCCCCCGCGGCACCCACACCTCGTACGCCGTCCATGAGCCGGGCGCGACGTCTCCGACGACGATCCGCGCCTGTCCGCAGCGTTGCGCGGTCTCCCGCGCCGTGAATTCGTACATGCGGGTGTGGACGAGCACCTCCCGGTGCTCGTGCCCAGGGGTGCGCGGCAGCGCGTGCCACCATGGACGCCGGTACACTCTCGGCGCGGTCGGCCTCCACGACGTCGTGACTCTCGACGGTGACGATCCGTGCCGAGTGAACGGACCGGGCCACCGGCCGACGACAAGGCCGGGTGACGCCCTCACGAGCCGGCCGCGCACTGCGCCCCGCCCTGCGGGCAGCCTGTCGATGTGCTGCCAGGCACGGCCAAGGGCTTCCTGTGTGTCCTAGGCCACATGGTGGTCGCCCATCAGCGCCTCGGCACAGGCGACTAGCGCGGGCCGGTGCTCGGCCAGCGGGGCTCCGATCCGGTACGTCGGAGTGCTGCCGGCGGTCGCTCCACCACCTGGTCACCCGTTGCACAGAGGACGCCCCCGCCCATGACGCCCCGGGCGTGCCGCCCGGGGCGGGAGACGGCCGAGGTCACACCGGCGGACCGCGTCAGGCCCGGGCATGGCCGTATGTGCCGCGCACGCGCCGGGGCGTTGCCTCCGCGGGCGCGGCCAGAACGTAGTGGACGAGGTTGCCGTCGTCCTCCGTGCCGCCCAGGGTGGCCGCCGGCTCGACGTGTGCGCCGAGCGAGGCACAGATGGCAGTCATGCGACAGTTGTCACGCGTCGTCACGACCACCGCTTGCCGAACGCCGAGGGACGGCGCCTGGGACAGTGTCCAACGCGCCAGGGCCGTACCGAGGCCCACCTCCTGCCAGTTGTCCTCCACAAGCAGGGCCAGCTCACCGCGACCATCGGTGCCGTCGTGTAACAGGTGGGTGGTGGCGACGACCACGTCGGGGCGGTTCACGGGGCTCGTCACCCAGCTCACACCCTGTCTGGTCAGACGGGCCCACTCGTGCTCGCGCAGGGCGAAACGTCCGGTCTGGTATCGACTGAAGAGCGTCGCTGGGGAGCAGCGGCCGTGCATGGCGTTCACCACCGCGAGATCCGCCGCCTCGGCTTGCCGGGTCATCGTCATCCGGCCCCAACGGGTGCGGATCCGATGGCCCGCGGGTCCGGCCGCACCGGTGGAAGGGGCTGTCAGCGCATCAGGTGTCACGGTGAGGTCCTGTATCGGGCGCAGGCGTCCGCGCCATGGTCGACATGTGAGGACAGTCCAGCGCGGAAATGAGCTGCCCGCTTCCGTCGAACGACTGCCGACGGGCGGAGGATGACTGACACCTCGGTCGGTGTACCGAGAAATGTGTGCCCTATCGGGCACCGTTGGCGTCCGGCACCGCCCCCGCCATGCCGACGGCCGTACTGTCATGGTCAGTCGACCGGTCTTGTGCGACAGGGCCGGTGTGCCCCTTCCTGCGTGCATCCTACGAACCGGGACTTCTCCATGTCGAACAGCGCAACCGCCTCCCCGCATGCTCCTGTGCGTGCCGAGCAGCAGAGCCCCGGGTACTGGAGGGTCACCTTCGACAATCCTCCCCTCAACCTCTACGAGCCCGAGGTGGAGTCCGCCCTCGGGAAGATCGTAGACCGGCTGGAGGCGGACCCCGCCGTCAAGGTGGCCGTCTTCGACAGCGCCGTTCCCGACTTCTTCATGGCACACCTGAACCTGGGCAGGGTCGCGGAGTTCGGGGAGGGCATGCCGGCCTGGTTCGACATCATCGGACGTCTCGGCAACGCCCGCTTCATCACGGTGGGTTTGCTGCGAGGCCGTGCGCGTGGCATCGGCAACGAGTTCCTGACCACGCTCGACGTACGGTTCGCCAGCCGGGAGAAGGCCGTGCTCAGCCAGCTGGAGATCGGCACGGGGATCATCCCGGGCTGCGGTGGCATCCAGCGCCTGGTGCAGCTCACCGGGCGGTCACGGGCCCTGGAGATCATCACCTCCGGTGAGGACTACGACGCCGACACGGCCGCACTGTACGGCTGGGTCAACCGCGCCGTCCCCGACGCCGAACTCGACGCGGTCGTCGACCGGTTCGCGCGGCGCATCGCCTCCTTCGACACCGACGCCCTCCGCGCGGTCAAGGAGATCGTCAACGAGGAGGCCCCGTTGCACAGCCCCGACGATCTGGCGGCCACCCACCAGCGCTTCGCCGGGCTGCTCGCCCGGGACTTCGTCCAGCAGCGCCTGAAGCTGTCGGCGAAGGCGAGCCCGGAGGTCATCTACGACCTGGAACTGAACATGGGCGAGCGCCTCGGTCCCCGCGACTAGTCCGGGCACCTCCGCCGCCGGCCCGTAGGGCCGCATGCCGGCGGACCGCGTGCTCTGGGGCGTACGCAGCGCTCCGCCCGCGAACCGGCGGGCGCGCACCGGGCCGCCGGGACGCCGGTCCGCGGCGTGCGGGCTCCCGCCTGACCTCCTCTTCCGCTCATCAGTGCTGAGAAAGGCGCTCACCATGGCCACCGAATCCACACACAGCCAGATCACGACGCCCAACCTCCATGTCGAGGCCGCCGACGGCGTCACCTATCGCTACCGCCGCTTCGGCCGCCCCAACACGAGCGATCTGCCGGTGGTCTGCCTGGCGCACTTCCGGGCCAACCTCGACAACTGGGATCCCGAACTCGTCGACGCCCTCGCCGCCGAGCGGGAGGTCATCCTGGTGGATCTCGCCGGGGTCGGCGGTTCCACCGGGACCACTCCGAACACCGTCGAGGAGATGGCGCACAACGCGATCGCCTTCCTGGACGCCATCGAGCTGCGCCGCTTCGACCTGCTCGGCTTCTCGCTCGGCGGTTTCATCGCGCAGGAGATCACCCTCTTCCGCCCGTGGCAGGTACGCCGGCTGGTCCTGGCCGGTACGGCGCCCCGGGGTGGCCGTGACATCCACCAGTACACGGCGGGCGCCATTCGCGAGGCGGCCTTCGACGACGCCCCCTCCGCCGGGAACCTGCTCACCCTCTTCTTCGAGAAGAGCGCGTCCAGCCTGGCCAAGGGCGTGGAGTTCCTCAAGCGCCTGGGTCTGCGCACCGCCGAACGGGACACCGCGACCGACCTGGCCGTCCGTGACGCGCAGCTGACCGCCATCTCCGCGTGGGGTGTGCGGGACGACTCGCGACTCCAGCGTCTGGAGTCCATCCAGCAGCCGGTTCTGGTGGCCAACGGCGACAACGACGAGATGGTCCCCACCAAGAACACCTATCTGCTGGCCGAACACCTGCCCAACGCGAAGCTGAGCATCTACCCGGACGCCGGTCACGGATTCCTCTTCCAGTACCCGGCCGAGTTCGCCGAAGAGGTGAACGCCTTCCTCGGCAGCTGACGGCCCTCGCTCAGCGAGCGATCCGGGCCCGCGCTCGCCCCGCGACCCATCCGTACCGCACGTATCCAGAATCGGGAACACCTCCATGCGCAGCCAGCCCCACGCCCGCCTCCGCGGTGGCACCGCCACCGGCCACGGCGAGCACACCACATCCTCCGTGGTCACCTCCGTGCCGTCGGCCGTGTCGAGCAGGAGGGCCGGCTGACCATGGGCGCACATTACGACGTCGTCGTCCTGGGGGCCGGTCCGGGCGGGTACACAGCCGCCGTCCGGTCGGCCCAACTGGGGCTGCGTACCGCGGTCGTCGAGGAGCGCTACTGGGGCGGGGTGTGCTTGAACGTGGGCTGCATCCCGGCCAAGGCGCTGCTGCGCAACGCCGAACTGGCGCACATCTTCACCCGCGAGGCCGAGACCTTCGGCATCGAGGTCGACGGCCAGGTGCGGTTCGACTACGGCGAGGCGTTCCGGCGGAGCCGGAAGGTAGCCGACGGCCGGGCCAAGGGCGTCAACTTCCTCATGCGGAAGAACAAGATCACGCAGTACGACGGGCGCGGTCACTTCACCGACGCCCACACCCTGAGGGTGACCAGCGCCGACGGCAGCGCGGAGACGGTCACCTTCGACCACTGCGTCATCGCCACCGGCGCCACCGCGAATCTGCTGCCCGGCACCCGGCTGAGCGAGCGCGTGGTGACCTTCGAGGAGCAGATCCTCGCCGAGGAGCTGCCGGACAGCGTCATCATCGCGGGCGCCGGCGCGATCGGCGTCGAGTTCGCGTACGTGCTGCACAACTACGGCGTCCGCGTGACCATGGTGGAGTTCGCGGACCGGCCGGCCCCGCTGGAGGACGAGGAGATCTCCGTGGAGCTGGCGCGGTGGTACCGGCGGCTCGGCATCGAGGTGCTGACCTCCACCCGGGTGGACGCCGTCTCGGAGGAGGCCGACAAGGTACGGGTCACCGTCACCCGCGGCGGTCAGCAGCAGGTCCTGGAAGCCGACAAGGTGCTCCAGGCGCTGGGTTTCCAGCCCAACGTGACCGGCTACGGCCTGGAGAACACGGGGGTACGGCTCACCGAGCGGGGAGCCATCGACGTGGACGGCCGGCTGCGTACCAATGTCCCCCACATCTTCGCGATCGGTGACGTCACGGCCAAGCTGATGCTGGCGCATGCCGCCGAGTCGATGGGCATCGTGGCGGCCGAGACCATCGGCGGAGCGGAGACGATGGAACTCGACTACGTCATGATCCCGCGTGTCACGTTCTGCAAGCCCCAGATCGCGAGCTTCGGGTGGACGGAGGCGCAGGCGCGGGAGCGCGGCTTCGACGTGCGGGTGGCGAAGTTCCCGTTCACCGCGAACGGCAAGGCGCAGGGCCTCGGTGACCCCACGGGCTTCGTGAAGATCATCAGTGATGGCACGCACGGCGAGCTGCTGGGCGCGCACCTCATCGGCGGGGAAGTCGCCGAGCTGTTGCCGGAGCTGACGCTGGCCCAGCAGTGGGACCTGACCGTCCATGAGGTCGCTCGCAACGTGCACGCACATCCCACGCTCGGCGAGTCGGTCAAGGAGGCCATCCACGGCCTGTCCGGGCACATGATCAATATGTGAGGTCGCGGCCCGGCCGGCAGGTGGTCCCGCCGGACGTGATTACGCCGGAAGGTCAGATGCAGGAACCGGAGACGGGCGCGGCGTCGGCGAAGGGACCGAAGGCCAGTTCACGCAGCAGCGTGACCAGAAGCCGGCGCTCCTGCGGCTTCAGGGCCGCCAGCAGCTCCCGCTCGGTCAGCGCGATCTCCTTCGCCGCACGGTCCGCCACGTCCCGGCCGCTCTCGGTCGCCTCGCACACACGTGTGCGCCGGTCACCGGCGGACGGGCGGCGGACGACGAGCCCGGCGCCCTCCAGACGGTCGAGCACCGCGGTGAGCGTGGTCTTGTCCAGCCCCAACTCCTTGCCGAGGGCGAGCTGACTGGTGGGCGTGCCCTCGGCGATGGTGCGCAGGACGACATAGTCCCGTACGCCGAGGCCGTGCCGGCGGGCCACCTCGTCCTGTGCGCTGCCGAGACCAGCCGCCACCCGGTGCAGCAGCCAGTTGAGGTCGGTGGCGAAAGGGTGCTCACCGCCGGTCTGTGCCGTGGACGTCGAGGATGCCATGGTCTGATCCTAACAGTGCTCCCAAGCCAGATGTTCCGGCCCAAGAACCTCTCAACCCAGAAGTTCCTTCACGAGAAGTTCTTGTCTCGGAATATCTCCGAGCGTAGCGTGTCCGGTGTGCCCAGGCCCATCGACACGTGTCGATCGGGTGTCGCCGGCATCCAGCAGAAGGGAACCGTCATGCCTGTCCTCAAGGCCGAGGAAGTCGTGGTCGCGATGATCGACCACGCTGTGGGCTTCGCCAACCTGTTCCGTTCGCACAACCTCGCCGAGCACGTCAACAGCTCTGTTGCTCTCGCGAAGACGGCGCTGGTCTACGATCTGCCCCTCGTCGTGACCAACGGCGCCGACACCGACCCGTCCGGGCCGCTGTTCGGCCAGCTCAAGCAGGTGCTGGGTGACAGGGAAGTCGTCGTGCGGAAAGGCAACTTCGACGCCTTCGCCACCGAGCGCTTCGCCGAGGCCCTGGCCGCGACCGGCCGCCGCAAGCTGCTGCTGTCGGGTCTGATGACGGAAGGGTGTGTGCTGCAGACCGCCATGTCGGGGCTGGAGCGGGGGTACGACGTCCATATCGTGGTCGACGCCGTCGCCGGTGAGACCCGGGAGATCCACGACGCGGCCGTCCAGCGTCTGGTGCAGGCCGGAGCGGTGCCGGTGACGTGGCTGTCCGTGGCGTCCGAGCTCCAGGGCACCTACGAGAACCTGGCGACCGTCGAAGGGTTCATGGGGCTCATGGCGGAGCATTCGCCGACCCTCGGCATGTATCTCCAGCACTACGGGGCCCTCCGGCCCGGTGGCGCCGCGGCCGCTTGAGGCAACCGCCGGCATCACACGCCGCCTGCCGCACAGCCTGGTCCCCGCTCTGCCGGCGTGGGTGCACCACGTGGTGAGGTGTGTCGGGCTCCTCTCGCCGAACGACCTCTCCGCCGTGGACGTATGCCGTCGGCGAATGCAAACATGCATGCATGAACGACACCACTCAGGTGTCCGCGACGATGAGCGCCTTCAGCCAGGACACACTCGGTGGCCCCGAGGTCCTCAAGCCCGTAAACCTGTCTAGCCGCGCCGTGGTCTGTGGTAGACACTTGTACACGTACACGCCACAAGTATGACCCCGGTCGATGTCACACGGTCGCGGCGGTCGGCCCTGGCGTGACCGTGCACCGGGGGGTGACGAGGTGTTCGGCATGCTGCCGTTCCCGCACGGCTCGGGTTCCTATGCCGAGTACGTGGTGGCCCCGGCCCGGCCATTCGTGCGCAAGCCGGAGCGCTTGGACCACGTGCAGGCCGCGGCGTTGCCCCTGGCAGGCCTGACGGCCTGCCGGTGTTCGCCCTGGAGGACGTGGCCGAGGCGCAGGCGAGCAGGCCGGGCACGGGCAAGACCGTCCTCGTGGTGCCCTGACTGCGGCGTCGCTCCCCCGTCGCCCGTCTGCTTCGGGCTCGACAACGCCTGCGCGGGTTCCCGCACCGCCCTCACCCGCGCCGAGCACGCCATACGGGCCGGCGCCGCCCGGCACGCCCTGTCATCGGCGCCGAGATGATGTCGGACCTCGTGGACTGGACCGACCGCAGCACCTGCATCCTGCCGGGTGACGGTGCCGCCGTGATCAGCCGGACGGACCGGGCCGGCGGTGGCATCGGCCCGGTCCGTCCGGGGTCCCGACCCCGGGCGCGGTGACGCGGTGCGGCTGGTGGGCTCCTAGCAGCCCCGGTTCACCCAGGAGGGCCAGACCGTGTTCCGCTGGGCCACCACCGAGTTGCCCGTCCTCGCCCGGGAGGCCTGCGACCTGGCCGGAATCGCCACCACGGACCTCGCCGGCGTGGACCCACCAGGCCAACCTGCGGATCGTCGAGTCGCCGGCCCGGCAGCTCGGCCTGCGCGACGATGTCGTACTGGCCCCTGACGTCGTCGACTCCGGCGACACGTCCTCCGAGTCCGTCCCCCTCGCGCTGTCGAAGCTCGAAGCTGGTCGAACGCGGCGAACTCCCGTCCGGCGCGCCGGTTCCGCGCACGCGGCGAAGGCCGGTGACGCCCGGGGCACCACCAAGGCTCGCCTGTTCGAGGGGGTTCTGGCCGCGTTTGGGGACACCGACGCCCCGTCGGCTGAGCCGGCGCACGGTGCACGCACTGCCGGGCCGCAGCGTGCTGGCGGGCTTCGTGCCCCGGCCCGTCAGGAAGCGTGGACGGGTCAGGCAGACGTCTTCACCAGTCCGGCCCGCTGCCAGTCGGTCACCTGCTCCTGCAGGAGCAGGTGAACCGCCGAGGCGTCGGTGTCCCACGCGTTCCCGAGCACCGCGGCGGCGGCCCGGACGTTCCCACCGTGCTGCCGCAGGGCGATCCACATGGCGCTGGCCTGGGGCGCGTAGATGTACGGAGCGCCCTGGGGCGACAACAACGTGAGCACCCCGTCCTCTGCGATGCCCGCAGTCACACCTGCTTCGATCACGATGTTCACGTCGTCACGAGTCCCTTTCCGGCGGCGCTTGCGCGAAGCACGCCTCAGGTGTCCGAAGCCGCTTCGCTCACGTTCTCCCATATGAGCTGACGACACCCGAGTCCGCCGTGGACGAGGCACCAACGTGCAACTCTCCTGCCCGAACCGCCACGACCGGGTGCGCGGCGACACGTCTTCCGGCTGCTTCAGAAGCCGGTGAGGGTGATCTTGCCGATGGCGGTGCCGGATTCCATGATGCCGTGGGCCTCCCGCAGATGCGCGGCGTTGACGGGGCCCAGGTCCCTGGTCGCGGTGCTGACCATGATGCCGGCGTCCACGAGGCGGGCCACCTTGGCGAGGATCTTGCCCTGCCGGTCCATGTCCGCGGTCCGGAACAGGGAACGGGTGAACATGAACTCCCAGTGGAAGCCGATGCTCTTCGGCTTCAGCAGGCCGACGGGCAGGTCCTCGATGTCGTCGACCGCGACGATCTGCCCGAACGGGTTGAGGGCCTCGGCGTAGGCGGCCAGGTGGCGGCCGGTCCCGGCGGTGCTGAAGACGTGGGCGATGCCGCTCGGGGCCACCTCCGCGAGCTGCGGCAGCAGCGCCTTGTGGTGGTCCACGATGTGGTGAGCGCCCATGCGGCGGGCGAAGTCGACCGTCTCCGGGCGGGACGCGGTCCCGATCACCGTCAGGTCGGTGAGCGCGTGGGCCAGTTGACCGACCACGGCTCCGACACCGCCGGCGGCCGCCGTCACCAGCAGTGAACCCGTCTCGCCGATCAAGTCGTGGTGCAGTCCGAGCCGCTCGAACAGGCCCTCCCACGCGGTGAGCGAGGTGAGGGGCAGCGCCGCCGCCTCGGTGAAGGTCAGCGTCGTCGGCTTCAGGGCGACGAGACGCTCGTCGACCGCGTGGTACTCGGAATCGGCACCCGGCCGGTCGAGCGCTCCGGCGTAGAACACCTCGTCACCGGGCTTGAAGTTCTCCACGTGGGAGCCGGTCGCGACGACCGTGCCGGCGGCGTCCCAGCCCAGCACCCGCTCACGGCCGTTCGGGTCCTGGTTCTTCCGGACCTTGTAGTCGACCGGGTTGACGGCGACGGCCTCGACCTGGACGAGCAGGTCCCGGGGCCCGGGTTCGGGGACGGGCAGCTCGACGTCGAGGAGGCTCTTGTCGTCGGTCACCGGCAGGGACGCGCGGTAGGCGACGGCGCGCATGGTGGTGGTCATGTCGCTGGGTTCTCCTGGTCGGACGGGTCTTGGTGGGGGCGGTGCCGTTCGGGCGGCTGGGAGGCCCCGGATTGTGTTGCCCGGTACCGGGGCACGCCTCCGTGCACCGGTCCGCCGCGGTGACGCCCGTCTCGACCGGGGCCACCGCGGCGGAGGTGCGCCGGTCAGGACACCGCGATGTTCTCGAGCCGGACCGAGACGACGAGCGGGTCCGGGATCTTGTGGCCGTTGTCGTCGCGGCTGTAGATCATCCGTGTGGTGGGGATGACCAGGCCGGAAACCTCCTGGTGGCCGGAGATGTAGTGCGCGGCGGGGGTGTTGCCGGCGATCTCCACGCTGTAGTCGCGCCGGCGGATCAGACCCTGCGCGTCGACGTACACGGTCTGCTCGGTGCTGAGGGTGGCGATGCTGTCGGGGAAGGTGATGTGCAGGCGCCGGAACTTCTCGCCGTCCTCCGTCCACGGATCGATCTCTTCCGTCCGCACGCCGGGGTAGGTGAGCGAGAGCGGCTCGGCGAGGTACGTCCACATGGCGCTGCCGGAGAAGTAGGCGAGCTGGAGCCTGGTCCACGGCGTCATCAGGTCGTGGCCGGCGAAGGACGCGCGGGGATCGGTCAGCTCCTCGATCACGTTGCCGTCGGAGTCCTCCACGGCCACGCGGTCGGCGGAGAACGCCGTGTGGTGGTCGGGGTGGAAGAACGGCTTCTGGGTGACGTACTCGCGGCGCAGGTCGACGGTGACGTCGACGTCGTTGAGGGCGCCGGGGTGGCCCTTCATGCCCCACAGGGCGCCGCCGAAGAACTGCCGGGCGGTGATCCGGCCGGCCTCTTCCCAGCGGGAGCGCCCGCCGTAGGCGTCGAAGATGGTGCTGAGCAGGTCGGACATGGTGTTCTCCTGATGATGTGGCGGGGATCAGCCGAGGAAGGCGTTGACGTCCTTGGCGGCTTCGGCGGGGTACTGGAACAGCGAGGCGTGGGCGGCGTCGGGGTAGATCCGGATCCGGGCGT
>NZ_JBVHWM010000129.1:0-10158 GCF_055564375.1 Streptomyces sp. NPDC029138
CGGCTGGCCGCCGAGCGGGCCACCCGCGTCGGCGCGCTCCTGTTGTTCGTGGGCGCCGTCCTCGCAGTCGTCGGTGTCGCGGCCGGCAGCCTGCCCCTGGTCATCGCCGGGGCGCTCCTCGGCGGCTCCGGGCAGAGTGCGGCCTTCGGCTCCTCCCTCCGCATACTAGGCCCGCTCGCGGACAACACGAGCCGGGGCGGCCTCTTCGCCGCGGTCTACCTCGTCGCCTACACAGCGTACGGCGCGCCGGTCCTCCTGGCGGGCATCGCCAGCGACTTCGTCCCGCTGACCACCACCGTCGCCGTCTACGGCCTGGTCGTAGCCCTTCTCGCCGCGACCGCGGTCCTCGCGCCGGCCCTGCGGTCGCGGCGGGGGGACCGCGCGCGGCACGGCCAGGAGGTCTGAGAGGCCGCGAGCGCGTGTGCGGAACCGTGCGTCATGGTGTCTCGGCGCGGATCACGGTCCGACGGCGGTCCACGGGCTCGGCAAACGCCTCACCGGCCGCGACGGACAGCGTCGCGGCCGGTGAGGCGGAGGGGCGTCAGTCGACGGAGAAGCGGGCCGTGATCACCGCCCGGGCCAGCGTGTGGCCCGAGAGGTTGAAGCCGAGGAACGCCGGCGGAACGCCGTGGTCGAGGCCCAGGCTCTCCACGTCCACGGCGTGGACGGCGATGTAGTAGGTGTGTTCGCCACTGCCGGCGGGCGGGGCTGCTCCCACGTACCGCCTCAGGCCGGCGTCGTTGGGGAGCTGCCAGGCCTTCTCCGGCAGTCCGGCACCCGACTCGTCGCCGGCTCCGGAGGGCAGCTCGCTGACCGTGGCCGGGATGTCGGCGACGGCCCAGTGCCAGAAACCGCTGCCGGTCGGGGCGGTGGGGTCGTAGACGGTGACGGCGAAACTCCGGGTCTCCTCGGGGAAGCCCGACCAGCTGAGCTGGGGTGAGGTGTCGGTGCCGCCGGCCCCGAAGACGCCGCTCGCCTGAAGAAGCGGAAGCCTTCCGCCGTCGGTGAAGTCGGTGCTGGTGAGCGTGAAGGAAGGAACTTTCGCGATGAGGTCGTAGGGAGTGGACATGGGACTTCCTCTCGGTGTGCGCGGGTGACCCGGAGTGCGGGCGCGTGCCGCCGCGTTTCTCGGCGCACGGCACGCGCTCCGGCCCTGGCCGGCTGTCGTTGGACGCGTGGTCGCGGTTGCCGCGACTGACATACATCGTCGCGAGCGGAGCGGGCGCGGTAATCCGTCGATTGACTGACGCGGGCGGAAAGGGGCGGTGGACCCGTCCGGGTACCGGCCCGACGGCCGTCGGCTCCGGGCCGGTGGCGATCGGCCTGACCGCTGGGCCGAGAGTGAGGGGTGCGGCCTTTGCAGGCGTTGGCGTGGGGGGTGATGGTCGCGGTGGAGCGGGGATCAGGCCGCGATGGTCTTGTACTCGACGTACTGGGTGAGGCCGACCGTTCCGAACTCCCTGCCGATGCCGCTGCTCTTGAACCCTCCGAACGGGCCGTCGAAGGAGAACGGGGCGCCGTTGACGGAGAAGGTGCCGGTGCGGATGCGCCGGGCGATCTCCAGGGCGCGGTCCTCGTCGGCCGTCCACACGCCGCCGCCGAGGCCGTACGGGGAGTCGTCGGCGATGCGGACCGCGTGGTCGTCGTCGTCGAACGGGATGACCACGAGCACCGGGCCGAAGATCTCCTCCTGTGCGATGCGCATGGAGTTGTCGACGTCGGCGAAGAGGGTGGGGGTGACGTAGTAGCCGTCTTCCAGACCGGCGGGGATCTCGGGGCCGCCGGTGACGAGCCGGGCGCCCTCGCGGATTCCCGTCTCGATGTACGAACGCACGCGCTCCTGCTGGTCCGCCCTGACCATCGGCCCGATGAAGGTGGCGGGGTCGGAGGGGTCGCCGACGGTCAGCGACTCGATCAGGTCCTTCAGCTTGGCCACGGCCTCGTCGTAGCGGCTGCGGTGCACCAGGATCCGCGTGTGCGCGACGCAGGCTTCGGCGTTGTTGGCGAAGGAGAGGAACTTCAGGCCCTCCACCATGGCGTCGAGGTCGGCGTCCTCCAGCACGATGGCGGCGGACTTGCCGCCGAGCTCCAGGCTCACCCGCTTGAGCTGCCGGCCGGCGATGGCCGCGATGGTGCGTCCGGCGCCCGTCGAACCGGTGAACGCGATTTTGTCGATGCCGGGATGGGAGATGAGGTATTCGCTGGTGGCGCGGTCGGCCGGCAGGATGCTGACCACGCCCTCCGGCACACCCGCCGCGGTGAGGATCTCCCCCAGCAGCAGCGTGACGAGGGCGTTCTCGGGTGATGCCTTGAGCACGACGGTGCAGCCCGCCAGGAGAGCGGGGACGACCTTGACGAGCGCGGACTGGTGCGGGGCGTTCCAGGGGATGACGGCCGCGACGACACCGACCGGTTCGCGGCGTACCAGGATACGGCCCGTGGCGCCGTCGGTCCGCGGCAGTTCCTCCTCCCACGGCAGGGCGGCCGCGGCGCGCAGGAAGGCTTCGGTCTGCTGGGAGAGCGCGGCCGCGGTCCAGCCGGTGAACCAGCGTGCGCTGCCGTTCTCGGCGGTGGTGAGGTCCGCGATCTCCTCGGCGCGCTGGGCGTAGAGGTCGTTGAAGCGGGCGATGACGTTCTGGCGTTCGGCCGGGGACAGGCGGGGCCAGGGACCTTCGTCGAAGGCCTTGCGGGCGGCGTCGACGGCGAGGTCCACATCGGGCTTGGTGGCCTCGGCGGCCAGCCCCACCAGGGACCGGTCGTGCGGGGAGCGGACCTCCAGCAGGTCCTTCTTGGCGGGCTCGGTCCAGCGTCCGCCGATGTACAGCTTGTCGTAAGTGATCACTGAGAGTCCTTCTCGCGGGTGTCGTCGCGCGGAAGCGCAGAGGCCGGGGAGGGGAGGGCATCTCGCCCGGACCAAGGCGTCCGACGGGGGCGGCCGGCCGTGTGGGCCCGGGAGGCGACACACCTTAAGAGAACAGCGTTCTCTTAGTCAAGAGAACGGCGTTTTGTTAACTTGGACGGGTAGCGTGGAACACGGGAGGACCCTTCACACAGGTCGCCATGGCTGAAAACGGCCGTATAGTACGATTGCTTTGCTTGAAGAAAGCGCATTCGCAGTGCGTCGTGGTGGCTACTGCCTGCGGGAAGAGTAGGTACGTGCACGTGATCGGGCGGGAACCGGAGTTCAGGCAGCTGACAACCCTCATCGACGCGGCGCGACTGGGACACGGCGCCTCGGCAATCGTGCACGGCGAAGCGGGTATCGGAAAGAGCAGGCTCGCATCCACGGTCGTCGAAGCCGCGTCCTCATCAGGCTTCACCCTTCTCTCCTGCCGCGGCATCCGTGGCGCCGGCGCGGCCGGTTTCGAGGGGTTGCACGAACTGCTGCTACCTCTGCTCGACCGGGTCGGCGCTCTGCCGCCGCGTCAACGGGCGGCCCTCGACGTGGCGTTCGGGGCGGAGGGGGAACCGGCGGATCGTTTCATCACCGGGCTCGCCACCTTCGGACTGCTGGAGGAAGCCGCGGCGCGAGGCCCCCTCGTGCTACTGGTCGAAGACCTGCACTGGCTCGACCGGTCGACAGCCGACATCGTCACCTTCCTCGCAGCCCGCATGAGCGTCATGCCCGCGCTGCTCCTGGCCACCAGCCGAGCCGATCCGATCTACCCGGATCACACACCGCACTTCAAGCATCACGTGCCACTGAGCCCGCTCGGCCAGGAGGACGCACTGGGCCTGGTGGCCCGGCACGCGCCCGCACTGACAGTGCCGCAGCGACACCGCCTGGTCGAGCGCGCCCGGGGCAACCCCCTCGCTCTGACCGTGTGGGCGGAAGACCCGTCGTGGCTCGAAGGACCACCGCACGCCGAGGGCGTTCGCGCCCCGATGGGCAGACGTCTGGAAGAAGCGTTCCTGGCCGAGGTCGCCCTGCTGCCCCCGACGACGCGGCACGCCCTCCTCATCGCCGCCGCGGCAGAGGACGCGAGCGGCTACGAAGTGCTCGCGGCGGCCCGCAACCTGGGCCTGGACCAGGGCGACTTCGCCCCGGCCGAGAGGTTCGGTCTGATCACACTCACGGGTGGCACGTACAAGTTCCGCCACCCGCTGGTGGGTTCGGCGGTCTACGACAACGCCGGTTACGACGCCCGCGCTCGCGTGCACACCGCACTGGCGACGGTCGTCGTCGATGCCGCACGCGCAGTCCAGCACCGGGCCGCCGCCATCGCCGGGTGGAACGAGGACGTCGCCGCCGAACTCGAGGAAGTCGCCGTGGCGACCGGCCGCCGGGGCGCACGGACCGAGGCCGCCGCCACCTGGCGACTCGCGGCCGCGCTGACGCCGGTCGCGGCGGACCGGGCGCGACGCACAGTGATGGCAGCGGAGGCCGCGCGGCAGGCGGGTACGGTGGACACCGCCGCCGCCCTGCTCGCCGAGGCGAGGCCGATCGTCGCCGACGAGGCGTCGACGGTGCAGTTCGCCCGCACCGAATGGATGGTCTCCCTCACCAGCACGACCCTTCCGGGCCGGAAGGGTGACGAACTCGTCGCGCTCTCACGGACACTCAGCGATCCGACCGACCGGATCGAGGCCCTCACCTGGGCGGCGGTGCGCAGCTACCTCCGCCAGGACTCCTCCGCCGACACCGCGGCGGCCGTGGCGGACGGACTCCGGCGGCCCGACATCGCCGTCACCGAACATCAGAGGGTGCTGCAGAGCATCGGCCTGGCCCTCGTCAGCCCGACGGACCGGATCACGTCCGTCGAGGAGGCGCTGTCGGTGTTCCAGCGGCAGATACGCGAGACGGACGCGACCCTGCTGAACTGCCTCGCGTTCGCCGTCGAGGACACCCATGACCTCACCGAGGCCGACCGCGTCTGGAGCGCCGAGGTCAACATGTTCCACCGGTCAGCGCGCACGAGCGACGAGACGGTGGCCATCGCCGGACGCGGCACGGTTCGCGTGAACGCCAACGCGATCGGCGCCGGCCTCGCCGACTCGGAGCACGCACTGCGCCTCAGCTCCGAGCTCGGTATGCCGGTGGTCGGGGCACTGGCAGCGGCGAACATCGCACGCGCACGGGCCTGGCGCGGCGAACACGAGCTCGCGACGGCGGCCCTGGAGACCTGTACCGAGCTGTCCGGACTGATGCCTTTCGCCAGGGTGGCGGCCATCGCGTCCTGGGCGTCCGCCCAGGTGGCGGCGAACGAACACCGTCCGGACGAGGCGGTCGCCCACTTGCTGGAATGCGTCGAGCATCCACCCATCGGCATCTGGGCGGGCGGCGACCTCGCCGACACCGCCGTACGCGCCGACCGACCGGAGGCGGTGGACGGCTGGCTCGGCATGGCGACGGCCGCCCTCACGAACAGCGACTCCGACCATCTGGCGATGCTCGTCGAACGGTCGCGCGGACTGCTTGCGCAGGGCGGCGACGCACGCGCCCACTTCGAGGAGGCGATCAGACGCGGCGAGCGGACAACCGCCTTCCTCGACCTGGCCAAGAGCCGGTTGTTCTTCGGCGAATGGCTGCGCCGGGAACGCCGCATCATGGAGGCGCGCGGCCACCTCGCCGCGGCGCTGCATGTCTTCGAGTCACACCACGCGTCGGCGCTCGCGCAGCGAACGGCACGGGAGCTCGGCGCCGCTGGCAGTACGGCTCAGCCGACACAGCCGCGCCAGACCTTCGACGCCGGCTCCGTGCTGACCGCGCAGGAACTGCACGTCGCCCGGCTGGCCGCCCAGGGGTACACGAACAGGCAGATCGCCGACCAGCTGTATCTCTCCCACCGCACCGTCGGAGCACACCTGTACAAGGTCTACGCGAAGTTGCAGATCAACCGGCGATCGCAGCTCGCCGCCGCCCTCGCGTCCGACACGCTCGACTGACGCGAGGCACGGCGCACCACCGCCGGGGTTCGGAGAACGGCCCTCGGTCCTACAGGAGATGGCCCGGCTCTACGCGAGGCGCGCGCCGCCGTCGACGTGCAGCACCGTTCCGGTGACGTACGGATTGTCCATGGCGAAGAGCACCGCCTCGACGACGTCGTCCGCGGTTCCGACGCGCCGTACGGGGTTGCTGTCGGCGATCTTCCGGAGGAATCCCGGCTTGGCGTCACCGAGCTTGTCCCAGGCACCGCTGTCGATGATGCCGGGGGACACGGCGTTCACGCGCAGCGGGGCGATCTCGACGGCCAGGGCCTGGACGAGGAAGGCCAGAGCGCCGTTGATGGTCGCCATGACCGTGCGCTCTCGCGCCGGACGCCAGGCGGCCACCCCGGAGAAGAAGGTGAGGGAACCACCCTGGCGTGCCTGACCGGCCAGGTGCTTGGCGATGAACAGGGGACCGATCACCTTCGCCGCGAAGGCCCGCCGGACGTCGACCGGGTCGAGTTCGGCCAGCGGCCCGTTGGCGGGAACCGCCGCTGTCGACACCAGGTGGTCGAAGGGGCCGACCTCGTCCGCCAACCGCGCGGCGGACTCGTCGTCGGTGATGTCGAACTCCACGGTCCGCCACGGGCCGGTCAGTTCACCGGCCGTGTCCTTCAGCTTGCCGAGGTCCGGTCCGGCGAGGACCAGTTCGGCGCCCGCGGCCGAGGCCGTCCGTGCGAGGTGCCGTCCGATCGCGGAGCCGGCTCCGATGACGACGATGCGCTGTCCGGAACGTTCCTGCGTGGTCACGCGAATCTCCTTGGGTGAAGCGCCGTGGCGCGGCCGATGTGGCACGAGCGTCACTCTTCTCCCCCTCACGCCGATGAAGCCAATGACTGTTTTCGTCGCTCCCCATAACTTCCATTCATGACAGCACGGGCAGTCACTGTCAGCTGCAACAGGTTGGCGTATCGACGCGTCACCCGGTCCGCAACGGCTGACGGCCCTCAGGAGGGACGGTCGGTGTCGTCCCCGCCCGGCGGCTCACTCCCCCGTCGGCGGGCGGCGGGCGGAGCGGTCGGCGGTGCGCAGGCGTCTGGCGACGTGCGCGGGCATCAACGGGGCGTGTTCCCCGAGGGTCTCCAGGAAGGACGAGGTGACCGGGTCCGGACTGGTGCGGGTGTATCCGGTCAGTCGCCGGCGCAGGGGCGGGTCGGGACGCAGGAACGCGCCGGCGAAATGCGGCGGGATGGCGTTGGCGGGCACGAGTGTGGGCCCGAGCCCGGCCGCCGCGTATCCGATGGCCGACGCGGCCTGTTCGGTACGCACCGCGACCCGCGGCCGGAACCCGGCCGCGTCACAGGCCCGTTCGAGGATGTCGGACAGGCCGCTGTCGGGGGTGAAGTGCACCCACTCCCGCTCGGCGAGGTCGGACAGCCGCACGTTCGGTGCCCGGTCGGAGAGCGCCACCGGGTCGTCGGACCGGGTGACGACCAGGAACTCCTCGGCGCCGATGTGCCGGGCGGTGCCCTCCCAGTCCTCCGGCAGCGGGCCCACGGCGACGTCGGCCTGGCCCGCGGTCATGGCCTGCGCCATCTCGTCGCTCCGGCGGTGTTCGAACAACCGGATGCGCACGCCCGGGTGCTCGCGGCGCCACAGCCCCAGGACCGTGGGCAGCACGCCCGAGCTGACCGAGTAGAGCGTGGCCAGGTGCAGCTCACCGGTGGAGACGCCGGCGGCGCGGCGCGCGGAGACGGTGGCCCGGCCGGCCTCGGCCAGCGCGGCCCGGGCGTGGGGCAGCATCGACCGGCCGGCCGGGGTGAGCCGCACGCCGCGCGGCAGCCGTTCCAGCAACGGCCCGCCGACCTCCCGTTCCAGCGCCTGGAACTGGTGGGAGAGCCCGGGCTGGGTGACGTTGAGGCTTTCGGCGGCGCGGGTGAACGATCCCTCGTCCACGATGGCCACCAGGTACTCCAGCTGTCGCAGCGTTGCCATGCCCCCAACTTATAGAGATCATGTCAAAGAATTCTTGGACTTATGGATTGGTACGGGAGCACGATGAACGGGTGCCGGGCAGCGGACGGCCCGAAGAGGTCGGAAGACTCCGGACGCCCGGTCACACACGGCGGAGTTTCCGCAGCTCAGGCGCGCATGTCCAAGGAGTCGTCATGTCCCCCTCCCGCTCGGAGCCGACCATCGCCGTGGGCAACGTCGCCCTGTCGTTCCACCGTGCCGCCGCCGCGGTCACGCGCCGCGTCCTGGAGGCCCACGGGCACCGGGTGAACAGCGTGGAGGCACCGCACGAGCAGTTGTTCCGGCTCCAGGAGGAGGGCGTCATCGACGTTCTGATCTCCGCGTGGCTGCCCTCCAGCCACGACACGTATCTCTCCCGCTACCGGGACCGGGTCCGGGTGCTGACGCCGCACTACCGGCCGTACTGCGTGTGGGCGGTGCCGCCCTACGTCCCCGAGGACGAGGTGCGGGAGGTCGCCGACCTGACGCGGCGGAAGGTGGCCGGGCGGATGACGAAGGTCATCGACGGCATCAACCCGGGTGCGGGCATCAGCCGTTTCTCCGCCCGGATGGTGGGCGCGTACGGTCTGGACGAGCTGGGCTACGTCTTCGCTCCCGGCACCGAGTCCGGGTTCCTCTCCCGGGTGGAGCGCGGCGTCGCCGCACGGGAGTGGTTCGTCGTCCCGCTGTGGCGCCCGCAGTACCTCAACCGCCTGTACGGCCTGCGCCCTCTGGAGGAGCCCAAGGGCCTGCTGGGCACCGTGGACGACGCCAGTCCGGTCATCCGGCTCGACGCGCTGGACCACCTGCACCCCGACGCGGTAGCCCGGCTGGACAGCCTGCACCTGGGCAATGACGGTGTCGAGGAGCTCGACACCCTGATCAACGCGGACGGCCTCACCCCGTTGCGGGCCGCCGACCGCTACCTCGCGAAGCACGGCCACGCCCTGACCGTGTGATCCGCCCAGCGGCGGCGCGCCCGTACACGACGACTTACCCATTCGAGCAGCACACGGAAGGCGAAGATTCTCCCATGAACAAGACCACCATGCGGGCCGTCGGTTACCGCGAGAGCCTCCCCGTCAGCGACCCGGAGAGCCTGGTCGACGTGGAACTGCCCGTCCCCGAGCCCGGCCCGCACGACCTGCTGGTGAAGGTCGAAGCCGTGGCGGTCAACCCCGTCGACTACAAGATCCGGCAGAGCAACGACCCGGGCGGCGAGACCAAGGTGCTCGGCTGGGACGCGGCGGGCACCGTGGTCGCCGTCGGCGAGAAGGTCGAGACGTTCGAGGCGGGCGACGAGGTGTACTACGCCGGCGCTCTGGACCGGGCCGGCGCCAACGCCGAGTACCACACGGTCGACGAGCGCATCGTGGCCCTCAAGCCCGCCTCGTTGTCCTTCACGGAAGCCGCGGCCCTGCCGCTGACCTCGCTGACCGCCTGGGAGGGTCTGTTCGAACACCTCGGCCTGGAGAACGGCGGACTGAACCAGGACGGTGCCCTGCTGATCACCGCCGCGGCCGGAGGCGTCGGTTCCATCACGGCCCAGCTGGCGCGTGCCCTGACCAGCCTGACCGTCATCGGCACCGCCTCCCGCCCGGAGACCGTCGAGTTCGCCACCCGCATGGGTGTGCGGCACATCGTGGACCACCGCGAGCCCCTGGTCCCCCAGATCGCCGAGGTGGCCCCGAACGGCCTGACACACGTGTTCAGCACCGCCAACACCGACGGCAACCTCGGCGCCTACGCCGAAGCCCTGCGGCCCTTCGGCAGGATCGTCGCCATCGACGACTTCGACTCCCTGCCCATCGGAGTGCTGAAGGCCAAGAGCATCTCCTACCACTGGGAGTTCATGTTCACCCGCTCTCTGTTCCAGACCCCCGACCAGGACCGGCAGCGGCACATCCTGACCCAGATCGCCCGCCTGGTGGACGCGGGCGTCATCACCACCACCGCCGTGAAGGACCTCGGCGGGATCAACGCGGCGAACCTCCGCGAGGCGCATCGCGTCATGGAGTCCGGCAGCGCCATCGGCAAGATCACCCTCACCGGCTTCTGAGCCGCCCGCCACATGCCGGTCGGCCGCGCAACACTGCCCCCGGGCGCTCATCACCTGCGTTCACGGGCATCGGCGACCAGAATCACTCGTCCGGCCGGTCCGCGGTGACGACAGTTGTTCCGGGCCGGGGGGGGGGGGGGGGGGGGGGGGGGGGGGGGGGGGGGGGGGGGGGGGGGGGGGGGGGGGGGGGGGGGGGGGGGGGGGGGGGGGGGGGGGGG
>NZ_JBVHWM010000130.1:0-8818 GCF_055564375.1 Streptomyces sp. NPDC029138
TTGTCTCTGGCTCTCTTCCGCCGCTTTTGCCTCTCCTCCCCCCCCTCCCCCCTCCCCCCCCCCCCCCCCCCCCCCCCCCCCCCCCCCCCCCCCCCCCCCCCCCCCCCCCCCCGGGTCGGCACCGGTGCCGGGCGCCATGGAGGGGAACCCCCGGAGGGCCCGCACCGGTGCCGGGCGCCATAGAATCGCCAGGTGAACGACCCCCTCCGCACAGCCCTGGCCGAGCTGCTCGACGGCCTGCCCCCCACGGAGGTCACCGCCGCCGTGGACCGGCTGATCGCCAACTACCGCGGCGACACCCCGACCCACGCGCCGATCCTCCGCGACCGCGCCGACGTCGCCGCGTACGCGGCCTACCGCATGCCCGCCACCTTCGAGGCCGTCCACTCCGCGCTGGAGGCGTTCGCGGCGACCGTCCCCGACTGGACGCCCGGCAGCCATGTCGACGTCGGTGGCGGCACCGGCGCCGCCACCTGGGCCGTCACCGCGACCTGGCCGGGCGAGCGCAGCGTCACCGTGCTGGACTGGGCCGAACCCGCCCTCGCCCTCGGCCGGCGGATCGCCGCCGCCAACCCGGCCCTGAAGGACGCCCGCTGGCAGCGCGCCCGGATCGGCAAGGACCTCACCCTGGACGACACCGACCTGGTCACGGTGTCGTACGTCCTCAACGAACTCGCCGAGCCCGACCGCGCCGCCCTCGTCGACGCCGCCGCCGGCGCCGCGCGGACCGTCGTGATCGTCGAGGCCGGCACCCCCGCCGGCTACGACCGCGTCATCGAGGCCCGAGACCGGCTCGTCCGGGCCGGCTTCCGCATCGCCGCCCCCTGCCCGCACAGCGCCGCCTGCCCCATCGCGCCCGGCACGGACTGGTGCCACTTCTCCGCCCGCGTCGGCCGCTCCTCCCTGCACCGCCAGGTCAAGGGCGGCTCACTGGCGTACGAGGACGAGAAGTTCTCCTACGTCGCCGCCACCCGGCTGTCCGCCGAACCGGCCCCCGCCCGGGTGGTCCGGCGCCCGCAGATCCGCAAGGGCCAGGTGCTGCTCGACCTGTGCGAGACCGAGGAGCGGCTGCGCCGGACGACGGTCACCAAGCGCCACGGCGACCTGTACAAGGCGGCCCGGGACGCGGACTGGGGTGACGCCTGGCCGCCGTACGACCCCACCTCCTGACGGGTGTCGTAGCCCGCCCCGCCGCTTGTTACTTTCGACCCCATGGTCAGCAAGCCCGCCCCCGACGCCACCCGCCGCAGCGAGAAGTCCCGCCGGGCGATCTACGCCGCCGCCCTCGCCCTGGTCGCGGAGGTCGGCTACCCGAAGACCACCGTCGAGGCCATCGCCGCCCGGGCCGGGGTCGGCAAGCAGACCATCTACCGGTGGTGGTCGTCCAAGGCGGACGTCCTGCTGGAGGCGTTCCTGGATCTCGCCGAGCAGGCGCCCCGGGCGGCGGGGCAGGAGGTGGACGCCATCCCGGACACCGGTGACCTGGCCGCCGACCTCAAGGCGGTGCTGCGGGCCACGGTGGACGAGCTGCTCGACCCGCGCTTCGAGGCGCCGTCGCGGGCGCTGGCCGCAGAGGGGGTGGTCAACGAGCAGCTCGGTCGCGAGGTCGTCGCCAAGCTGTTGGAACCCCAGCTTCAGCTGTACGTCGCCCGGTTGCGCTCGGCCCAGGAGGCGGGGGCCGTACGAGCCGACATCGACCCCCGGATCGCCCTGGAGTTGTTCGTCTCCCCGCTCGCGCAACGCTGGCTGCAACGGAGCGGGCCGATCTCGTACGCGTACACGGACACCCTCGTCGAGTACGCGCTGCACGGAATCGCCCCGCACTGAATCCCCCGCACTCAATCGCCCGCAGACCCACCTGAATCGCCCGCACTGAATCGCCCACCCACCCACCGGTGACTGTCGGCCACTCGCCCGCGGCGACCCCCCGAAGCACGCGAAGATGGGACGATAAGGCATGCTGTCCGCACACCAGCGAGGCGACCACCAGACCGAGGGGATAGATGAGCGCGACGTTCGGCGGCCGGAGCGGCCGGCAGGGCAAACTCTCCCAATGGCTGCTAGGACGCCGCCCGAAGGAGGCCGCCGCCGACGACAGCGGCCGTGAGACCCTGCTGCTCGCCGCCGCCGCGGCGGGCCTGCCCCTCGCCCCCGCCGCGCACCCCGCGGACGGCTACCGCTGCTCCTGCGACCGCGTGGGCTGTCCCACCCCGGCCCGCCACCCGGTGTCGTTCGCCTGGCAGACGCAGTCCACCACCGACCGCGCCCAGATCGAGCGCTGGGCCCGGCACCAGCCGGCGGCGAACTTCATCACCGCCACCGGCATGGTCCACGACGTGCTGGACGTGCCCCTGGAGGCCGGCCGGGAGGCCCTGGACCGGCTGCTCGGCTCCGGTGTCGAGGTCGGCCCGGTCGCCGAGAGCGACGACGGCCGCATGCTGTTCTTCACCCTCACCCGGGGCACCCCCGAGGACGAGGACGAGTGGTGGCCCTGCGAGCTGGACTGCCACCCCGAGACGATGGACGAGCACCCCGGGCTGCGCTGGCACTGCCGGGGCTCCTACGTCCTCGTACCGCCCGCCCGGCTGCCCGGCGACGCCGACCAGCGGGTGCGCTGGGTGCGCGGCCCGGAGCAGCCGCTGCCGGACCCGCTGACCCTGCTGGAGGCGCTCACCGACGCCTGTGCCCGGCACGCGGGCACCGAGAGCGGCCACCCCGGCGCGGCCTGGCCCCTGCACCACTGACGGGCCGGCGGGACCCCTCGCCCTGCTCGCCCTACTCGCCCTGCGCGGACGTCAGTCCCTGGACCCGCCCCAGCATGCGCACCGGGCCGCTGCCGGCCGGGTCGAGCACGGCCTCGTTGGCGATCGACTCCAGCGTCAGGGACTGCTTCACCTCGCCCTTGATCAGGGCTTGCACGTCCTTGTTGGGGACCGGCACGGTGGCGCCCGTGTAGGCGGTCTGCTTCTCGTAGTGGTGCGTGGTGAAGAACACCAGCGCCCCGCCGTCCGCCGTGCGCAGCGCGAGCGGCGCGTAGTCGCCGTGGCCGAGCGGTTCGTCGATGAACTGCCGGACCAGGCCGGGCTTCTTGGCCTCCTTCGCGCGGTCCGCGCGCAGCCCGCTGGTGTCGCGGCCGTCCGCGAAGGTCTTCCCGCCGTTCTTCAGGTAGTCCGCGTACGTCTTGCTCAACTCGTCCGGCCGGACGGCCAGTCGCGAGGTGTCGGCCGGTACGGCCTCGGCCCAGCCGTCCTTGTCCGTCTTGAACGCGGGTACGGTGCCGGGGGCCATGAGCGTCAGATAGGCCACCTGCCAGCGCTCGCCGAGGCCGCCCCGGGTGAAGACCAGCACCCAGCGGAAGTTCCCGCCCTTGTTGCCCCGGGCGTCGGCGACGAACCAGCGGGGCCAGCCGGCCTTCTTCGGGATCGTGATCTTCACGTCCGTCAGCGTCAGCGGAGTGTGGTTCGCGTTCCCCGACGGGCTGTTGACGTGCCCGGCCGTCAGCCGGGCGGAGTCGATGTCGGAGAGGGCCCCGGTGACATAGGGCGCGTCCAGGGAGCTGTCATAGGCCTTGTCGGCCTTGTTGTACGCGTCCGTGAACGCGGTGAGCGCCTTGGCGGCCTCGGCGCGGGTGGCGGCGGGGAGCACCACCCGTTCCCCGTGCACCACCACGCATCCGCTCGCGGTCAGCGACAAAGCGGTCAGCGAGGCCGCTATGAGTGCGTTCCGGTCACGCCTGCGAAGCCGTCGACGGCTGCGTTCCCTGGTCATCGGGCTCCTTCACCTTCCCCTTTCCGGAGGCGAACCCTACCGGGGAGAGGAACAGCGCGAGCACCGGGACCAGGTACAGCGCCCACACCGTGATCTGAAGGATCGTCGGGTCGGGCTGGAAGTTGAACACGCCCTTCAGCAGGGTGCCGTACCAGCTGTCGGGCGGGATGACGCCGCTGATGTCGAAGGCCAGGTCGGTGAGGCCCGGGATCCAGTCGGCCTCCTGGAGGTCGTGGAAGCCGTACGCCAGCACGCCCGCCGCGACCACGACCAGCATCCCGCCGGTCCAGGTGAAGAACTTGGCCAGGTTGATCTTCAGGGCACCCCGGTAGAACAGCCAGCCGAGGAGGACGGCCGTGGCGAGGCCGAGAGCGACGCCGAGCAGCGGGCGCGGGGTGCCGTCACTCGCCGCGTGCACCGACGCCCACACGAACAGCGCGGTCTCCAGGCCCTCCCGGCCCACGGCGAGGAACGCGGTGGCGACCAGCGCGCCCGTACCGAGGGCGAGGGCGGCGTCCAGCTTGCCGTGCAGCTCCGACTTCAGGTGCCGGGCGGTGCGCCGCATCCAGAACACCATCCAGGTCACCAGGCCCACGGCGACGATCGACAGGGAGCCGCCGAGCGCCTCCTGCGCCTGGAACGTCAGCTCCTGCGAGCCGAACTCCAGGGCGCAGCCGAAGCCCATGGCGATGGCGATCGCGATGCCGATGCCGGTCCAGATCGGCCTCAGGGCGTCCCGGCGGCCGGTCTTGACCAGGTAGGCGATCAGGATGCAGACGACGAGCGACGCCTCCAGACCCTCGCGCAGGCCGATCAGGTAGTTGGAGAACACGGGCTACGCCTCCTTCGAGAACAGCGTGCGGCCCCACCAGTCGCCGGAGTCCCGGACGCCGGGCGGGATCGCGAAGACCGCCGAACCCACGTGCTGGATGTACTCGTTGAGCGCGTCGTGCGCGGCGAGGTTGCGCTGGAGCGGGATGAAGCCCTTGCGCACGTCCCGCTGGTAGGCGAGGAAGAACAGGCCCGCGTCCAGGCGGCCGAGGCCGTCGGTGCCGTCGGTGAAGGAGTAGCCCCGGCGCAGGATGGTGATCCCGTTGTTGGAGTCGGGGTGCGCGAGCCGCACGTGCGCGTCGGGCTTCATCGCCTTCAGGAACGGCTCGTCGTGCTCCTTGGCCTTGCCGACCGGGGCGCCCTCGCGCTTGTCCCGGCCGAACACGTCCTCCTGCTCCTGGAGCGAGGTGCGGTCCCAGGTCTCGATGTTCATGCGGATGCGCCGGGCGACCAGGTACGACCCGCCGGTCATCCAGTCCGGCCCGTCCTCCTCGCCGACCCACACGAACTTCTCCAGCCGGCCGGTCTCGGTGCCCGCGATGTTGCGGGTGCCGTCCTTGAAGCCCATCAGGTTGCGCGGGGTCTGCGCGTCCGGGGTGGTCGAGGAGGTCTTGCCGAAGCCGAGCTGGGACCAGCGGATGGCGACCTTGCCGAAGCCGATGCGGGCGAGGTTGCGGATGGCGTGCACGGCGACCTGCGGGTCGTCGGAGCAGGCCTGCACGCACAGGTCGCCGCCGGTGCGGGACCTGTCCAGGTTGTCGCCGGGGAACTTGGGCAGGTCGACCAGGGCCTCGGGCCGCTGGTCACCCAGTCCGAACTTGTCGAAGAGCGACGGCCCGAAACCGATGGTCAGCGTCAGCCGGGACGGCTTGAGCCCGAGCGCCTCACCGGTGTCGTCCGGCGGAGCCTCGGGGAGCCCGCCGTAGGCGCCCTCCCCGACCGCCTTCCCGGCGGTCATCCGGCGGGCCGCCGCCGTCCAGTCCTTGAGCATCTGGACGAACTCTTCGCGGTCCTCGGTCTTCACGTCGAACGCGGCGAAGTGCAGCCGGTCCTGCACCGGGGTGGCGATGCCGGCCTGGTGGGCGCCGTGGAACTCCACCGCGCCGCCGGTCTCGGCGGCGGCCGGGTCGATGTCGTTGCCCGCCTTGGTCATCGCCACGGCCCCGCCGGCCGCGGCGGCCCCGAGCGCGAGCCCGGCACCGCCCCAGCCGATCAGCGCGCGGCGCGACGGATTGCTGCCCTGGGTCTCGGTCATCGCCCTTGCCCCCCTTGCTTACTTCACGACCGCGGCGGCGAGCTTGGACAGCGGCTCGGCGAGCGCGTTCACCGCGTCCGACAGCTCCTTGCGCTGGTCCTTGGTGACCTTGTCGTAGGAGACGAAGTCGTAGGACGTCTTGTCCGTCCGGTACTTGTCCAGCAGCGTGTCCAGCGCCGCGAACTGCTTGTCGAGTTCCTTGGTGAGCGCCGGGTCGTTCTTCGCGGCGACCGGCTTCAGCAGCTCGTACGCCTTCTGGGCGCCCTCGACGTTGCCCTTGAAGTCGACCAGGTCGGTGTGGGCGTAGCGGTCCTCCTCGCCGGTGACCTTGCCGGTGGCGACCTCGTCCAGCAGCTCCTTGGCGCCGTTGGCCATGGAGGTCGGGGTGATCTCGGCCTTGCCGACCCGGCCCTGCCAGTCCTTGAGGTCCTTCAGCAGCTGGTCGGCGAGGGTCTTCTCCTCGGTGCCGATCTTCTTGTCCTGCCAGAGGGCCTTCTCCAGCCGGTGCCAGCCGGTCCACTTCTGGCCGGCCTCCAGGCCGTCCTCGCGGACGTCGACCTTCGGGTCGATGTCACCGAAGGACTCGGCGACCGGCTCGGTGCGCTCCCAGCCGAGGCGGGAGAGGCCGTAGGCCTTCTTCGCGGCTTCCAGGTCGCCGTCCTTGACCGCCTTCACGAAGGTCTCGGCCTTCGGCAGCGTCTCGTCGGCCTGGTCCTGGGCGTACTCGCGGTACTCGGCGACGGCCTGGTCCAGCTTCGGGTCGCGCTTGGCGGTGCTGCCGCCGCCGGTCACGGTCAGCTTCTGCCGGACGCCGTGGCCCTTCATGCCGGGCCGGCAGGCGATCTCGTACGAGCCGGCCTTCACCTCGGCGGTGAGCGTGTACTTGGTGCCGGGGCCGATGTTCTCCTTCTCGGAGACGATCCGGTCGTCCGGGAACAGAATCTCGACCTCGGTCGCCTTCGAGCCCTTGTTCTCGATCTTCAGCGTGACCTGCCCGGCCGGCACGGACTTGCTGGAGGTGTCGCACGTCGAGTCGGCGGCGGTGACGTGGATGGCGTCACCGTCCTTGGCATCGCTTTTCGCGGTGCAGGCCGAGAGGGCGGTCAGAGCCGCCGCGGTGGCGGCGGCGGTGACGGTCAGTCGGACGGCGCGCATGCAGGCTCCAAGCGATCTGGTCTGGTGAGGCTGCCCTAACTTACATGAGGCTTACCTCACCGATACCCCTCGGGGCCGTGATTCAGCTCTCACGGAAAGATCACAGACACGGCTTGATAGCGCCGTCTCAAAAGCGACGGCAACAAACGGCAAAGGGGAGGCCAACGAGTGGCAGGAGGCGGTCGCCGGGGCCGCGATGCTTCAATTCCCCGGTGACTGACTACGACGTACTCCGCGTCTTCTGCGGGCCGGACGGCGGCTACGGCAACGAGCTGGGCGTCGTCCGCGACGGCTCGGTGGTGCCCGAGCGGAGCGACCGGCAGGCGCTGGCGGCCAAACTGGGCTTCAGCGAGACCGTGTTCGTGGACGACCCCGAGCGCGGAGTGATCGACATCTATACGCCCACCCTGCGCCTGCCCTTCGCCGGTCATCCCTGCGTGGGCACGGCCTGGCTGCTCGACGTGCCGGAACTGGTCACGCCCGCCGGCGTCGTCGGGACCCGCCTGGACGGCGAGTTCACCTGGATCGAGGCCCGCCCGGAGTGGGCGCCCCCGCGCACCCTGCGCCAGTACGCGAGCGCCGCCGAGGTCGAGGCCCTGGACGTGCCGCCGGCGGGGGAGTGGATCTACGCGTGGGCCTGGGAGGACGAGGCTGCCGGGCGTGTCCGGGCCCGCGCCTTTCCTGGCCGCGACGACGGCATCCAGGAGGACGAGGCCACCGGTGCGGCGGCGCTGCTGCTGACCGACCGGCTGGGCCGGGCGCTGAACATCACCCAGGGCAAGGGCTCGCAGCTCCTGACCGCCCCTCAGCCGCACGGGTGGATCGAGGTCGGGGGACGGGTCCACCTGGAGCGCTGACGCGTACGCGTGCAGCCCGTGCGCCGGCTCACTCACCTCGCTGGAGAACAACGTGACCTGGGCCGGTGCCCACTGTAGCGACTACCTGCGCTGATCCGACCCGGGTCCCGTCCCGCACGCGGCGGGGGACCCGGTCGTGCAGGGCTCAGGCGGACCGCCGGAACTCCTCGCCCAGGGCCCGGAAGACGCCCGTGTTGAGCGCGAACGCCCGCTCGCACTCGGCCACGACCCGCTGCTTCTCCAGGTCGTCGACCGCGATCCCGTCCAGCAGTTCGCGGTAACCCCGCTTGAACGCGGCCGGGTTGGCGATCCGCTCGAAGACGTAGAAGCGGACGCCGTCGCCGTTCCTCGCGAAGCCCCACGTCTTCTCCGCCGTGTCCCGGACGATCTGCCCGCCGGACAGGTCGCCCAGGTACCGGGTGTAGTGGTGGGCGACGTAACCGCCCGGCCAGCGCTCCGCGCACTCCCGCACCCGGTCCGCGTACGCCCTGGTCGCGGGCAGGGCGCTCAGGCCCGCCCGCCAGCCAGGACCGCGCAGATGGGCCAGGTCCCGCTCCAGCGCGGGCAGCCGGAAGAGTTCGGGCCGGACGAACGGGCCCGCCACCGGATCCGCCGTCAGCCGCCCGGCCGTGGTCTCCAACGCGTCGTAGACGAACCAGAGTTGTTCGGTGTACCGGGCATAGGCCGCCACGCCGAGCCGGCCGCCGAGGAGGTCGCTCATGAACGGCGAGGTCCGCACCGCCGCGTGCTGTGCGTGCGAGGCGGTGCGGATGAGGGACGAGAAGGAGTCCATGAGCACGTCCTCTTTGCCGACAACCTGTCGGTAAAAGCGTACAAGAAAAAGCCCGCCCCGGCAGGGACGCTGTTGGTTTATTCCGCCCCGCTGGATCTCATTCAGCGGGGCGGAGTGCTGCGAAGGGTGAAACGCGGGTCTTGGCGAGTGGTCTGCCGG
>NZ_JBVHWM010000131.1:0-8441 GCF_055564375.1 Streptomyces sp. NPDC029138
GAGCACGCCGGCGCCGGGGGAAGGGGGGTGGTCGATGCGCGGTGTTTCTGCGGCCCCGCCTCCGCCGGTGGACCGGTTCCGGATCCTGTGGCCGGGGGCGGGCGCCCCCCCCCCCCCCCCCGGGCCGGAAACCAGGTGACACATGAACACAGGGCTGCTGATCCTGCGGCTCACCGTCGGCCTCCTCGTCGCCGGGCACGGCGTGCAGAAGGTGACGCACCGGCTCGGCGGCACCGGACTGGCGGGCGGCGTCGAGGAGTTCCGCCGGGACGGTTTCCGCGGGGGCGTCCTGACCGCGCTCGCGGCAGGCGGTTCCCAGATCGGTTCCGGACTGCTGCTGGCGCTCGGAGCCCTCACCCCGCTGGCCGCCATGGCCGCCATGGGCGTCATGACGGTCGCGGTCACGGTCAAGTGGCGCAACGGCTTCTGGGTCCAGCACGACGGTTACGAGTTCCCGTTCGTGCTCGTGGCCACCGCCGCCGTCCTGGCCGCGACCGGCCCGGGCGCGTGGTCGCTCGACGCCGCACTGTCCATCGTATGGCCCTGGTGGGTGGCGCCCGCCGCGGTCGTGGCGGGCGCCGGCAGCGGACTGCTGGCCAGGACGGTCCTCAGGGACCGGCGACAGACATGACACGACCCCCGGAAACGAGACGCATGATGACGCGCGTGCATGCCCCGCACACCACCGACACCGCCCCGCCGGCGAGCGGCGCCCGCACCGGATACACCCTCATGGCCGGTCTGCTGGCCGCGATGATGCTCGGCGGCACCCTTCCCATCCCTCTCTACGTCCTGTGGGCGTCCCGGATCGGTTTCGGTCCCCTGACCGTCACCGTCGTTTTCGCCGTGTACGTGGTGGGCACGCTGATCACCCTGCTGTTCTTCGGCGGCCTGAGCGATCACATCGGACGCAGACGGGTGCTCGCGGCCGCCCTGCTGCTGGCCGCCGCCGGCACCGGCGTCTTCCTCGTCGCGACCCAGGTGGCGACGCTCGTCGTGGCCCGGGTGCTGAGCGGCCTGGCGGTCGGCCTCGCCAGCGGCACCGCCACCGCGGCCATCGCCGAACTGCACCCCCGCGGTGACCATCGTGCCGCCGCCGTCGTCGCCTCCGGGGTCAACATGGCCGGTCTCGGCCTGGGCCCCCTGCTCGCCGGTGTCCTCGCCGAGTACGCCCCGGCGCCGCTGGACACGGTCTTCTGGGTCTACCTGGGGCTCATCGCTGTCGCCGCCCTCGCCCTCTCGGCCGTCCCGGAGACGGTGTCACGGCGCCACGGCCCGATCACGTTCCGGCCGGACATCGGCGTCCCGGCCCCCATGCGGGTCGTCGTGGCCGGTGCGGCCCTGGCGGTGTTCGCCGCCTTCAGCGTCCTGGGGCTGTTCAGCAGTCTGGTCCCCGGCTTCCTGCGGGGAACCCTCGGTCTGCACAACCTCGCGGTGATCGGCGCCGTGTCGTTCCTCATCTTCGTCACCGGGGCGATCAGCCAGGCCGTCTTCGCGCGGCTGCCCGCCCGCCGCTCGGTCGGCGCGGGGCTGGCGCTTCTCCTGTGCGGTCTCGCCGGCCTGGAGGGCGCCCTCTATGTCAGGGCACTGTGGCTGTTCCTCCTGAGCACCCTGGTCGCCGGCGCCGCGGTCGGGCTGGTCTTCCGCGGCGGCCTCGCCGAGCTCAACCGCCTCGCCGACCCGGGCCGCCGCGCCGCGGTGACCTCCACCTACTTCGTCGCCGCCTATGTGGGCATGGCCGTGCCCTCGGTCGTCATCGGACTCCTCTCCCGGACGACGAGTCCGCTCACCGCGAGCGCCCTCGTCGCGGGAGCGGTCGCCCTGGTGGGTCTCACCGCTTTGACGGTGACGCTGCGCACCTTCACCGCGGCTTCCCCGGGCCCCCTTGGCACGAACAGTGGATGACGCACCCGAGGGGCGGCACGCTGTGACGACGGACGTGGCTCTCCCCGCACGGGGCGGGGCGGGTGCCGGACGATGTGCTGGAACTCCGCGTGCCCGCGTTCCGACGCCGGACTTCACGCGCACCATCCCGGACTCCCATGGGCGCACCAGGGCCGCCGGGAGCGCTCGCGGCGCAGGCGTTCCTGCGGGCCTCGATGTTCGCGGCACGGGCACGGACCGGCAAGCAGCTCGCCGAGGACGGCAAGGCCGTTGCGACCTGAGCAGCCGTGGTACCACGAGCAGCACCACGGCAGTTCGCGGAACGGACGGCCGGACGACGGCACGGTCGACCTCCCGCGCGGCATCGCCGAGAAGCCCGACGCGGAGCCCGCGCCGGAGGAGTTCGGCGACACCGTCGCCGAGTCGGGACCGCCGAGCTGCTCCACCTGTGCACCCCGCTCACCGACGACTGGTGACTGCCGCACAGGCCCGAGCAGGACGTGGCCGACGCCGCCGCTACGCGCCGACTGTCACGGGCTCCCGGCGCACCGGTACGGACATCGCCTGGCAGAACCGGACGCGGGCCGGCGGGCGAACGTTCCGCACACCCCGGGCGCCGACGCCCGGCATCCGAGGCGCCGGGCCCCGGCCCTGCAACGCCCCCGCCCCCTCGGCGCGTGGCTGACGGCTGTGAACCCTGTGGCCGTCGAGGAGAACGAAGGACACACCGGGCCGGTCTCGGCCGGCCGTCAACGGAACGGAGAGGTACACGTGCAGCGTGAGACGCGGCATCAGCCACAAGGGCGGGCGGACGAGGAGCGGGTGACTCTGCCGGGGGACGTCGGCTGGACCGGGCTGATGACGGCCCACATGCGGGCGATCGAGTCGGCGCGGCAGGACCGACTGTTCGACGACCCGCTCGCGACGGCGGTGGTGGACCTGGTCCGCCATGCCATCCGCACAGACCCGGACGGTGCCCTGCCGACGGGACCCAAGGACGACCGGGGTGAGTTGACCGAGACCTGGTACATGCTGTCGACGTTCCTCGGTGTGCGCACCCGGTACTACGACAGCCGGGTCACGGCGGCCTGCGCCGCCGGCATCCGCCAACTCGTCGTCCTGGCGGCGGGACTGGACGCACGGGCCTACCGCCTGGAGCTGCCCGCGGACACCACGGTCTACGAGGTCGACACCGAACCGGTGCTGCGGTTCAAGGAGAGCGTACTGACGCGCGCACGGCTGGAGCCCACCGCGCGCCGCCGCACGGTCGTCGCCGACCTGCGCGGCACCTGGGAGGCGGCGCTCACCCACGCTGGGTTCGACCCCGCGCTTCCCACCATGTGGCTGGTGGAGGGGTTGTTCATGTACCTGAGCGGCCCGGAGTCCGAGCGGCTGCTCCGTGGTCTGACCCGGCTCAGCGCCCCGGGCAGCCGCCTCGCGCTGGAGTACTACGAGTCCATTCCGCGCCCGGAGGACGTGTCGACGGTCGACGCGGCGGAGGAGGCGGTCATCGCCCGGATCCTGAGCTTCTTCCAGGACGGCCCGCCCACTCCGCCCGACCGTTGGCTGCCGTCCCACGGCTGGCGCTCGGAGGTGACCACGCTGGCCGCCGAGATCACCGCGCGGGGCCGGGCGGTCCCGGAGATGTTCCGCAAGGGACGCCCGCACGAGGTCAACCTCTGGCTGGCACACGGAACGCTGGGGTGAACACGCGCCCGCCGCGCCTCGCGGGAGCAGCGCGGCGGGCGCACCGGACGTTCGTGCGCGCGGGCGGCACCTGCCCGGTCAGGCGTCGCCCGTGGCGACACCGGCGCGCTGTGCCTCGGGTGGTCGCCCGATGGCCCGGCGGTCCCGGGAGCCCCCTCGGCCGGAGCCGGCTGGCGCGTTCGGGCCACGGGCGCGTCCCCGTCCCGGTGCGGCACCGCCCCTGCCCAGCTCGCCCCGGCGGACCACGTCGGCGCGCCGCGAACCGGTCACGGCCGCCGGCCCGGCCCAGGATCGGAAAGAAGGATCACGCCCGGTGACCGGCGCCGCCGTGGCGTCGCTCCGCGGGTGTCCCACGGCACCAGCGCGGTGGCCGCGGAACACCGTTGTCGTTGACATGCAGTGAACGGGGAGGGAATACCGCAATGCCCACAACCAGCAGGCGAATACAGTTCACGGGATCCCAGGGCGCGCCGCTCGAGGCGCGACTGGAGCTGCCCGAGGCGAGGCCCCGGGCGTACGCCGTGTTCGCGCACTGCTTCACCTGCGGCAAGGACACGTTCGCCGCAGCGAGGATCTCACGGGCCCTGGCGGAGTACGGAATCGCGACACTGCGCTTCGACTTCACCGGACTCGGCGAGTCCGGCGGCGATTTCGCCGACAGCACGTTCAGCTCCGACGTGGACGACCTGGTGCACGCGGCGGACCACCTGCGTGACCACTACGCGGCGCCCTCCCTGTTGGTCGGACATTCGCTCGGCGGCGCGGCGGTGCTCGCCGCGACGCACCGAATCCCCGAGACCAGAGCGGTGGCGACCATCGGCAGTCCGGTGTCGCCCCAGCACGTGGTGCACAGGTTCGAGGACGCCCGGTCGACGATCGAGCGGCGCGGCGAGGCGGAGGTCGACCTGGGGGGCAGGACCTTCCGCATCCGCCGGTGCTTCCTCGAGGATCTCGCCGCCCAGCCGCAGCGGGAACGCATCCGCCGACTGAACACCGCGTTGCTGGTCATGCACTCCCCGACCGACGAGACGGTGGAGGTGGACAACGCGCGGCAGATCTTCGACGCCGCCCGCCATCCCAAGTCCTTCGTCGCGATCCCGGGCGCGGACCATCTGCTCACCGACCGGTCCGACGCCGCCTACGTGTCCGCCGTGCTGGCGGCCTGGGCCACGCGCTACCTCGCCGGACCCGAGCAACCGTTGTGACCCCGCGCGCCTTCCCCGCCGGACATCGCGCCGGCTCGTGCCGGACACGGCGCGGACGCCGCGGCCGTTCACCCGCGACGGCAGGGGTGAACGACCGCGGCCGAACCGGCCCCTAGGCCGCCGCGCGGCTGTGGGGCAGCTCGTCACCGAGGCTGTCCGGCCGGGCGGCGTCGGTGGTCCGGACGGCGTGGGAGACCTTGCTCAGGGCGACGACGACCAGGCTGGCCACCAGGAAGGCACCGGCCATCACCAGGAGGACCACGCGCACGGCGACTCCCGAGTCCAACGCGACGCCGACGAGCAGGGGGCCGGCGATCCCACCGATGCGCCCCATGCCGAGGGCCCAGCCGATGCCGGTGGTGCGGATTCTCGGCGGATACAGCACCGTCGCCAGCGCGATGACGCTCATCTGGCCACCCGTGACACAGGTTCCGGCGAGGAACGCGGCGACGAGCAGACCGCCCGCCCCACCGTCGACGGCGGCGCCGAGCAGCGCGACGAACACCGCCCCGAGCAGGTAGACGACGCCCAGCGTCCCGAAGGGGCCGTGCTTGTCCATCGACGGCCCGATGAACGTGGCCGCGACGATCCCGCCGACCGTGGTCAGCGCGGTCGCGGCGACAGCGGTCGACTGGGAGTGGCCCAGGTGGGCGAGGACGGTGGGAAGCCAGCTCTGCATTGCGTAGAACACCGCGAGGTTCAGCATGAACGCCAGCCACAACAGGGCGGTGCCGAGCAGCCTGTGCCGCCGGAACAGTTCCAGCAGCGGCGCGCGCTCGGTGGCGACCGCGTCGGCTTGCTGGGGCTCGGGCGCGAGGACCCGCGTGTCCGGGCCGAGGTCCGGTGCGAGACGGCGGAGCGTGGCGTGCAGCCGGGAGCCGTCCGCCGAGCGCAGGAGCAGGTGGGTCGGGGAGTCGGGCAGGGCCCGCAGCAGCGGCAGGAGCAGCAGCAGTGGCAGGACACCGCCGACGACGAACACGGACCGCCATCCCCAGGCGGGGATCACCACCCGGGAGATGAGGCCGGCCGCGACGAACCCGGAGGCCAGCCAGCAGTAGATGTGCATGACGAAGGTCGAACGCCTCCGCGCCGGCGCGTACTCACTGGCCAGGGCCACCGCGCTCGGGATCGCGGCACCGAGGCCCGTACCGGTCAGGAAGCGCAGGACGAGCAGCTGCGGGGCACTTTCCGCCACGGCGCACAGCAGCGTCAGGACCCCGAACCACGCGACGGACCAGATGATCAGCCTGCGGTGGCCCGTCCTGCCGGCCAGCGGTGCGAGGAGGAGATAGCCGGCCATGAGTCCGGCGATCGAGGCCGAGAAGATCGGGCCGAGGGCGGAGGAGGTCAGATGCCAGTCCTGGGCGACGACCGGGGCGGCGTAGCTCATCGCCTGGGTGTCCAGACCGTCGAGGAACATCACCGAGCCGGTCATGGCCAGGAGCAGGTAGTGGAACCTGCCGACGGGCCGCTGGTCGATCAGATCGTCGAGACGCACCGAGGCGTCGCGTGGAACCTGTGAGGACACGGAGATCCCACCTTTCGGGTGTGGCGAGGGCCGGATCGGCCCTTCACGCGGGGACTGCGCGAAGAGGGGAGGGGAAGGAGGAGCGGAGGCGGAAGAGGGCCGGAGGCGCACGAGGGCCCGGGGACGGGCACGGCGGGGGCCCGCGGCGCCTGCGCGGAGCACGGCGACGCGCGGAGCGTGCCGCGGAACAAGGGGACACGTGGCCTGCGGCCGGCCTGCGGGCAGGCCGGTGTGTGCCGTCCACGGGGGAACGGGGACGGAGCGGAAGACGTACGACGGGCTCGAGAGCCTCTACTCGGCTTCGTCGCCGTGGAAGGTCGCGAAGGAACCGACGGGTTCGCGCGGGGTGCGCAGCCGGTTCAGGCGGTGCGCGGGGTCGGCGTACCCGAGGGCGAGTCCGCAGACGATCAACTGGTCGTCGGGGATCGGCAGGTGCCGGCGCAGCACGGGGGAGAAGTCGATGAGCGATGCCTGGGGGCAGGTGTCCAGGCCGTCGGCGCGAGAGGCGAGCATGAGGGCCTGGAGGAAGAGGCCCGCGTCCACGAGGGCGCTTTGCAGCGGATGACGGCTGGTCGTGAGGATGATGCCGACGGGTGCACCGAAGAAGTCGTAGTTGCGCCGGTGATGCGCCAGCCGGGCGCCGATGTCGTCCGCGTCGATCCCGAGCGTGTCGCGGTACAGGCATTCACCGAACCGGCGGCGGCGGGAACGGAACGGCTCGCGCCATGCGTCCTGTTCGGGCTGGTAGTCGTAGTCCCGTCCCCGCCCGTCGCCGTCGGCATGGGCCCGTAGGAGGTCCGCGGTGAGGGAACGTTTCGCCGCCCCGGTGACGACGTGGACCCGCCAGGGCTGGCAGTTGGAGTTGCTGGCGGACCGGGCGGCCAGGGCCAGGAGCCGCTCGACTGTGGACCGGGGGACGGGCGTCGGCAGGAACGCGCGCACGCTGCGTCGGCTGTGGAGGGCGTCCTCCACCGTGACCCGGGGCGGTGCCGGGACCGGCGCCGTGGCCGGGGTGTGGTTCATGGTCGTTTCCATGGTCAGGCCGTGGACGGGGTGAGGTGACCGGCCGGTGCGGGGGAGGGCGCGCTCGTCGCGCCCCGGACGGCAGGGCGGCCTGTGACGGTCGCGCGGCCCGTGCCGGTCGCGCCGCTCGTCATGGCCCGGTGGCCCGTCGTTCCGCCCCTGGCGGCCGCGAGGTGGGCCCCGGCCGAAGGGGCCGTCCGTCGCCGGGGTCGGTGCCCCGTCCGGGTCCGGGCGTTCCGGTCCCCGGCGGTGCCGGGGACCGGAACGATGTGGTCGGTCGGCTCCAGAGCAGTCACCATCGCGTACTCCTCGCTGTCGGTCACGTCACCACGGTCCGTGGTTCGCGTCACGCTAAGGGGGGCTTCCATTACGGTCAAGAGCTGTAAAGAAAGTGAATCCCTCCTCAGGTACCCGCCCCGTGGTCGTGCTGGGAGCGGTGCGCCGGGGTTCGCGTAATGTGCCGGTGCGGAGGGGGAGTGGATGGGCAACCCGGCACCGGCCGGCTTGTGTGTCGGAAGGGCTGAGATGGCGAAGGTGAAAGCGACGCGTTCCGATGAGCGGGCCGGCGGGCGCGAGGGGCGCTCGGGCGCGGAGCAGGTGGCGCCTGCCAGCGGCCGGCCCCGGGATCCGGCGATCGAGGAGGCGATCATCCAGGCCACGCGCAAGCGGCTGGCCACCGATGGCTACGCGTCCATGACGATCGGGGACATCGTCGCGGACGCCGGCGTCACCCGGCCGACCCTGTACCGGCGTTGGGCCAACAAGTACGACCTGGTCATCGACGCCCTGGAATACGGGCTGCGCAAGCAGCGCGAGGCCTACCCTCCGCTGGACATGGACCAGTTGGCCCCGCGCGAGGCGCTCGTCGAGGCGGTGCGCCGTCTCGACCCCCGCTATCACAACGAACGGGCCATGGCCCTGCACGGCAACTTCATGGCCGAGGTGGAGCGGGTGCCGGGTCTGCTGGAGCAGCTCCGGGAACACGGCGTACGGCCTCGCTGCGAGGAACTGCTGATGACGCTCGTCTCGCTACAGCGCCGCGGCGCCGTGCGGGAGGACGTCGACCTGGACATGATCGTCACCCTGTGTTTCGG
>NZ_JBVHWM010000132.1:0-6438 GCF_055564375.1 Streptomyces sp. NPDC029138
GTTCCTGAGGCATGGAATGGAACCCTTGGGGCGCACCCCCTGGCAAAGAAGTCGGACGGGGGGGGGAAACCGAAAAGTGGGGGGGGTTTTGGGGGGGGGGGGGGGGGGACCCCCCCCCCCCCCCCCCCTCCCCCGAGGCGTTTCCCAACGCTCCGCGTCCGGCGCGGAGAAAGAGAGGTGCGTCGACATGCTGGTACCCGGGTACCGCCGGCAGCTCCAGGCGGTCGTCTCCGGCAGCGCGACTCCCTACGGCTACACGCTGACCCTGTGGACCTCCACTGCGGTGACATCCGCCGCCCGCGGCTCGCCGCGGGCCATGGACGCCGCGGCGCTCCTGATCGGTGCGACGCTGTCCTTCGCGGCCGTGGGTGCGTTCGCCGCAGGCGGCTTCCGCCGGCCGATCGGCCCGCGTGCCGCCGGCCCGACTCCGGTCTGGGCAGCCTTCCACCTGCCGTCGGCGGGCGCCGGGATGCTGCTGTGCCGGCTGCTCGCCTCCTGCCTCTCCCGATGCCTCCTGTGGACGGCGGTCGGTGCGGTGAGCACCGCCGCCTACCTGGTGGGCGTCGCCGCACAGTTCTGGTACGCCGAACGTCACGGCGCCGAGGCCCCCGCGCGGCCCCGGAACGCGCCGCACGGCTCCTGACACCGCGAGCCGCACAAGATGGCCGCCGCTCCCGGGGAACGGCGGCGATCACGGCGGACGGGGGGCTGCCTGTCCCGGCGGCACGGCGGATGCGACGGGGCGACGGGGCGACGGGGCGACGGGGCGACGGGGCGACGGGGCGACCGTGTACGGGCCCGGACGTCGGCTGCGCGCAGGCGCGGATCTCGCCGCCTGGCCGGCACGTGATACGACGAGGCCGCCGCCTCCTGGGAGGCGGCGGCCGCATCTCGTGTGCTGCGCCCGGCACGGTGCGTGCGAGCACCGGCTCCGGATCAGACGGTGGAGAAGACGTCGTCGAACTCGAGTCGGGGCAGGCGCGGCAGCCACGCGTTCTCGCCGGGCTTGCCGATGTTCATCACGGCGAGGACCCCGTGTTCACCGTCGGGGAAGAACTCCTTGTCGATCCCCTCGGCATCGAAGCCCGTCATGGGTCCGGCCGCGAAGCCGGCGGCGCGCACTCCCACGATGAAGTACCCCACCTGGAGCGCGGCGTTGAGTCGTGCGGTCTCCTCCCGCACCGACCGCTCGGCGAAGAAGACGTCCTTGGCCTGCGGGAAGTGCGGGAACTGGCTCGGCAGTTCCCGGTGGAACTCGTAGTCCGCCGCGAGGATGGCCACCAGCGGAGCCGAAGCGGTCTTGGCCCGGTTGCCCTCGGCCATGTGCCTGAGGAGGCGCTCACGGGCCTCGTCCGACCGGACGAGGACGACGCGCAGCGGCTGCTGGTTCATCGAGGTCGGGCCGTACTTCACCAAGTCGTGGATGGCACGCACCTGTTCGTCCGTCACCGGCTCGTCCGTGAACGCGTTCGCCGTGCGTGCGTCGCGGAACAGAAGATCTTGGGCCGCGGAGTCGAGTACGAGAGACATGGACACCTCTGAGGGAAGTCGGAAAGGAAGGAGCGCGGGCTCGGTGTCGTACGGGACCGACGCACATCGCCCGACGTCGCCAGTGTCCGAGAGGCGGCTCCCAGCCGCATCGCATGTACTGGTGATTCGCGGTAGGTCATCGTGCGCTCGCCGTCTGCCTCCGGGCGGGCTCGCACGGTCGCTCAGGCAGGCTTGGGCGAGGCGTTGTCACCCGGGTGAAGCCCGGACGGTGTGCAGCGCCCCGGCGCCATGGATCCGGCATGCTGGACCCATGCGGAACGACAGGATCACGGACTGGTCACCGGACAGCACGGACCAAGACCGATGACGACCTTCCCCCTCCGCGGCCGGGACAGCGAGCTCGCGGTCCTGCGGCAGGCCCACACCACCGTGCGCGCCGGCGGTGGAATGTGCCTGCTCGTCGAAGGAGCACCGGGCGTCGGCAAGACGAGGCTCCTGCAAGAAGCGGTGCGTATCGGTCACGTGGAGGGCTTCGATGTCATCCATGTCCAGGCCGACGAACTCGACCAGTACGCCTCGCAGTCATCGCTGCTGGCCGCGCTGCGGGAGTCCGGCGGGGGTGACGGCGACGGGCCCGAACAGGGAGTCGCCGAGCAGCCGTTCTGGGTCCTGGACCGCATCGCCGAGATCCTCGAACGCCGAGTCCGGCGGGCGCCGGTGTCGGTCGTGGTCGACGACGCGCAGTGGGCGGACCCCACCACGCTGGCCGCCCTGCGCGCGCTGCCGAAACGGCTGGTCGACTCGCGGATCCTGTGGATCTTCGGTATGCACACCGCGAGCGGGCGGTCCCTGGCCCGACATGCGCGCGACTATTTGGAGGAGAACGGGGCCGAACAGCTCGTCCTGCGCCCCCTCGACACCGAGGCGATCACCAAGATCGCCGCGGACCTCCTCGGCCGCACCCCGGAATCCGGCCTCGCCCCGCTCCTGCGGGACGTGCATGGTAACCCCCTCCTCGTCGTCGAGCTCCTGCGAGCCCTGGAGCGGAGCGGAGGCCAGGCCCCGCTCGTCGGCGGCCCACCCGTCCCCGCCGGTTTCCGGCGCACCGTCCACCGTCGCCTCGGGGAACTGCCCGAGGACGCCATGCAGCTGCTGCAAGTCGGTTCGGTGCTCGGCAGGAGGTTCGACCTCACGACGGCCGCCCGGATGCTCGACCGCCGGGTCGGAACGCTCCTGCCCGCGGTGAGCGCCGTACTGAACGCCGAACTGCTGGCGGAGGACGGCGACCGTCTGGCCTTCCGGCACGAGCTGGTGCGCCGCGCCGTGTACGAGGAGCTTCCCCGCCCCATGAGATCGGCTCTGCACCGGGAGGCCGGAGAGCTCCTGGGCACCGCGGGCGCACCGTCGCCCGAGGTGATCCGGCACGTCGTGCTGGGTGGGGGGTCACTGGACCAGGAGGCGATGCGGATGCTGCTGCGGGCGGTGCGCGACATCGCCGCGACGGTGCCAGAAGCCGCCGCCGACCTCGCGCTCGAAGCGGCGGACCGGCTGCCGCCGAGGGACCCACGCAGGATCGAGCTGCTGACCGAGGCGGCGTTCCAGCTCACCGGAACCCGCCGTATCCACGAGGCACTGCACCTGGTGAACACGACCCTCTCCGACGACCTGGCCGCCGCACAGCAGGCGGCCCTGCATCTGGTCGCGGCCGAGATCCACCAGGCGACAGGAGACGACACGACGGCCATGGCGCACACACGCCTCGCGCTCGCGCTGCCCGACCTGCGCGAGGAGCTGCGCACCCAACTGCTCAAGACGCAGGGCACCGGACTGGTGTCGATGGGCGAGCTGGCGTCGGCCGAGGCGATCGGCGGCATGCTGATCGAGGGCGCCCGCGGGAGCCGGGACACCGCGGTGGTGGTGAGCGCGATGGTCTTCCAGTCCCAGATCGCCTTCTACCGCGGCCGGTTGTCCGACGCCGTCGAACTCGCCGAACAGGCCAGGCAGCGGTCGGACACCGAACCGCACACCATACGGCTGCGCCCGCCGCGGGTGCCCGCGCTCTGGCTGGCCACGGTCCTGACCGCCACGGACCGCCTGGACGACGCCGAACGGACCCTGCGCGAAGGCCAACGCCAGGCTGAGGCACTGGGGCTCGGCTGGTCCCTTCCGCACTGGCACGTCCACCGCGCCTGCGTGCTGCTCGAACGCGGCGCCCTGGACGACGCGGCCGTCGAGGCGGAGGCGTGCCTCGCGGTCGCCGACGAACTGGAGATCACCCGGGCGGTCCCGCTGGCGCGGGCGGTGCTCGCCGATGTCGCCGTGCGCCGTGGAGACCTGTCGCAGGCACGGACGCAGCTGCGGACCGCCGAGGCGACGGCCGGCATGGCGAACCCGCCTCACGGTCCCTGGCTGGCATTGGCCAAGGCCGCTCTGCTCGACGCGGAGAACCGCTCCCGGGAGGCGGCCGACCTCACCGGCGGATTCGGCACAGGACCGGCGTGGCTGCCGTCCGTTCCGCCCGGTCACTGGCCGCGGCTGGTGCGGATCGCGCTGCGGGGCGGCGGGCGGAAGGCGGCGGAGGCCATCCTCACGGTGCTACAGCGCATCGCCGCCGAGGGGGGCAGCCACGTCATCACCCGGGCCGTCCACGCCCATGTCCGGGGCCTTGTCGAGAGCAACCCGCAGCTGCTCGAGGCCGCCGTCCGGGACTACCGGCAAGGACCCCGTGTCCTGGCTCTCGCGGCCGCCCACGAGGACCTGGGCAATGCCCTCATCAGCCGGGGCGCCGTCGACGAGGCCGTCCCGCACCTTCGGGAGGCACAAGGCCTGCTGCGGCGATGCGGCGCCGCCCGCGACCACGACCGGGTACGGCGGCGCCTGGGCGACCTGGGTGTGCGGGCCGCGCCCGGCCCCCACCGCCCGGCGGCCACATCCGGATGGGCCAGTCTGTCCGAGTCCGAACTGAGGGTCGTCCCGCTGGTCGCAGAGGGGCTCACCAACCGCGCCATCGCCGAGCGCCTCTACCTGTCCGTCCACACCGTGAACACCCATCTGCGCCACATCTTCACCAAGCTGGGCATCAACACCAGAGTCGAGCTGACCCGGCTGCTCCTGGAGCGCGAGGCCGCCGGCCCGCCGGAGGCCTGAGGCGCCGATCACCCGGGTGATTCGACCCCGCCGGTCCGGCGCTCACCCCGGCGCGATGCAGCATCTCCCCGTTCCGTGCGTCGATACGGAGGAGCCGGACATGACTGCACCGCACGCCCTGCGACCTGTCGCCCCCGCCCCCGCGCTCGCGGGCAACGGCGGCGGGCTGGACAAGGTGGTGACCACGGCCGGGGAGGCGGTGGCCGACGTGCCGGACGGGGCGTCACTGGCGGTGGGAGGGTTCGGGCTCAGTGGAGTCCCGAACGTGTTGATCCAGGCGTTGTACGAGCGTGGAGTGCGCGATCTCGCGGTGGTGTCGAACAACTGCGGGGCGATGGACTCGGGCCTCGCGGTGTTGCTGACGGCGGGGCGGATCGCGCGGGTGACGGGCTCCTACATCGGGGGGAACCAGGAGTTCGCCCGCCAGTACCTGGCCGGTGAACTGGAAGTGGAGCTGATCCCGCAGGGCACGCTCGCCGAGCGGCTGCGGGCCGGCGGCGCCGGCATTCCCGCCTTCTACACCCCCGCGGGCGTGGGGACACAGGTCGCCGAGGGCGGTCTGCCGTGGCGCTATGACGGCCATGGCGGGGTGGCCGTCGCCTCCCCGGCCAAGGAGACCCGCACGTTCGACGGCGTCCAGTACGTACTGGAGCGCGGGATCCGCACCGACTTCGCACTGGTGCGCGCGGCGAGGGGAGACCGGCACGGCAACCTCGTCTTCCGGCACTCCTCCCGCAACTTCAACCCCCTCGCCGCGATGGCCGGCAGGATCACCGTCGCCGAGGTCGAGGAACTCGTGGAACCGGGCGAGATCGACCCGGACACGGTGCACCTGCCGGGGATCTTCGTGCAGCGCGTGGTCGCGCTCACCCCCGAGCAGGCGGCCGACAAGAAGATCGAGAAGAGGACGGTGAGCATCTGATGGCCTGGACGCGGGAGCAGATGGCGGCTCGGGCCGCGCGCGAACTGCGCAACGGACAGTACGTCAACCTCGGCATCGGCCTGCCCACGCTGATCCCCAACCACCTCCCCGACGGGGTGGAGGTGGTCCTGGAGTCCGAGAACGGCATTCTGGGCACGGGTCCCTATCCCACCGACGACCAGGTCGACCCCGATCTGATCAACGCCGGGAAGGAAACCGTCACGGTCCTGCCCGGTGCCGCCTTCTTCGACTCGGCCCTCTCCTTCGCGATGATCCGCGGCGGCCACATCGACGTCGCCGTCCTGGGTGCCATGCAGGTCTCGGAACACGGCGACCTCGCCAACTGGGCCGTACCCGGCAAGCTGGTCACAGGGATCGGCGGAGCGATGGACCTGGTCCACGGCGCCCGTACCGTCATCGTCGTCATGGCCCACACCGCCAAGGACGGCAGCCCGAAGATCCTGCGGGAGTGCAAACTCCCGCTGACCGGCAGGGCATGCGTGAACCGCGTCATCACCGACCTCGGCGTCCTGGACATCACCGACCACGGCCTGCACCTCGTCGAGTGCGCCCCGGGTGTGAGCACCACGGAGATCATCGCCAGGACCGACGCCGAGCTGACCATCGCATGCGCCTGATGTCAGCTGCCTCGGGTGAAGCCCGAGGCTGGTGAGTCCTGGCCGCCCCTGGCTGTGGTGTCCGGCCTACGTCCTGCGCCTTCACGGTGCAGGACGGTTGACTGCGCCCCGCATCGCACATCCGCGCACGTCCGTACCACGCCACCCGGGGGGGGGGGGGGGGGGGGGGGGGGGGGGGGGGGGGGGGGGGGGGGGGGGGGGGGGGGGGGGGGGGGGGGGGGGGGGGGGGGGGGGGGGGGG
>NZ_JBVHWM010000133.1:0-5722 GCF_055564375.1 Streptomyces sp. NPDC029138
GGGCGGGGATCGCCGGTTTCCCTGGGACCGCCGAGTAAGCCCAGAGAGTGGGGGTTGAGCCCCCTGGGGGCGGGGACCCTGCGCCCGGACGCGGGGGCGGGGGGGGGGGGGGGCCCCCCCCCCCGGACCCGGGCACACAGCCGCTCCCCGGGCCGGTCCGTGGGGGACCGCCCGGGGAGCGGCGAAAAACAATCTGTTTCAACCAGTGTTCAGGCCTTGCGCCGGTGACTCGTGTCGCACCAGGGGTAACGGCGACTGCGCCGGCAGGTACACAGAGCGACGCGGAAGCGGTCCGAGGAGACCGTGGTCCCGTCCTCCAGCTCGATCTCCACGGGCCCTTCCACCAGGAGGGGCCCGCGCCGCTGCACGGTGATCCGCCGGGCCCGATCGGCCGAGGGCCTGGCCCCCGGGCCGGCGGGCGGGGTGTTCACGGCGGAGCCGGCGCGGTCAGCGGAGTCAGCAGGGTCGTTCGGCACGGATGACCACCAGCTCTTCCCTGTTCTCGGCCGGCGCGAGCAGCCCGCTCCGGCGCAGCCAGTCCTCCCGGGAGCGCAGCACCGGGCCGAAGGCGATCCAGCGGCGCCGGACCACCGCGGCCTTCAGCCCCGCCGCCCGCAGCAGCTCCAGGGTGCGGTCGGGACCGCTCAGCGCCGAGTGCACGATCAGCAGCACCCCGCCGGGGCACAGCAGCGGCGGCGCGTCCCGGCAGATCCGGTCCAGCAGCAGCCGCCCGTCGCGCCCCGCGTCCCAGGCCCGGGCCCGGCCGTGCGGCCCGCGCCCGGCGTCGGGCGCCGGCACATAGGGCGGGTTCGCCAGGATGAGGTCGTACGTTCGGCCGCGCACCGGCGCGAAGAGGTTGCCGCGCCGGATACGCACCGGCAGCCGCGTCAGCCACGCGTTCAGCCGGGCCGTCCACACCGCCCGCCGGGACACGTCCACCGCGGTCACCGCGGCGCCCCGCCGGGCCGCCTCCAGGGCCAGCGCACCGCTCCCGGTGCCGACGTCCAGCACGCGGGCGCCGGGCGGCGGCGCCTCCTCGCGGAGGGCCTCGGCCAGCAGCTCCGTGTCGTCCTGCGGGGCGTACACACCTGGAAGCACCAATGCGATCACGTCGCGCGGGTACCCCGGGAGTCAAGATGTATGGGACATCTGGTGTTCCGGGGGTGTCCCGGGGGGTGATTCCGGGGCTGCGGGGGCGGGAGAGTCCAGAGGTGTCCGCAGGGACGACCGTCCCGCGCGCCAGTCCGCGAGCAGCCGCCGGGCCAGCCGGTCCTCCAGATACTCGGTGGCGTCGATCCCGAAGGCGATGTCCGGCTCCAGCTCCGGTTCCTCGGCCAGCAGTCCGCCGATCACCTCGTGCCGGACGACCTGCTCGTGCACCGCGTCCGCCTCCACGTGCTCGTCGTAGAAGAACTCCGCGGCCGGGCCGGCGCCGGTGCGGCGCATCGCCTCGGCCAGCCGGCGGGAGCCGGGCGAGGAAGTGATCTCCACCTCGGCGAAGTGGCCCACCAGCGCGCCGCGCAGGTCGCGGTGCAGACCGAACAGGGACATCTGGTTGACCACGGCCAGCATCTCGGCCGGGGCCGCGTCCAGATGACGGCCGTACGTGGTGTCCAGGCCCAGGTCCGCCATCAGGTCGGCGAACAGGCGCGCGTGCACCCGCTCGGCCCGGCCGCCGCCGAACTCGTCGTACTCCACCGCGGCCATCGCCGCCTTCGCCCGGCCCCACAGCCGCGGCAGCACCCAGGCGTGCGGATCGGCCTCCTTCAGGTGGTACAGCGAGCGCAGCGCCGCGTACTCCCGCAGCTGCCACAGCTCGCCCTCGGCAGACAGGAAGTGGGTGACCCCCGTGCCCTCGGCCGGCTCGACCAGGAGGGCGGCGAGCGCGTCGTCCAGGCTGTCGTGGACCGGGGTGTCGGCGCGCAGCGCGCCGCCGAAGCGGTGTTCCAGCGCGGCCCGGACCCGCAGCAGCTCCGGGTCCCACTCGGTCTGCGGCGGGACACCGGCGAAGCCGCGGTAGTGCAGCTCGTAGCACAGGTACAGGGCGAGCTGGAGGTCGTCGCCGTACGGGTCGGCGGCCCCGGCGCCCGCCGGGTCCGGGAGCGGGCCCGTGCCGCGCAGGTACGCGATGACCGCGGCGGAGAGCGGGCCTCGGGGCGGGGGCAGCAGAGGTCCTCGCGCGTGGTGGTTCATGGGGCCCGGGTACCCGGCCCGCGCGAAAGCACCAGTGATCCACCGCACCCCGAAGAGGTCACCGGGCGCAGGCCGTACGGCCGTGGCCCTGCCCATCGCGCCGGTGCCCCTCAGGGGATCAGCGAGATCCCCAGTCGGCCTGCGGGCCGACCCGTGGGCGCGCCGCCCGGTTGGGCTCAGTCGCCCTTCGCCTGCTCCTGCGCCCCGGGGCTCGGGGTGATGGTGTCCCCGGCCTCACCCGAGGCGTCATGGTCCTCGTCGCGCTTCTCGGCCTCCTCGACCTCCCGGAGCACCTCCTCCAGCGCCGTCTCCGGCCGGTCCTCATGGTCGTCGTGGCCGTTGCCGCCAGGCATGACGTCTCCTTCCGTCGGCGAGGTGATCTGCCCTGCGAGTTACCCGACGGAGCCGTCCCAAGCGTCCCCCGGACGGGGCGAGGGACCGCCGTCTCCCTGCTGACGGCGGCCCCTGGGGCAGGGTCCAGCGCCGGTCCAGCGCGTCGGTCAGCTCACCGCCGAGCGGCAGGCCGCCCGCGCCGTACACGCTGGACGCGCGCGCCCGCTGCCGGGCGTCGGTGAAACGTGGTGTGGAGCAGCGACAGCGCGGCGGGCGCGAGCAGTGCGTCCGAAGGCACCCCGCAAGGCGCCGCCGACGGCCGGCAGCGAAACGGCAGTGTTTCTTTCTTGCGGCCCACTTCGCCGTGCGCGGTGTTTCAGTGTGTGGCGCCCTGGATACACCGCGAAGGTTCGGCCCCGGAGTTCGCGAGCCCGTGTACGCCGTCGCAGTGAGGTCGTCACCATGTCCCATGCCCCGTCCCCCGCAGGACCGTCGAACGACACCCGGCCCCTGGCGGCCCCGGCCGCAACGGCGGACACCGCCCCGGACCCCGGCCAGGGCGGTGCCGCCCTGGTGACGGGCGCGTCCTCGGGCATCGGCGCGGCCGTGGCCCGCCGACTGGCCGCCGAGGGCGGCTGGCGACTGGCCCTGAACGGACGCGACGTCACCCGACTGGAGCAGGTGGCCGCGCAGGCCGGTGCCGTCGCGCTGCCCGCCGACCTGACCCGGCCCGGCGCCGACCGCCGGCTCGCCGGCCTCGCCCTGGACCACCTCGGACGGCTGGACCTGCTCGTCGCGGGCGCCGGCGTGGGCTGGGCCGGGGACTTCACCGGCATGCCGGCCGCGCGCATCGACGAGATCGTGGGGGTCGACCTGCTGGCCACCGTGCACCTGGTGCGGACCGTGCTGCCGCACATGGTCGCGACCGGATCCGGACGCGTCGTGCTCATCGGATCCCTCGCCGGCAGCGTGGGCGTGCGCGGGGAGGCCGTCTACTCGGCGGCGAAGGCCGCGCTGGCCACCTTCGCCGACTGCCTGCGGTACGAGCTGCGCGGCACCGGAGTGGGCGTCAGCCATGTCATCCCCGGCGTGGTCGCCACCCCCTTCTTCGACCGGCGGGGCACCCCCTACGCACGCTCCTGGCCGCGGCCCGTGCCCGCCGAACGCGTGGCCGACGCGGTCTGGGCCGCCGTCCTGCACGGCCGGGACGAGGTGTACGTCCCCGGGTGGCTGCGTCTGCCCGCCCGGGTGCGCGGTGCCGCGCCCGGACTCTACCGGCGGCTCGCCGCCCGCTTCGGGTGAGCGGCCATGACCGGGCTGGCGGTGCTGCTCGCCCTGCTCGCGGCCCTGTCCAACGCGGCCGCGTCCGTGCTCCAGCGACGGGCCGCCGTGCAGGAGCCGGACCAGGGCGGTGGGGCGGGGTCCGCCGTGCGCCGGTTCGCCCATCTGCTGCGCAGACCCTACTGGCTGGCGGGCGCCGGGCTGCTGGGGCTGTCCAGCCTGTTGCAGGCCGGGGCGCTGGCCGTGGGCAGCCTGTCCCTGGTCCAGCCCCTGCTCACCGCCGAGCTGCTGTTCACGCTGGCCGTGGGCAGTGTCGTCTTCCGGCGCCGCCCGGACGCCCGCACCTGGCTGGCGTTCGTCGCCCTCGCCGGCGGGCTGGCCCTGTTCCTCCTGGCGGCGGCGCCGTCCGCCGGCCGGGCCACCGCGCGGCCGGGGGACTGGCTGCTGGGCGGCGGCGGCGCGCTCGGCGTCGTCGTCCTGCTCGTGGTGGTCGCGCGCCCGACCCGGGGTGCGTCCCGGGCCGCGCTGCTCGGCCTCGCCTCCGCCGTGTCCTTCGCCGCGACCGCGGCGCTGCTGAAGGAGGCCGTGGGGCGGCTCGGGCAGGGGCCCGCGGAGATGTTCGGGCACTGGTCGCTGTACGCCACGGGGGCCGCCGGACTCGTCGCGTTCCTGCTGTTGCAGGGCGCGCTCGGCGCCGGTTCGCTGACGGCGTCCCAGCCCGCCCTCACCCTGGGCGACGCGCTCACCAGTGTCGTGCTCGGCTGGGTGCTGTTCGGCGAATCGATCCACCTGGGCCTGAGCCTGCTGCCGGAGGCGATCGGTGTCGCCCTGATCGGCGCGGGCAGCATCGGCCTGGTCCACTCGCCGTCCATCGGCGGGGAATGGGACGCCACAGACCCGAAGGCGTACTCCGGCTCCGCCGCCGCTCTCCCGCGCACACCGAGGAGGTAGTCACCGATGTCCCTCGTGTCCGGCCGCGCCGTGCGGACGGCCGCCGTCCTGCTGCCCGCCGGGGTCGTCGCGGCCCACATCGGCCCGGCGGCCACCTGGCTCCCGGGCGTACGGCTGCTGCTCTTCCCCGGGCTCGCCGGCACCGGCCCCCGCCGGCACATCGCGCTCACCTTCGACGACGGACCGGACCCGGTGTCGACCCCGCGTTTCCTCGACGCGCTGGACGGGCTCGGGGTGCGGGCCACGTTCTTCGTCCTCGGCGAGCAGGCGGTCCGCCATCCCGGGCTGGTCCGGGAGACGGTACGGCGGGGGCACGAGCTGGGGGTGCACGGCTGGACCCACGACCGGCCCTGGTGGCCGGCGTTCGCCCGCGACGCCGAGCAGCTCGCCCGGACCGTCCGCGCGGTGCACGACCTCACCGGGCACCGCCCGCGCTGGTACCGCCCGCCGTACGGCATCCTCACCACGAGCCGCTGGCTGGCCGCCCGGCGGGCCGGACTGCGGACGGTGCTGTGGTCGGCGTGGGGCCGGGACTGGACCGCCGACGCGACACCGGTGTCCGTACGGGCCCGGATCGCCGCGGACCTGCGCGGCGGCGGCACCGTCCTGCTCCACGACTCCGACCGCCACTCGGCCCCCGGCTGCTGGCACGCGACCCTGGCCGCCCTGCCGACGGTGGTCCGGGGGTGCCGGGAGGCGGGGTTGGCGGTGGGCCCTCTGCGTGACCACGGGCCGGTTCCGGTTCCGGGCGGGGCCTCGGTGCCGGCCGGGGTCGCGGGGGAGTGACGGGTGGTGCCCGGGTCCAGGTGCCGACGGTGGTCCGGGGGTGCCGGGAGGCGGGGTTGGCGGTGGGCCCTCTGCGTGACCATGGGCCGGTTCCGGTTCCGGGCGGGGCCTCGGTGCCGGCCGGGGTCGCGGGGGAGTGACGGGTGGTGCCCGGGTCCAGGTGCCGACGGTGGTCCGG
>NZ_JBVHWM010000134.1:0-5482 GCF_055564375.1 Streptomyces sp. NPDC029138
TACCCCCCCCCCCTCCTTTCGCGCACAGCACCAACCCCACCCCCCCCCCCCCCCCCCCCCCCCCCCCCCCCCCCCCCCCCCCCCCCCCCCCCCCCCCCGGCTGAGTATCGTCAACGCACGGCGCGCAGGGTCTAGCGCGCCGTCGCAGCACGCAGTCGGACGTCCGCGCGGCGCTCGGCGACGGCGTCGCCCTCCGCCTTCGCACGCTCCAGTTCCCGCTCCGTGCGCTGGACATCGATCTCGTCCGACAGCTCGGCGATCTCGGCCAGCAGGGACAGCTTGTTGTCCGCGAACGAGATGAAACCGCCGTGCACCGCGGCGACGACCGTTCCACTGTCACTCGTACGGATGGTCACCGGGCCCGACTCCAGCACACCGAGCAGCGGCTGGTGACCGGGCATGACGCCGATGTCGCCGGACGTGGTGCGCGCGACGACCAGGGTGGCCTCGCCGGACCAGACCTGGCGGTCGGCGGCGACCAGCTCGACGTGCAGCTCAGCAGCCAAGGGTGGCTCCTCGGGTCACCACCCGGCAGGGGCGCCGGGTGTTGGGGTCAATTCTAGTGGGCGTGAGTAAGGGGGCGGGACGCACCCCGCCCCCTCACGACTCAGGCGAGTGCCTCAGTCAGGAGACGCCCAGCTCCTTCGCGTTCTTCTTCAGGTCCTCGAGACCACCGCACATGAAGAACGCCTGCTCCGGGAAGTGGTCGTACTCGCCGTCGCAGATCGCGTTGAACGCGGCGATCGACTCGTCGAGCGGCACGTCCGAGCCGTCCACGCCGGTGAACTGCTTGGCGACGTGGGTGTTCTGGGACAGGAAGCGCTCCACACGACGGGCACGGTGGACGACGAGCTTGTCCTCCTCGCCCAGCTCGTCGATACCGAGGATCGCGATGATGTCCTGGAGGTCCTTGTACTTCTGGAGGATCGTCTTCACGCGCATGGCCGCGTTGTAGTGGTCCTGCGAGATGTAGCGCGGGTCCAGAATCCGGGACGTGGAGTCCAGCGGGTCCACGGCCGGGTAGATGCCCTTCTCCGAGATCGGACGGGACAGAACCGTCGTCGCGTCGAGGTGGGCGAAGGTGGTGGCCGGGGCCGGGTCGGTCAGGTCGTCGGCGGGGACGTAGATCGCCTGCATCGAGGTGATCGAGTGACCGCGGGTCGAGGTGATGCGCTCCTGGAGGAGGCCCATCTCGTCGGCCAGGTTCGGCTGGTAACCCACCGCGGACGGCATACGGCCGAGCAGCGTGGAGACCTCGGAACCGGCCTGCGTGAAGCGGAAGATGTTGTCGATGAAGAACAGCACGTCCTGCTTCTGGACGTCACGGAAGTACTCGGCCATGGTCAGGCCGGCCAGCGCGACGCGCAGACGGGTGCCCGGGGGCTCGTCCATCTGACCGAAGACCAGCGCGGTCTTGTCGATGACGCCCGAGTCGGACATCTCCTCGATCAGGTCGTTGCCCTCACGGGTGCGCTCACCGACACCGGCGAACACGGAGACACCGTCGTGGTTGTTGGCGACACGGTAGATCATCTCCTGGATGAGCACCGTCTTGCCGACGCCGGCGCCGCCGAACAGACCGATCTTGCCGCCCTTGACGTACGGGGTCAGCAGGTCGATGACCTTGACGCCGGTCTCGAACATCTCGGTCTTCGACTCGAGCTCGTCGAAGTTCGGGGCCTTGCGGTGGATCGGCCAGCGCTCGCCGTCGTAGGTCTCGTCGACGTTCAGCACCTCACCGAGGGTGTTGAACACCTTGCCCTTGGTGAAGTCGCCGACCGGCACCGAGATCGGCGCGCCGGTGTCGACGACCGGGGCCTGGCGGACCAGACCGTCGGTCGGCTGCATGGAGATGGTGCGGACCAGGCCGTCACCCAGGTGCTGGGCGACCTCCAGGGTCAGCGTCTTCTTCTCGCCGGCGTTGGCCGGGTCGGCCACCTCGACGTGCAGGGCCTGGTAGATGTCCGGCATCGCGTCGACGGGGAACTCCACGTCGACGACCGGGCCGATGACCCGGGCGACGCGGCCCGTAGCCGTCGCGGTCTCAACAGTGGTGGTCATTTATCGGTCACTCCCCGCGGTCGCGTCGGCCAGGGCGCTCGCGCCACCGACGATCTCGCTGATTTCCTGGGTGATTTCGGCCTGGCGGGCCGCGTTGGCAAGACGGGAGAGCGTGTTGATCAGCTCGCCCGCGTTGTCGGTGGCCGACTTCATCGCGCGCCGCGTGGCGGCGTGCTTCGAAGCGGCCGACTGGAGCAGCGCGTTGTAGATGCGGCTCTCCACGTAGCGCGGCAGCAGGGCGTCGAGGACGTCCTCAGCCGAGGGCTCGAAGTCGTACAGCGGGAGGATCTCGCCCTTCGCGTGAGCCTCCTCGGCGACCTCTTCGAGGCGCAGCGGCAGCAGCCGGGCGTCGAGCGCCGTCTGCGTCATCATCGAGACGAACTCGGTGAAGACGATGTGGAGTTCGTCCACACCACCCTCGGCCGTCTCCTTCTCGATGGCCTCGATCAGCGGCGCCGCCACCTTCTTGGCGTCCGCGTACGTCGGCTCGTCGGTGAAGCCGCTCCACGACTCCGCGATCTTGCGCTCACGGAAGTTGTAGTGGGCCACACCGCGCCGGCCGACGATGTACGTGTCGACCTGCTTGCCCTCGCGCTCCAGGCGCTCGGTCAGCTGCTCCGCCGCCTTGATGGCGTTGGAGTTGAAGGCGCCGGCGAGACCGCGGTCGCTCGTGAGGAGCAGGACCGCGGCACGGGTCGGGTTCTCCGCCTCCGTGGTGAGCGGGTGCTTGGTGTTCGACCCCGTACCGACCGCCGTGACCGCGCGCGTCAGCTCGGTCGCGTACGGCGTGGAGGCCGCCACCTTGCGCTGCGCCTTGACGACGCGCGAGGCGGCGATCATCTCCATCGCCTTGGTGATCTTCTTGGTCGCGCTGACGGATCGGATGCGACGCTTGTAGACCCGGAGCTGGGCTCCCATGAGTCAGGTCCCTTCCTTACGTCACTTGGCGGCAGCGGCAGGAACGTCCTCGCCGAGCAGCTTGCCGTCGCTCGTCTCGAACTGCTTCTTGAACTCCGCCACGGCGTCGTCGATCGCCTGGATCGTGTCGTCCGACATCTTGGCGCCCTCGCGGATGGAGGTGAGCAGGCCCTGGTGCTTCCGGTGCAGGAAGTCCAGCAGTTCCTTCTCGAAGCGGCGGACGTCGACGACCGGCACGTCGTCCATACGGCCGTTGGTGCCGGCCCAGACGGAGACGACCTGGTCCTCGGTGGCCATCGGCTGGTACTGGTCCTGCTTCAGCAGCTCGACCATGCGCTGACCGCGCTCCAGCTGGGCCTTGGAGGCCGCGTCCAGGTCGGAACCGAAGGCGGCGAACGCCTCCAGCTCACGGAACTGGGCGAGGTCCACACGGAGGCGGCCGGAGACCTGGCGCATCGCCTTGTGCTGCGCGGAACCACCGACTCGGGAGACGGAGATACCGACGTTCAGCGCGGGACGCTGACCGGCGTTGAACAGGTCCGACTCCAGGAAGCACTGGCCGTCGGTGATGGAGATGACGTTGGTCGGGATGAACGCCGACACGTCGTTGGCCTTGGTCTCGACGATCGGCAGACCGGTCATCGAACCGGCACCCATGTCGTCGGAGAGCTTGGCGCAGCGCTCCAGCAGCCGGGAGTGCAGGTAGAAGACGTCACCCGGGTAGGCCTCACGGCCCGGCGGGCGGCGCAGCAGCAGCGACACGGCACGGTAGGCGTCGGCCTGCTTCGACAGGTCGTCGAAGATGATCAGGACGTGCTTGCCCTGGTACATCCAGTGCTGGCCGATGGCCGAACCGGTGTACGGCGCCAGGTACTTGAAGCCGGCCGGGTCGGACGCCGGGGCGGCGACGATGGTCGTGTACTCCAGGGCGCCGTTCTCCTCCAGCGCGCGGCGCACGCCGGCGATGGTGGAGCCCTTCTGGCCGATGGCGACGTAGATGCAGCGGACCTGCTTCTTCGGGTCGCCCGAGCGCCAGTTGTCGCGCTGGTTGATGATCGTGTCGACGGCCAGGGCGGTCTTGCCGGTCTGGCGGTCACCGATGATCAGCTGACGCTGACCACGGCCGATCGGGGTCATCGCGTCGACGGCCTTGTAGCCCGTCTCCATCGGCTCGTGCACCGACTTGCGCTGCATGACCGTGGGGGCCTGCAGCTCGAGGGCGCGGCGGCCGTCGGTCTCGATCTCGCCGAGGCCGTCGATCGGGTTGCCGAGCGGGTCGACGACACGGCCGAGGTAGCCCTCGCCGACCGCGACGGAGAGGACCTCACCGGTGCGCGTGACCGGCTGACCCTCCTCGATGCCGCTGAACTCGCCCAGGACGACCGCACCGATCTCGCGCTCTTCCAGGTTCAGCGCGAGGCCGAGGGAGCCGTCCTCGAACTTCAGCAGCTCGTTCGCCATGGCCGAGGGCAGACCCTCGATCTTGGCAATGCCGTCGCCGGCGACGGTGACCGTACCGACCTCCTCGCGCGAGGCCGCGTCCGGCTTGTACGACTGGACGAAGTTCTCCAGCGCGTCCCGGATCTCCTCCGGCCGGATCGTGAGCTCCGCCATCTGGGTTCCCTGCTCTCCTTGTTGGGCCCGAAGTTTCACTTTGGGGGTCTGGGGGCGACCCCCAGGAATCCTCTGCACGGCCCAACCAGGGCCGTAAGTACGTACTGCTTTTCTCGAATGTTCTCGAAGGATCGAAATATCGAGTTGCTGCTGCTAGCTCGCCATGCGGCGGGCGGCCTCGTCCAGCCGGTCCGCGATCGAGCCGTTGATGACCTCGTCACCGACCTGCACCCGGATCCCGCCGACGACCTCGGGATCGACGTCGAGGTTGAGGTGCATCCGACGCCCGTAGAGCTTGGTCAGGGCGGCGCCGAGGCGCTCACGCTGTCCGTCGCTCAGCGGCACCGCCGAGGTGACGACGGCGACCATGCGGTTCCGGCGGTCGGCGGCGAGCTTGGACAGGGACTCCAGTCCCGTCTCCAGGCTACGTCCACGCGGCGCGGTAGCGAGGCGCGTCACCAGCCGCTCGGTGGCCGGCTTGGCCCGTCCGCCCAGAAGCCGGTGCAGCAGCTCGGTCTTAGCCGAGGTGCCGGCGGCACGGTCGGTGAGCGCGGCGCGCAGCTCGGTGCTGGAGGAGACGATCCGGCCGAACCGGAACAGCTCGTCCTCGACGTCGTCGAGGGTGCCCGTCTTCTCCGCGGCCGTGAGGTCGGCGATGCCCGCCAGCTCCTCCAGCGCGTCCACCAGGTCGCGGGGCTGCGACCAGCGGGACCGGGCCAGCCCGGACACCAGGTCGACGGCGGTGCCGCTGACCTGGCCGCCGATCAGGCGCTGGACCAGCTGCGCCTTCGCCTCCCCGGGCTGGGGGGGGGGGGGGGGGGGGGGGGGGGGGGGGGGGGGGGGGGGGGGGGGGGGGGGGGGGGGGGGTAAGATGCCGGCGGAGGTCTTG
>NZ_JBVHWM010000135.1:0-5461 GCF_055564375.1 Streptomyces sp. NPDC029138
GCATCGATGCCACGACGGCGCGGCAAAGTCGTGCCCCCGGCCGGCACCCACCCGGTCAGTACTTGCTTGGACAGGGGAGGCCGGTCGTAGGGCTCGCCCAACTTGCTGGTTCTTCCGCCGGGGGCACACCCCGCGCCGGACGAGCAGCCATCGGATGCGCCTTCGGTCGCTACAGGACGCACGCCCTCACAAAAATCGCTGGTCACCGGCTCTGGCAGCTTGGCGTGTCGCCGTGACGGAGCACACGCAGGACCACCTTCCTAGCGCACTAAAGGGTGCCGAATCGTGATCGTTTTCTTAGTCCGGATACGCGAGCGAGCCCCGGACCCATGGGTCCGGGTGTGACTGAGCGCTTCAGTTGGCGAGTTGAGCGTTATGGAGGGCGAGCGTGCTGATCTCGTCCCCTACACGCAAACTCTCGCCGCTCGGCGGACTCAGCCGTTGAAATGCATGGCGAGAGATCGCCGATCATCTACGGCACCATCCGAGCACCCGCCGTGTGAACTGCGCATACGTTCTGAACAGACCTCAAGGCGTGGGGGGACGGGGCACTTCCCTGGCGTTCTCCCAGTGCCGGTCGAAGTACGACTTGAAGTACGCTGCGGCCTCGCTGTCCTCAATGCGCATGCCTTGAACTCGGTCGCCAACAGTGAATGCGAGGAACACAGCGCTCGTGTCCATGATGGCCATGCTCATGAGGTCGGCCTTGATGGGCCAGGCCACCTGGCGAATGCTGTAGCTGCGCAGGTGGCGGGTCTGTTCCCGGTGCCGCGCTGTCCAGCTGGCATACCCTCTGGACGAGCCGAGGCAGAACAGGCGCCGCACCGATCCGCCGTTGTGCGCCCAGTCGAGTACCGCCTGGAAGTAGTCCGAGAAGGCTGCAGACGATGCGCTGAAATCATCCGGCGTTTCAAGCCGCATGTACCAGGCGTCCATATGGCTAGGGCAGCGGTTGACGAGATAATCGACCTCCGCCTTATAGAAGGCCGCCGCGTCCGGATAGTGCTCTATACGTGATGAGTTCGCCTGGTCGAAGTCGCGCCGCAGCAGTTCGACTTCGGCGCGGAGATCAGCCAGTTCTTGTCGCGAGGCGGTGATGGGGACGAGGGAACGCAGGATTGCGTAGACCGCCGTGAACAGGAATGGCATCTGCCAGGCGGCAGACAGTCCGAAGAGCGCAGCGGTCACTGATCCGCAGACGGCGACAAGGCAAGCGATGGCCAGCCCCCGCTGATCCCAGCGCTCCAACAGGCTCCCCGGCCCCGAAGCGGTTCGCGAACCAGCCACGCACACCTCACAGCTCTCGGCGCTACGTACGTCCAGTGGGTGAGCACCCGTGAAGCTCAATTCCCTGCGCGCGTCGAACCCAACCGCACCCGGCTTGTAGAGCGCGAATGCTCTGGTCGCCAACTCACATGCCCACTCGCCGACTGATGTGCTCAGTCACACCGGGGCTCGCGGGCTGTTCGTGGCCGGCCTGCTACAGGTCGAACTCCAGGTGTCCGTGAAGCGGACCTCCTTCAGCTGGCCGGCGCGGCGGCCGCTGTCCTGGAAGTAGACCTCGCGTAGGCGACGGTGGGGGTGGCGTACCAGGCCGGGCCCTCCGGGCGCTCGTCCTTCGGCGTGAATGGGCTGGGCAGTAGGTCGCCGTCCAGCTCCACCGGCCGCCGGCATCCCGAGCACAACCCCGGCTCGCTGGGCAAGGACCCGGTGGACTGCGCCCCGTGCGAGGCCGCTGACGGACACCCCCTCCTTAAGGACCTGCCGCGCTTCCACGTCCGCCCTGGCGAGAAGCTGTTCGAGGAGGCGTACGACTGGGCGCAGCCGATGACGGATGCCGAGTGCACGCTGCGACACCTGGTCGGTATCGACGTGAACATGGCCTTCGCCGCCGGTACCAACGGCCTCGTCGTCGGCCTCGGGGCGCCGACGCACGTCAAGGCACCGGTGTTCGACCCGAAGCTGCCCGGCTCGTGGCTGGTCGACCTGTCCCACGTCGACCTGTCGAGGGTGAAGGTCGGCAAGGACGATCCGCGTCCGGCTCGGAGGCGCGGGTCGGCGGGTGCAGCGCGGTCATATCAGCTCCAGGCCAGTGACGGCGGTGGAGCCGCGCGGCGTCATCACCCGGGACGCGTAGGTGCCCAGGAGCCGGGCGAGGTCCGCCGGCGGAAGCTGCCCGGCCTCGCCCCCGTGGCGGGTGTCCAGCGCGTTCCACGACGGAATGCACAGCTGCACGCAGGTGCGTTCCGAGCCCTTGGCCGGGCGGTAGATCCGCGCCCACGGCCGAACCCGCGCTTCGTCAGTTTCCACTCCGCGCGCGCCAGCTGCTTGACGACCTTGTGGCCCTCCGGGAGCCGCCCGGCGAGCCGCTCCTCATCAGTGAGGGCGGCGGGGAGGCCGTAGCGCTCCAGGGCAGACTCGGTGAGCACGAGCAGCGGGTCGGCGTCCTTGCCCGGGCCGGACAGCTTCGGCTGCCCCAGCCTCGCTTCCGGACGACGCCCGCGTCTCTTCCCGTGCCTACCGGGCGGCCGGCCACCGGATCGAGGCGGTCGTGCTGGCCACCGCGGAAGCGCTCAGCCAACTCGGCATCGTGGACTGCTTCCTCACCGAGGCCGCCTCCGGCGGCGGCCGGTACGTGGCCTGGGAGAACCACGACACATGCGCGGAGAAGATGCTGGACACGCTGGCCGTCATCGAGGCCGAGCGACGTACCCAGCCCGGACCTGGCGGCGGGCCGTGGTAGCCACAGTGGTACCCGCCTGCTGGGCCGCCGGGGCCCCGTCGATCCTCTACGCTGTCGGGCTGATGGGCGCACCGTCCGTGGCGCAACAGGACGCGTCAGCCGTTCCTACAGGTCTCGGGCGATTGAGCGCAGCGTCGTCCGGTAACCCAATGATGCGTACAGTTGCTCAGCAACGGTGTTCCCCTCGAAGACGTTCAAGCCTATGCGCCGGCAACCCCAGTCCCAGGCGATCTGCTCTGCATGGAGCATGAGAGCTCGGCCGAACCCTCGGCCGCGGCGTCCCTCTGAGACCCCTACGTCATACACGTACGCACCCGGCTCCGGGAGCGGACCCGAGTCGGCCACCCAGAGGCTGCCGACGACGTCTTCTTGATCGACCAGGCAGCGCAGAGCGACACCCTGAGTAGCCTGGCCGTTGGGCAACAGACTCGTCGTGGCCGAGCGGGCGATATTCTCGGCCTCGGCTAGAGGAAAACCCCGATCCACGAAGGAGAGGGCGTACTGAGCCTCTGCGGCCCCGACAAATGCTTCGAACTCTTCCTGGGTCAAGGTTCGGGCTCGGACGGAGGACGGCAAGTCCGGCCGTGAGCCGAGTTCTTTGACCATGACACGGCTGACCGAGCGGTAACTCAGCTTGGCGAGGAGTTCCTCCGCCTCACGCCGTGGTGCGCGGACCCGCACAGCGGTACACCCCCAGTCGCGCAACAACTCCTCCGCCGCCGTCATGACAGAAGCGCCGAGGTTCGCGCCCCGGTCCGACCGACTATTGGCACAGAAGTGCGCGTGTCCGGTTCGAGGCGCGGATGATTCAACCCTCAGTTCGAGGCCACCCGCGATGAGATCACCCCTCATGATCGAGTAGCGGCACGACCGCGTGCCGTCCGCAGCCACTCGAACAGGTTCGTCAGGAATCAGTACTACAGACATGCGTGCACTCTCTCTGTATGGCGAGGTGGAGCGGTTGCCTGGCCACCGCGAGCGCTTGTGGGCGCCTTGCCGGGCGAGGGCGATCTGCTCATGAGGTGCAGCACCGGCCTGATGCTGATGGTGGAATCTGCACAGTCAGGACGAACTCCCCTCCGCGGTCTGATTCCATCACGCGGTCAAATGGGGAGAGGAGAACAATCATGTCACTCGCTTGCACGATACTGTCGACTTTGCGCGTGACCTGCCTGCCTGCGCCTCGGCGTCGCCCGTCAAGGCGGCCTGATCGCTCGCTCGCACACTACGCCCGGCCGCAGCCTGCACAGCCCGCAAGCATGGCGTAGGTGATCGAGGACAAACTGTGGAAGTTCGACCTCAGCACGATGTCCCGCAATGTCTTGGACCACCTGAAGACCCACCAGGCCACGCGATGAGCAGCACCGTCCCTGGTTTCCACAACCCGGAGATCTTTGAGGTCTTGCCAAACGCCTGCCTGTCGCCGACAGCCCGCGACGTGTTCGACGTCCTCACCGCCCGCCAGGAGCCCGGCGGCCTGGTCCGCATCCGGCAGCAGGACATCGCCGAACGCCTCGGGCCCACCCGGTCCATCGTCTCCCGCGCGATCGGTCGGCCCGACCAGAGGTCGGGGCATCCTGCGTTGTCGATCGATGCCGACGTCAAAGGCTCTTAAGGATGCGCTCAAGCGCCGACCGGCCTGCGGGCCCCCAGTACGGCTTGCCGCCGGGCAGGCCGCGATCCCCGTTCTGGCCCATCAGCATCAGGAACAGGCTCTTCATTGCGGCCAGCCCACGCGCCCGTCGGACCGCCGCCTCGTCCGCCTGGGCATAGCTGTCGAAGAACCGCGAGGCGCCGCCCGCGGGGAGCAGCACCCAGGCGGCCGCAAGGTCCCAGGCCGGGTCGCCGGCGAAGACATCGCCGAAGTCGACGACGCCCGCCAGTGTCCCCTCCGCGACGACGACGTTCGCGGGATGCAGGTCGCCGTGAACCCATACTCGCGGGCCCTCCCACTCGGGAGCCGCGGCCGCATCGTCCCACACGGTCCGGATGTCGTCCTCGGCGAAGTAGCCGAGGTCCACGGCCCGCAGGAAGCGCTCGAAGCCCTCCGTGCACTCCTTGGGGTGACCGCCGCGGTCCGAGGCGTCCGGTGCTTCGGCGGGCGCCTCCACATGCAGTGCCTTGAGGAAGGCCGCCAGGAGGTCGGCCGCATGGTCTCTGCGGGTGATCGAGCCGTGGTCCAGCGGCGTGCCCTCAACCCATGTCATGACGGTCCAGATCTTGGGGAAGCGCTCGGACGGCGCACCGTCCCGCACGGGGACCGGGATCGGCAGCGGCAGGCGCGAGGCCAGGGTCGGCAGCCATCGGCGCTCCTTGAGCTGCAGATCCGGGTTGGTGTCCATCCGCTGCATCCGGACCGCCAACTCGTCTCCGAGGCGCCACATCTGGTTGCCCCAGCCGCCCGCCACCTCGCGGATGGGCAGCGCGGCCAAATCCGGATGCTGGTCCCGCAGCAGGTCGCGGACCAGATCCTCGCTGATCTCAATCTCGGATTCGATCATGCGGAGTCACACTACGTGGTGCACGCGGAGGCGACCATGTTTCGACAAGCACCCGGTCGCCTGGACCGCTCTGGCCAAGGACCTGTGGCGCGAATGCCGGCAGTACTGCTGCTACCGGGGCGCCTAGGTGTGCTGTTCGGAGAGGTTGGTGACGCGGCTGGCTGGTGGGTGGCTGCCGATGCCGGTGTGGGGTCGGTGGTAGTTGTACCAGTCCAGC
>NZ_JBVHWM010000136.1:0-5276 GCF_055564375.1 Streptomyces sp. NPDC029138
ATGCCGCCTCGACCCCTTCGGCATGTTGGTGGAGCGGTCCGGTCCCGCCGGCTTGCTTGGGGGGTGAGGCGGCGTGGGAGTCTCAGTCGGCCGGCTCGTAGCGGATGGGGAGACTCTTGAGCCCGCCGACGAAGGTGGTCGCGGTCAGCGCCGGCGGTCCGGCGAGTTCGATGGTGCGCAGCCGCGGCAGCAACTCCGCGAAGAACGCCGACACCTCCAGTTTGGCCAGCGTCGCGCCCAGGCAGCGGTGCACGCCGAATCCGAAGGAGAGGTGCTTGTTCGGTGTACGGGCGATGTCGAAGCGGAAGGGATCGTCGAAGACTTCCTCGTCCCTGTTCGCCGATGGGTACATGAGCAGCAGCGAGTCCCCCCGGCGGATGGCGGTGCCGCCGATGCGGCAGTCCTCGGCGGCCGTGCGCATGAAGGACTTGGTCGGAGTGACCCACCGGATCATCTCGTCCACGGCGTACGGCAGCAGGTCCGGGCGCTCGGCGAGCCGGGCCATCTGCTCCGGATGCTCGATCAGAGCCTGCAGCCCGCCGGACAAGGTGGAACTGGTGGTGTCGTGGCCGGCGGTGGCAATCAGGACGTAATAGGAGAGGGCGTCGACATCGGAGAGGTACTCCCCGTCGATCCGCGCATTGGCGATACGGGAGGAAAGGTCGGCACACGGGTGGGCACGACGCTCGGCCGTCGTCCTGGCGAAATACTCGAACATGTCCTGTTTCGGCTCAGCCAGGGCGGCGGCGCCCAGTACCCGCGCCTTGTCCTCGTCTGCCCTGCCGAACATCTCCTGCGTCCATTTGAGCATGATCTCATAGTCATTCTCGGGCAGTCCGAGCATCGCCATGATGACATAGAGCGGATAGTGCACCGATATGTCGGCGGCGAAGTCGCAGGAATCACCGAGAGCGAACATGCGGTCGACGTACCGCCGGGCCAGCCGCCGTATCTGCGTCTCCATCTCGCGCAGTACGCTCGGTTTGAACCAGTCCGCCGCTATGGCGCGGACGAGCCGGTGCCTGGCGCCGTCGAGGTTTACCAGCATGGTCAGGTTCCCGCCATTGGCTTCGGTGTATTTCTCCTCCTCCCGGGGGGTCAGCGTGCTCCGGGGCGCGTTGAGGAAGCGCGTGTTTTCCCGCTCGATCCTCATGACGTCGGCATGCCGCGTCACAGCCCAGAACGGGTCGTACCCCTCTTCTTCCACCCAGTGCAGCGGCGCCTCCCGGCGCAGGATCGTAAGCGCCCGGTGGAGGAATTCGTCGTCGGTGTAGCTTGCGGGATCGGTCAGGCAGCGGCCCGCCCGCTCAATGCTCAGGTCCAGAACCATGACTCCAGTGCTTCCCTTGGAAGAGATCGCCCCGCGCGACGAAATGGTGCGTGTCGGGCGGTGTGAGAAGTGGGCGGCGGATGACCCCTAATCGATGACGGAACATCCGGTGCCTGAGGAAAAGGAGCTGCTTTAAGGAGCTTAAAAAGTCAGCCAGATATACGTCAAGTGATACGCGTCACTTTTCTCTCGCTGGAGTGCGGGGAATGCATTGGAATTCCGGCGAGGGGTCGCGTAATTTCGCTCCGCGCATGGCAATGGGGGGATTTTCCGAGCCTGCTGCAACCGGGCGGCATCACGGGAAGTTAAATCCAGAACGCAACCGGAGGGAAGACTGACTGTGTGTGGAATGGCAGGTTGGGTGGCGTTTCGGCACGACCTCACTGATCAGCGGGAGGTCGGCGAGGCCATGAGTGCGACCATGGCCCGCCGCGGGCCCGACGACGCCGGCTTGTGGGTGTGCCCGCGCGCCGTCCTGGGGCACCGCCGACTGGCCGTCGTCGACCCCGTGGGTGGGGCGCAGCCCATGGTGCACGAGACGCCCGACGGGCCCGTAGTCCTCGTCTACACGGGGGAGTGCTACAACTACCGGGAGCTGCGGAACGAACTGCGCCTGCGCGGGCACCGTTTCCGTACGAACAGTGACACCGAGGTCGTGCTGTGCGGCTACATGGAGTGGGGTGCCTCGGTCGCGGAGCGGCTCAACGGCATGTACGCCTTCGCCGTGTGGGACGGTCGCACGGAGCAGCTGCTCCTCGTCCGCGACCGCATGGGCGTCAAGCCGCTGTACTACTTCCCCACGCCCGACGGCGTGCTGTTCGGCTCGGAGCCGAAGGCCATCCTCGCCCACCCGTCCGTCGAACGCGTGGTGGACCTCGACGGCCTGCGTCAGCTGTTCGCCTGTGCGTTCGGTTTCGTCAAGACTGTCGGCGGGGCCGTATGGCGGGGCATGCACGAGGTCGTGCCCGGCACGATGGTCGTCGTCGATCGCGGTGGGCTGCACACGTCGAGGTACTGGCAGCTCGGAGCATCGCGGCACCGCGACGACCTCACGACGACGGTGCGCACGGTGCGCGAACTTCTGGACGACATCGTGGCGCGCCAGCTACGAGCGGATGTGCCGGGCTGCGTGCTGCTCTCCGGCGGGCTCGACTCGAGTGCGATCACGGCGCTGGCCTCCCGGCACGTCCGCGAGACCACCGGGGAGAAGGTGCGCAGCTTTTCCATCGGCTTCGCAGGGCATGCCGATGACGACCGCCCGGACGAGGTGCGCCCCAGCCCCGACACGCCGTTCGCCCACGACGTCGCCGGGCACGTCGGCACTGATCACCGGGACGTCGTGCTCGATTCCCTGGCGCTGGCCGATCCCGCGGTGCGCAGAGCCGCGGTGGGCGCCCGTGATCTGCCGCTCAATCTGGGCGACATGGACAGTTCCCTCTACCTGATGTTCTCGGCGATCCGCGAGCACGCCACAGTCGCTCTGTCAGGAGAGGCCGCCGACGAAGTGTTCGGCGGTTACCGGTGGATGCACGACGCCCGGGCGCGGGCCGCGGACACCTTCCCATGGCTGGACGTGTTCTCCCGCCAGACGGGCTCCGCGGTGGGACTCGAACCGTCGCTCGCGAAGTCCCTGGCGCTCCCCGACTACCTGGCCGCCCATTACCGGGCAACACTCGCCGAGGTGCCCGCTCTGGAGGGCGCCGATCCTGTCGAGGCGCGGATGCGCGAGATCTCCTACGCACATCTCACACACTTCGTCCGAGTGCTGCTCGACCGCAAGGACAGGATGAGCATGGCAGCCGGCGTCGAGGTGCGGGTGCCCTTCTGCGACCACCGTCTCGTCGACTACGTCTTCAACGCGCCCTGGTCCTTCAAAGTGCACGACGGACGTGAGAAGAGCCTGCTCAGACAGGCGGTTGCCGATGTGCTCCCCCGGTCGGTGATGGAACGGGTCAAGAGCCCCTACCCGTCCACCCAGGACCAGCGGTACGTCGCCGAACTGCAACGCCAGGTCGGCTCCGTGTTCGGTTCCGCGCAGAGCCCGGTCCCGGACGTCATGCACGGCGACAGGATCCGGGAAATCGCGCGCGCCGATCCGGGAGCGGTCGGGCAGTCCGAGCGGGCCGCGCTCGAGCGAGTCCTCGAACTGGATGCCTGGTTCGATCTCTGGCAGCCGGAGATACGGCTGTAGGTGTGGCTGGTGCTGCGACCGGAGGGGTTCACCGGCTCGCGATCAGGAAGGCCCCCGGACGGGCGGCCGCGCGGCCAGTTCGTGCGCGGGGGCGCCGGGTTTGCCCTCCGCCCACGCGGTGACCGCGTCCCGGAACGCCCCCATGTCAGCTACGGGAGAGAGTCTCACGCCGTTCCGGCCACGACGCGAGGGGATTCCGCCGGTACGCCGATGTGCGGCGAGCCGTCGGATCCGAGGTCACCGCCCCCATGGGGCGAGGTGCGGTTCACGCGGGCACGCGCGGCCCGAACCCCCTCCCTCCGGGGAGGGGAGCATTCAACGACGTCTTCCGCCGTCCACGCAGACGGTGGTCGGCGCGCGTCTGCCGGCAAGGCCTGTCACTGCCGCCGAAGCGGCGGCAAGTGCTTCTGTGCTCTCCTCGGGATGCGGTGACGGCTGCGTGGCCGTCGTCTCGGCCGGGGACCCGGCAGGCGGCCCGTGACGCCCGAACGGGAGTCACGCCTGTTCCGGGGCGGCGGCCGCCCGATGGCCCGGCCGGGCGGCTACCACCGAAGCCGTGCCGCGGGGATCGCCGAGCGGCTGATGGGCGTCAAGCCCGGTGCCGCCCAGAGGTCGGTGCGATGGCGGACGACTACGTCCTGCTGTCCGGCCGCACAGGCGCCCCCGGCGTCACACCCTCACAGGATCGGCGAGATCTGGGCGGAAGGGTAGTGCGTCCCACGTCGACGTCTGGCACAACGCCGCCGACGCCCGACGGATCACGGCCGTGCAACGGGGGCGGTCGTCTTCTGGCCGCCGCTTTCCACGACATGGGCGCGATGCTCGGCGTGGTACTCCTACTGGGGCGCGAGCATCCCCTCCTGTCTGATAGGCCCCGAGGCGTTCATCCGGCGTCCGGCACGCTGGCTGGAGGCCCTGCCACGGCTCCGCGGCACTCACGTCGCGGAGCCCGACTTCGTCTGCGACCTGTGCCCGCGCGAAGCCGCCGACTGGCGGGCGGTGCTCAACGGGTTCCGGCATCCTCCTCGCCCCGGATGCGGGCGCCGAAGGTCTCCCGGGTGGCTTCCGCTCGGCCGAGCAGCCGCGCGCCACGCCGGGCGACGGCGGCGGAGGCGCCGGCGGTCTCGGCTCGGGCACTTCGTCGGTGGTCAGCAGGGGGAGTTCGCGCAGCTCCGGCATGTCGCCGAAGTCGGAGGTCAGCCGGTTCTGCGCTTCGCGACTGGTCGGCATCAGGTCGGTTTCCGCGTCGTCGGCGATGGCCCGCAGGCGCCGGACGGCGTGGCGCCGTGATGATACGTGTACCAGCGTGCCGATAACCCGGCTGCGGCGCAGTTCAGCCGGGTGCGGACGAACTCCAGTCCCGTCGGGTCCATCAGCAGCGTGGCGCGTCCACCATCGCCACGCGCTGCCAGGTGGTGTGTGTGAGTGAGCGCCGCTTCCTGGAGCTCGTGGTATGTGATCGGCAAGCTGATTGTGGGAGAGTTCTGAACGCAGCACCGGGTGAGGAAGCGGCCAGATGCTCGGCCACCGAAAGGGTGGCCGGATGGATGTCGTTTCGCAACGGCGGGAGAGGCGTCACACTCTCGCCGTATGGGTGAGTACGGGCGCCAGGCCCGCGTTCTGCGGGAGTGTCCTGAAGGGGTCGAGGCGGTCCTCGCCGATGCTGGCGCGGCGGCCGGGGTCGGTGACGCCGAGTCCCGGGCGGGGGGCCATGCCCAGGACGGCGACCTTGCCGATGTGCTCGTTCAGCTGCAC
>NZ_JBVHWM010000137.1:0-3299 GCF_055564375.1 Streptomyces sp. NPDC029138
GCGGCCTATCAGCTTGTTGGTGAGGTAACGGCTCACCAAGGCGACGACGGGTAGCCGGCCTGAGAGGGCGACCGGCCACACTGGGACTGAGACACGGCCCAGACTCCTACGGGAGGCAGCAGTGGGGAATATTGCACAATGGGCGCAAGCCTGATGCAGCGACGCCGCGTGAGGGATGACGGCCTTCGGGTTGTAAACCTCTTTCAGCAGGGAAGAAGCGAGAGTGACGGTACCTGCAGAAGAAGCGCCGGCTAACTACGTGCCAGCAGCCGCGGTAATACGTAGGGCGCAAGCGTTGTCCGGAATTATTGGGCGTAAAGAGCTCGTAGGCGGCTTGTCACGTCGGATGTGAAAGCCCGGGGCTTAACCCCGGGTCTGCATTCGATACGGGCAGGCTAGAGTTCGGTAGGGGAGATCGGAATTCCTGGTGTAGCGGTGAAATGCGCAGATATCAGGAGGAACACCGGTGGCGAAGGCGGATCTCTGGGCCGATACTGACGCTGAGGAGCGAAAGCGTGGGGAGCGAACAGGATTAGATACCCTGGTAGTCCACGCCGTAAACGGTGGGCACTAGGTGTGGGCAACATTCCACGTTGTCCGTGCCGCAGCTAACGCATTAAGTGCCCCGCCTGGGGAGTACGGCCGCAAGGCTAAAACTCAAAGGAATTGACGGGGGCCCGCACAAGCGGCGGAGCATGTGGCTTAATTCGACGCAACGCGAAGAACCTTACCAAGGCTTGACATACACCGGAAACGTCCAGAGATGGGCGCCCCCTTGTGGTCGGTGTACAGGTGGTGCATGGCTGTCGTCAGCTCGTGTCGTGAGATGTTGGGTTAAGTCCCGCAACGAGCGCAACCCTTGTCCCGTGTTGCCAGCAGGCCCTTGTGGTGCTGGGGACTCACGGGAGACCGCCGGGGTCAACTCGGAGGAAGGTGGGGACGACGTCAAGTCATCATGCCCCTTATGTCTTGGGCTGCACACGTGCTACAATGGCCGGTACAATGAGCTGCGATACCGCGAGGTGGAGCGAATCTCAAAAAGCCGGTCTCAGTTCGGATTGGGGTCTGCAACTCGACCCCATGAAGTCGGAGTCGCTAGTAATCGCAGATCAGCATTGCTGCGGTGAATACGTTCCCGGGCCTTGTACACACCGCCCGTCACGTCACGAAAGTCGGTAACACCCGAAGCCGGTGGCCCAACCCCTTGTGGGAGGGAGCTGTCGAAGGTGGGACTGGCGATTGGGACGAAGTCGTAACAAGGTAGCCGTACCGGAAGGTGCGGCTGGATCACCTCCTTTCTAAGGAGCACTTCTAGGCCGCCTAGCGGTCCAGAGGCCAGTACATCAGCGAACGTCTGATGCTGGTTGCTCATGGGTGGAACGTTGACTATTCGGTCGGGACCTCGGGTCGGTGGCTGCTAGTACTGCTCGTAAGAGCGTGGAACGCACGATCGCCGGACGGGAGCTGGCCGGGCACGCTGTTGGGTGTCTGAGGGAATGAACCCCCTCAAGATGCCGGCCCCAGTGAACTCGGACCTGTTGGTTCGGGGTGATGGGTGGCTGGTCGTTGTTTGAGAACTGCACAGTGGACGCGAGCATCTGTGGCCAAGTTTTTAAGGGCGCACGGTGGATGCCTTGGCACCAGGAACCGATGAAGGACGTGGGAGGCCACGATAGTCCCCGGGGAGTCGTCAACCAGGCTTTGATCCGGGGGTTTCCGAATGGGGAAACCCGGCAGTCGTCATGGGCTGTCACCCGCTGCTGAACACATAGGCAGTGTGGAGGGAACGCGGGGAAGTGAAACATCTCAGTACCCGCAGGAAGAGAAAACAACCGTGATTCCGGGAGTAGTGGCGAGCGAAACCGGATGAGGCCAAACCGTATGCGTGTGAGACCCGGCAGGGGTTGCGCATGCGGGGTTGTGGGATCTCTCTTCCACGGTCTGCCGGCCGTGGGACGAGTCAGAAACCGTTGATGTAGGCGAAGGACATGCGAAAGGTCCGGCGTAGAGGGTAAGACCCCCGTAGTCGAAACGTCAGCGGCTCGTTTGAGAGACACCCAAGTAGCACGGGGCCCGAGAAATCCCGTGTGAATCTGGCGGGACCACCCGCTAAGCCTAAATATTCCCTGGTGACCGATAGCGGATAGTACCGTGAGGGAATGGTGAAAAGTACCGCGGGAGCGGAGTGAAATAGTACCTGAAACCGTGTGCCTACAAGCCGTGGGAGCGTCGGAGCAAGGCTTGCCTTGTTCTCGTGACTGCGTGCCTTTTGAAGAATGAGCCTGCGAGTTTGCGGTGTGTTGCGAGGTTAACCCGTGTGGGGAAGCCGTAGCGAAAGCGAGTCCGAACAGGGCGTTTGAGTAGCACGCTCAAGACCCGAAGCGGAGTGATCTAGCCATGGGCAGGTTGAAGCGGAGGTAAGACTTCGTGGAGGACCGAACCCACCAGGGTTGAAAACCTGGGGGATGACCTGTGGTTAGGGGTGAAAGGCCAATCAAACTCCGTGATAGCTGGTTCTCCCCGAAATGCATTTAGGTGCAGCGTCGTGTGTTTCTTGCCGGAGGTAGAGCACTGGATAGGCGATGGGCCCTACCGGGTTACTGACCTTAGCCAAACTCCGAATGCCGGTAAGTGAGAGCGCGGCAGTGAGACTGTGGGGGATAAGCTCCATGGTCGAGAGGGAAACAGCCCAGAGCATCGACTAAGGCCCCTAAGCGTACGCTAAGTGGGAAAGGATGTGGAGTCGCACAGACAACCAGGAGGTTGGCTTAGAAGCAGCCACCCTTGAAAGAGTGCGTAATAGCTCACTGGTCTAGTGATTCCGCGCCGACAATGTAGCGGGGCTCAAGCGTACCGCCGAAGTCGTGTCATTGCAGCATAACGCCCAACGGTGGCTGTGATGGGTAGGGGAGCGTCGTCTGCCGGGTGAAGCGGCACTGGAAGGTAGTCGTGGACGGTTGACGAGTGAGAATGCAGGCATGAGTAGCGATACAAACGTGAGAAACGTTTGCGCCGATTGACTAAGGGTTCCTGGGTCAAGCTGATCTGCCCAGGGTAAGTCGGGACCTAAGGCGAGGCCGACAGGCGTAGTCGATGGATAACCGGTTGATATTCCGGTACCCGCTGTGAAGCGTCAAACATCGAGCATCGTGATGCTAAGGCCGTGAAGCCGTTCCGGACCCTTCGGGGAATGGAAAGTGGTGGAGCCGCCGGACCAAGCGGTTAGTAGGTGAGTGATGGGGTGACGCAGGAAGGTAGTCCATCCCGGGCGGTGGTTGTCCCGGGGTAAGGGTGTAGGC
>NZ_JBVHWM010000137.1:3397-4991 GCF_055564375.1 Streptomyces sp. NPDC029138
GCTGAGACCTGATGCCGAGCCGATTGTGGTGAAGTGGATGATCCTATGCTGTCGAGAAAAGCCTCTAGCGAGTTTCATGGCGGCCCGTACCCTAAACCGACTCAGGTGGTCAGGTAGAGAATACCGAGGCGTTCGGGTGAACTATGGTTAAGGAACTCGGCAAAATGCCCCCGTAACTTCGGGAGAAGGGGGGCCACATCCGGTGAGGGGACTTGCTTCCTGAGCTGGGGGTGGCCGCAGAGACCAGCGAGAAGCGACTGTTTACTAAAAACACAGGTCCGTGCGAAGCCGTAAGGCGATGTATACGGACTGACGCCTGCCCGGTGCTGGAACGTTAAGGGGACCGGTTAGCTCACTTTCGGGTGGGCGAAGCTGAGAACTTAAGCGCCAGTAAACGGCGGTGGTAACTATAACCATCCTAAGGTAGCGAAATTCCTTGTCGGGTAAGTTCCGACCTGCACGAATGGCGTAACGACTTCTCGACTGTCTCAACCATAGGCCCGGTGAAATTGCACTACGAGTAAAGATGCTCGTTTCGCGCAGCAGGACGGAAAGACCCCGGGACCTTTACTACAGTTTGATATTGGTGTTCGGTTCGGCTTGTGTAGGATAGCTGGGAGACTGTGAAGCAGGCACGCCAGTGTTTGTGGAGTCGTCGTTGAAATACCAGTCTGGTCGTGCTGGATGTCTAACCTGGGTCCGTGATCCGGATCAGGGACAGTGTCTGATGGGTAGTTTAACTGGGGCGGTTGCCTCCTAAAGGGTAACGGAGGCGCCCAAAGGTTCCCTCAGCCTGGTTGGCAATCAGGTGTTGAGTGTAAGTGCACAAGGGAGCTTGACTGTGAGACCGACGGGTCGAGCAGGGACGAAAGTCGGGACTAGTGATCCGGCGGTGGCTTGTGGAAGCGCCGTCGCTCAACGGATAAAAGGTACCCCGGGGATAACAGGCTGATCTTCCCCAAGAGTCCATATCGACGGGATGGTTTGGCACCTCGATGTCGGCTCGTCGCATCCTGGGGCTGGAGTCGGTCCCAAGGGTTGGGCTGTTCGCCCATTAAAGCGGTACGCGAGCTGGGTTTAGAACGTCGTGAGACAGTTCGGTCCCTATCCGCTGTGCGCGTAGGAGTCTTGAGAAGGGCTGTCCCTAGTACGAGAGGACCGGGACGGACGAACCTCTGGTGTGCCAGTTGTTCTGCCAAGGGCATGGCTGGTTGGCTACGTTCGGGAGGGATAACCGCTGAAAGCATCTAAGCGGGAAGCCTGCTTCGAGATGAGGACTCCCACCCACTTGATGGGGTAAGGCTCCCAGTAGACGACTGGGTTGATAGGCCGGATCTGGAAGCCAGGTAACTGGTGGAGGTGACCGGTACTAATAGGCCGAGGGCTTGTCCTCAGTTGCTCGCGTCCACTGTGTTGGTTCTGAAACCACGAACAGCCCCATGTGCCACGCATGGTGCGGCGTTCAGTTTCATAGTGTTTCGGTGGTCATAGCGTGAGGGAAACGCCCGGTTACATTCCGAACCCGGAAGCTAAGCCTCACAGCGCCGATGGTACTGCAGGGGGGACCCTGTGGGAGAGTAGGACACCGCCGAAC
>NZ_JBVHWM010000138.1:0-4843 GCF_055564375.1 Streptomyces sp. NPDC029138
CACCATAAGCCTGCGCAAGATCACGCGTCAGCGGCCCCAACGACCAACCATCACCCGCGATGTGATGCAACACCAGCAACAACACATGCTCCCGCCGACCCAACGCGAACACCTCGGCCCGCAACGGAAGCTCACGCTCCAGATCAAACCCGCGCCGAGCCGAAGCCGCCAGGACAGCAGGCAGGTCGTCCTGCGTCACCTCGCGTACGCCGAAGGGGACTTGTGCGTCCAGCAGCACCAACTGAGCGGGAACACCGTCCACTTCCGGGAACAACGTCCGCAAGCTCTCATGCCGAGTGACCACGTCACCCAGCGCCGCCCGCAACGCCTCCCGGTCCAACTCCCCCGACAGCCGCAGCGCCAGCGGCAGGTGGTACGCCGTCGAGGTCTCCTCCAGCTTCTGGAGGAACCACAGCCGGCGCTGTGCGTACGACAGCGGCATCGGCTCGGGACGCCGTACGGCCCGCAGCGGCGGACGCGCCTCGCCCGCGTCGTCCAGCGCGCCCGCCAGGCCCGCCACCGTCGGCCGCTCGAAGAGCGTGCGGATCGGCAGTTCCGCACCGAGCACCCTGCGCACCCGGCTGATCAACCGCGTCGCCAGCAGTGAATGTCCACCGAAGTCGAAGAAGTTGTCGTCCACGCCGACCGAGGGCAGACCGAGGATCTCGGCGAACAGCTCGCACAGGATCTCCTCGCGCGGGCTGCGCGCCCGGCGGCGGTCGGCGGTCTCGTACCGGGGCTTGGGCAGTGCCCGCCGGTCCACCTTGCGGTTCGTCGTCAAAGGCAGCGCGTCCAGGACCATGATCGCGGACGGCACCATGTAGTCGGCCAGGCGGGCGGTCAGCCACTGCCGTACGGCCGGCTCCTCGACGGCGGCGGCCCCGGCCGAGGACGCGACGTAGGCGACCAGCCGGGCCGGCCCGTTGTCCTCGTCGACCACCACCACCGACTGGTCCACGCCCGGGCAGTCGGCCAGTACGGCCTCGATCTCGCCCGGTTCGATCCGGAAGCCGCGGATCTTCACCTGGTGGTCCATACGGCCGAGGTAGTCCAGCTCGCCGTCGGCGCGCCAGCGCACCAGGTCACCGGTGCGGTACATGCGCGCGCCCGCCGGGCCGAACGGGTCGGCCACGAACCGCTCCGCCGTCAGGGCGGGCCGGTTCACATAGCCACGGGTCATCCCGGCGCCGGTGACGTACAGCTCACCGGGCACGCCGGCCGGGACCGGCCGCAGCCCCGCGTCCAGGACGTAGACGCGCTGGCCGGGGATGGGCACGCCGATCGGCACCGGTGCCTGCCAGGTGTCGGCGGTGCCCCGCAGGAGGTGCGCGGAGACCGTCCAGGTCTCGGTCGGTCCGTAGAGGTTGTGCAGCTCCACGCCCGGCCGCTCGCCGAAGAACCCGCGGATGTGGTGGCTCAGCGTCAGCGCCTCGCCGGCCTGCGAGATCAGACGCAGCGACCCCAGTGCGAGTCCCTGCTCGTGGGCCGCCTCGCACACCGCCTCGACGACGAGGTTGGGCGCGTACAGCTCGGCGATGCCGTTCTCGTCCAGCCAGCGGGCCAGGAGTTCACCGCTGCGGCGCACCTCCTCCGAGGGCAGCCACAGTTCCTTGCCCGCGAGGAGGGAGGAGTAGATCTCCTGGACGGACACGTCGAAGGTCAGCGCGGTGAACTGCGTCACCCGCCGGCCCACACCGCCGCCGACCACCCGGGCGTGCCACTCCAGCATGTTGGCGATCGCGCCCGCGCGCATGAGGACGCCCTTGGGGGTGCCGGTCGTCCCGGATGTGTAGATCACGAACAGGCCGTGGTCCGGGTGGAGCGCCGAGCCGCGTTCGGCGTCGGTCAGGTCCGTGTCGGGCGAGGCGGCCAGTTCGCTGAGCGTCGCCGGGTCGTCCAGCACCAGCAGCGGCGCCCAGGCGGGCAGCGTGCCCGCCCGCTCCGTCGTCGTCACGGCGAGCACGGGCCGGGCGTCGGAGAGCATGAAGGAGACGCGTTCGGCGGGGTGTTCGGCGCCGACGGGCAGATAGGCCGCGCCGCACTTGAGCAGGGCGAGCAGCGTCACGATCGCGTCGGCGGAGCGGGGCAGGGCCATCGCCACGACGGTGTCGGGGCGCACGCCCCGGCCGGCCATCATCCGGGCGAGCCGGTTGGCGCGGGAGTTGAGCCGACGGTACGTGAGCGACTCGGTGCCGTCGACCACCGCGACCGCGTCCGGGTGGCGGGCGGCCTGCGCCTCGACGCTCCGGGCCATGGGGACCCATGGCGCCACGGGGCCGCCGTCGTTGGTCTCCTCCAGGAGCGCGCGGCGCTCGTCGGCGGTGAGGATCTCCAGTGTGCCGATGGTGCGGTCGGGGTCGGCCAGCGCCTGTTCCAGCAGACGCAGCCACCGTGCGGCCAGCGCCTCCACCGACGACTTGTCGAACAGGTCGGTGGCGTACTCCACCACACCGTCCAGGCCGGCCGGAGCGCCGTCGGAGTCATGGCGTTCCGCCAGGCTCACGGACAGGTCGAACCGGGAGACGCCCTCGATGTGCTGCCGGGAGCTGAGGCTCAGGCCGGGCAGGTCGAACCGGGCCCGTGGGGTGTTCTGGAGGACCAGCAGCACCTGGAACAGCGGGTGGTGAGCCACGGTGCGCTGCGGGTTGAGGATCTCGACCAGGTGCTCGAAGGGCAGGTCCTGGTGCGCGTACGCGGCGAGGTCGGTGTCCCGGACGCGGGCGAGCAGGTCGCGGAAGGCCGGGTCGCCGGAGGTGTCGGTGCGCAGCACGAGGGTGTTGACGAAGAAGCCGACCAGATCGTCCAGGGCCTGGTCGGTGCGGCCGGCCACCGGGGTGCCGAGGGGGATGTCCGTGCCGGCGCCGAGGCGGGTGAGCAGGGCCGCCAGGGAGGCCTGGAGGACCATGAAGACGCTGACGCCGCTGGTACGGGCGAGTTCGGTGAGCCGGCGGTGGACGTCGGCGGACAGGGCGAGCGGCAGGACGTCGCCCCGGTAGGAGTTGACGGGCGGGCGTGGCCGGTCGGTCGGCAGGACGAGCTGTTCGGGCAGGTCCGCCAGGGCGTCCTTCCAGTACTCGACCTGCTGGCTGAGCACGCTGTCCGGGTCGTCCTGGTCGCCGAGCAGCCGCTGCTGCCACAGGGTGTAGTCGGCGTACTGCACCGGCAGCGGCTCCCAGTCGGGAGTGGCCTCCTGGCACCGGGCCCCGTACGCCCGCGCCAGGTCCCGGGTGAGCGGACCCATGGACCAGCCGTCGCTGGCGATGTGGTGCAGGACGAGCAGCAGGGCGTGGTCGTCCGGGGCCAGCTCGAAGACATGGGCCCGTATCGGGATGTCCCGCTCCAGGTCGAATCCACGGCCGGCCGCCTCGGCGAGGAGCGCGTCGAGGCGGTCGGGGTCGGCCGCGCGCACGGTGTAGGCGAGCCGGGCGTCGGCCGGGTCGAGGATGTGCTGGCGTGGTGTGCCGTCGTCCTCGGGGAAGACGGTGCGCAGGCTCTCGTGCCGGGCCACCACATCGCCCAGGGCGGCCCGCAGGGCTTCCCGGTCGAGGCGGCCGGTGAGCCGTAGGACGAAGGAGACGTTGTACGTGGAGGTGGCGCCTTCGAGGCGGTGCAGGAACCACAGGCGGCGCTGGGCGAACGACAGGGGCACCGGGTCGGGGCGCTCGGCGGCGCGCAGCGACGGCCGGACCGGGCCGACGGGCTCGGCGTCGTCCTCGCTCCCGGCGAGCAGGGCGGCCAGTCCTTCCACGGTCGGGGCCTCGAAGAGGGCGCGGATGGAGACCTCCGCGCCGAGCACGGCCCGGATGCGGCTGATCAGCTGCGTGCCCAGCAGGGAGTGCCCGCCCAGGTCGAAGAAGTTGTCCTCCACACCGACCGAGGCCACGTCCAGCACCTCGGCGAACAGCGCGCAGAGCGTCTCCTCGTACGGCCCCTCGGGTGCGCGGCTCTCGCCGCTGCCCTCCAGCACCGGGGCGGGCAGCGCGGCCCGGTCGAGCTTTCCGTTGGAGTTGAACGGGAAGGCGTCCAGGAGGACGACGGCGGCCGGGACCATGTACTCCGGCAGCCGGTCCCCGACGAAGCCGCGCAGCTCCCGGGGGTCGATCTCGGCGCCGTCCTCGGGGATCACGTAGGCGACGAGCATCGCCTCGCCCGCCCTGTCCTCCCGCGCCAGGACGACCGCGTCCCGTAGGCCGGGGTGCTCCGCGAGTACGGCGTCGATCTCGCCGAGTTCGATCCTGAAGCCGCGGACCTTCACCTGGTGGTCGATGCGGCCGACGTAGTCCAGCTGGCCGTCCGTGCGCCAGCGCACCAGGTCACCGGTGCGGTACATCCGCGAACCCGCCGGGCCGAAGGGATCGGCCACGAACCGCTCCGCCGTCAGACCGGGGCGGTTCACATAGCCACGCGCCAGGCCGGGTCCGGCCAGATACAGCTCACCCGCGACCCCGACGGGGACCGGCCGCAGCGTCTCGTCCAGCACATACGCACGCTGACCGGTGATCGGACCGCCGATGGGCGGCGTCCCGCCCGGCTCCAGCCGCTCGCTCAGCGTGGCACAGATCGTCGCCTCGGTCGGACCGTAGGCGTTGAACATCGCCCGCCCCGCCGCCCAGCGCCGAGTGAGTTCCTCCCCGACCGCGGCGCCGCCGGTGACCACGGAGACGAGATCGGGCAGGTCGTCGTCGGGGACGGTGGCCATGAGGGCGGTCGGCAGCAGTGCGTGATTGATGTGGTGGTCGCGCATGAGCGTGGCGAGTTCCTCGCCCGCGACGACGCCCGCCGGAGCCACCACCAACGCGGCACCCCACGGCAACCCCATCAACAACTCCATCACCGAAGCGTC
>NZ_JBVHWM010000139.1:0-3492 GCF_055564375.1 Streptomyces sp. NPDC029138
ACGCCCGGATCCGGATCTACCCCGACGCCGCCCACGCCTCGCTGTTCCAGTACCCCGCCGAAGCCGCCAAGGACGTCAACGCCTTCCTCGGCTGAGACCACCACCCCGCCACCAGGAGAGGTACCGTGTCCGACCTTCTCAACACCATCTTCGACGCCTACGGCGGCCGCGCCCGCTGGGAAGAGGCCGACCACATCAGCGCCCGCCAGTTCTTCGGCGGCGCCCTGTGGGGCATGAAGGGGCATCCCGGGGCCCTCGACGACGTGGACGTGACCGTCGGCCTGCACCGGCAGTACGTCCGGCAGGAACCGTTCTTCGAGGACGGCCACCACGTGACCTTCACGGGGGACCGGGTCGCGGTGGAGGACACCGAGGGCAACCTCGTGGAAGAACTCCTCGACCCGCGTGCCTCCTTCGCCGGGCACGATCTGATGACCCCGTGGAGCAGGCTGCAGCTCGCCTACTTCTCGGGCAGCGCCATGTGGACCTACCTGGCCGAGCCGCTTTCGCTGACCTTCCCCGGGGTACGCACCGAGGAGATCGGGACGTGGACGGAGAACGGCGAGAGGTTCCGTCGCCTGCACGTGGTCTTCCCCGACAGTATCGCCACCCTCAGCACCGAGCAGACCTTGTACGTGGACGAATCCGGGCTGATCCGCCGGCGCGACTACAGCGTGGAGATCGCCGGCAACACCCCCGCCGCCCACTACATCTCCGGCCACCAAGAGGTGTCCGGCCTGGTCATCCCCACCACACGGATGATCTACAGCCGCGACGAGAACGGCCACAAGGTTCCCGAGCCGCTGGTCGTCTCCGTGCGCCTGGAGAACGTCACCGTCTCTTGAACAACCCGGCACCCGCCTGCGGCCACGCGACACGGACACGTTTCGCGGAGCCTCACCGTGCCGTCGGGCCACCCCGACCGCGGGTGGCCCGAACGAGAAAGGCAGACAGCAATGAGCAGCATCTCAGCGGCGTCCTCCGGGTCGTTCACCATCGGCGGTGACCTGAAGGTCAACCGACTCGGTTACGGCACCATGCAGTTGACGGGTCCGGGAGTGTGGGGTCCCTTCCCCGACCAGGACAGGGGTGTGCGTGTCCTGCGCCGCGCCGTGGAACTGGGCGTGACCCTGTTCGACACCGCCGACTCCTACGGACCCGAGACGGCCGAAGAACTGCTACGCAAGGCACTGCACCCGTACCCGGAGAACCTGGTCATCGCCACCAAGGCCGGGTTCACCCGTCCCGGTCCTGGGCAGTGGCGGCCGAACGGCCGGCCCGACTACCTGCGGCGGCAGGCGGAGTCCAGCCTGCGCCGGCTGGGTCTGGAGCGCATTCCGCTGTTCCAGCTGCACCGCGTCGACCCCGCAGTGCCCTTCGAGGACCAGATCGGCGTCCTCAAGGAGCTGCGTGACGAGGGCAAGATCGCCCACGTCGGACTCTCCGAGGTCGGCGTCGACGAGCTGGAGCGGGCTCGCCGCATCGTGCCGGTCGCCTCCGTGCAGAACCTCTACAACATCGCCCAGCGCGACTCCGAGGACGTTCTGGAGTACGCCGAGGCGAACGACATCGCCTTCCTGCCCTGGTTCCCGCTGGCCACCGGGCAGCTGGCCCAGCCGGGCGGTCCCCTCGCCCGCGTCGCGGCCCACCTGGGCGCCTCGCCGTCCCAGGCCGCGCTGGCCTGGCTGCTGCGCCGGTCGCCGGTCGTGCTGCCCATCCCGGGCACGTCGTCGGTCGAGCACCTCGAAGACAACGTGGCAGCCGCCTCGCTCGAGCTGTCGCCTACCGACTTCGAGGCTCTGAGCGATCCGTTCTCCCGCGGCTGAGACGATCCCGGAACGAGCCCGAGGGCCACGGAAACTCCGAAGGTCGCGGGCGTCGGCGGTTGCGGCGGTCTCCGGTGGCGAGGCTCGCCGACGGCTGAGCTGTCCCCCGGGCGCGGCCGGGGGACAGCTCAGCCGTGCGAGCGTGATCCGGTCACGTCGCACCACCGGCACGGCCGGCCCGTCATGTCGTACGAGCGGCCTGCGGCTCGCACACCTGTATGCGAGCCCGGGCGAGCTCGTACGGCCGTACACGGGTCCGGACCGGAGGAACGGCGTTCGCCGGCAGACGGGTCGGCCGCCCTCGGGTGCCGGATCGCGGCCCCGTTCTCCGCTGTCGCCTGAGCCACCACCCATGTGGGGAGTACCTCATGCGCCGCCCTGAAGTCGGCCACCTCGACCTTCACGAAGGCGGCGGCGCCGCCGCTCACTTCGCTGACCGCACGGGAGGGTCTCTTCGTATGTAGGGCTTCCCGGCCGGGCACGGGCCGGCAACCGGCATGGCACGACTGTCGGGAAGAGCACCCTGACCGGGTCCTGTCCGGCTGCCGGCCGGCTTCGGCCGCGCCCCGGACAGGCCGCGGCGGATCCCGGGAATTACGGCAGGACCGAATCGCTTCAACCGATGCAGATGACCGGCCATATTCATTACATGGCGGCGCCAGTGAACGGCGCCCCGCTGAACGTTTCCGCACTCAACCCTCAGGAGCAGACCATGTCCGAGCAGACCTTCCCCCGCACGACCGTCGTCGTCGCCTACCACTCCGGCTACGGGCACACGGCCGTACTCGCCGAGGCTGTGCGGCGCGGAGCCTCGGATGCCGGGGCCGACGTGACCTTCGTGGACGTGACCACCATCACTGACGAACAGTGGCACCGACTGGACGCCGCGGACGCGATCGTCTTCGGATCGCCCACCTACATGGGCGGCGCCTCGGCCGGCTTCCACACCTTCGCCGAAGCGACCAGCGGCCGCTGGGCCGAGGGACGGTGGGCGGACAAGCTGGCGGCGGGGTTCACCAACTCGGCCTCCAAGAGCGGCGACAAGAGCAACACCCTCGCTTTCTTCGCCGCCTTCGCCGCCCAGCACCGGATGCTCTGGGTCAGCCTGGGCCTGGCTCCGGGCTGGAACTCCAGCTCCGCCTCCGAGCACGACCTGAACCGCCTCGGCTTCTGGAGCGGAGCCGGCGCACAGACCCCGTTGGATGGCGGAGTCGACACCGTCCACAAGGCGGACATCGCCACGGCCGAGCACCTGGGCGCGCGCGTCGCCCGGCAGGCCGCCCTGATCAGCGCCGGACGCCACGCCCTCGCCGGCACGGTCTGAGCGTCGACACGATTTTCAGGGGCGGTGCGCCGCCCCCCGACCCGCCCGGACGACCGGCACGAGGAGACGCAGTGAAGCTTTCTGCAGTCACGTCAGATCAGACAACTCCCCCACCCCAAGACCGGGTACTTTCCCGGCCGTCCGGATCCAGGCGGCCTCTCGCCACCGCGGGCGTGGTGATCGCCTCGATCGCCGTCGCCTTCGGAGCCGGCGCCGGCAGCCCACTCTTCGTGCTCTACCAGCGCGAATGGGGCTTCCCCGCCTGGCAGCTCACCACGGCGTTCACCGTGTACGCGGTGACGCTGCTGGCCACCCTCCTCGTGGCCGGTTCCGTGTCGGACC
>NZ_JBVHWM010000140.1:0-3344 GCF_055564375.1 Streptomyces sp. NPDC029138
GACGAGGACGCCGAGGTATACGCCCAGCTCAGCATGCCGCCCACCGAAAACGGCGGCATCACGTTGAGCCAGTTCGAAATCCGCGTCGACGAGCACCAGCGCACCGCCGAGGCCCTGATGAGGCAGGCCGCCCAGTCCGCCGGATACGCCGCCCGCGCGTTCGGCCTCGACCAGGGCGGGGGCGCCGCTCGCACGGCAACCGAGGTCGACAGCGACGACGACAAGTCGGAGATCACCCGCCGGAAGAAGGCCGGCCACTGGAAACAGGGACTGGCCGACATTCTGTCCGCCCTGCTCGCCCTCGACTCCGTGCACTTCCGCACGGGCGTCGTCCCCGAGCGCCCGCGGGTGGAGTTCCCCGACGGCGTCGCCGAGTCCCCGATGGACGTAGCGACGACCCTCGAACTCCTCACCCGGGCGCAGGCCGTATCGACTCAGACCCGGGTGAAGATCCTTCACCCCGATTGGGACGACACGGCAGTGAAGGCCGAGGCCGCCGCGATCCTCCGGGAAACCGGCATGGGCGAGGCGCCCGACCCCGGGCAGACCTACCCGTTCGCCGCGTGACGACCGGGGGGGTGATCCGGCATGCCGATTCACCCGGGCATGGTCGAGCCGTTGGCCGAGCGGACGCGCGACCTGTACGCCGGCGCCGAAGAACGGTTGCTCGGCATCATCGCGCGCCAGCTCGCCGCCGGCCTCGACGCGCCCGGGTGGGTCGAGGCCAAGCTCGCCGCCGTGCAGACGCTACGGCGGGGCGCACAGGCCGTCGTTGACGAGCTGGGCAAGGCGACGCAACTCGAAGTGTTCGACGCGGTCGCCGAGGCGTACAACGTCGGTCACCGCGCCGCGGTCGCCGAGCTGGGCGCCCTGTCCGACGACGCCCGCGCCCTGGTCGACGAGCGCACCCCGAACGCCCAGGCCGTCGACCGCCTCGCCGCCGAGGCCGTCGACGTCGTCACCGCGACCCATCGGTCGATTCTGCGGGCCGTCGTCGACACGTTCCGGGCCGTCGTCGCGTCCGTCGCCGCTACGCCCCTGCTCGGTATCGGCACCCGCCGACAGGCCACCCAAGACGCCATGCGGGCGTTTGCCGACCGCGGCATACGCGCGTTCGTCGACAAGGCCGGCCGCCGCTGGTCGCTCCCCGTATACGCCGAGATGGCCGTACGGACGGCGACCGCGCGGGCCGCGACCGAAGCGCACATGCGCACCCTCAGCGACGCCGGGGTCGAGCTGGTCGTCGTCAGCGACGCCCCGCGCGAGTGCCCCCTGTGTCGCCCGTGGGAAGGCCGCGTACTGACGATCAGCGGGCCCGCGGGCGCGCGTACGGTCGAGGCCGAGCACGCCACCGAGGACGGCCGTATGGTGCCCGTCCGCGTCGCCGGATCGCTCGACGAGGCGAGGGCCGCCGGTTTCCAGCATCCCAACTGCCGCCACTCCGTCAGCCTGTACTCGCCCGGCCTGACCCGGATCGAGCAGGCCCGCAGCGACCCGGACGGGTACGAGGCCGGACAGCGTCAGCGGGAGATCGAGCGCGGCATACGGAAGTGGAAGCGCCGCGAGGCCGCCGCCGTCACCCCGGAGGCGAAGCGCCTCGCCCGCGCCAAGGTGCGCCAGTGGCAAACCACGATGCGCGACCACCTCGCCGCGCACCCCGACCTACGCCGCAACCGCACCCGGGAGCAGGTAGGCGCCGGGAACCTCCCCGAGCCGCGCCGCGAGGCCACGCCCGAGCAGGTCGAGGCCGCCCGAGTCTGGTCGGGCGACGATGCGTCGGTGCGCGCCATGAGCGACGACGACCTCGCCGCCGCCATGCGCTCGAACCTGCTCGACGACCGCGCCCGCCGCAGGGTCGAGGCCGAGGCCGACCGCCGCGACCCCGCCGCCCTGCTCGACCGCGCCGCGCCGGGCGGCACCCTCGCCGCCGACCTGTCCGAGTTCAGCGACTCCGAACTCGGCCGCCTGGTCGGCCACGTCGACGACGGCGACGCGCTGCGGATCGCCGCCGAGATGGACCGCCGCGACGTCGCCGCCCGACTCCCTGGGGTGCGGGCCGATCTGGTCGGCCTGTCCGACGACGACCTCGCCGCCCGCGTCCGGTACGCCATCGAGCACGGGACCGACGACGTCGACCAGCTCGCCGCCGAGGCGCACCGCCGCGACATGCTCGCCGCCATGTTCCCCGCCGGGCGCCTGGTCGACGACCTGTCCGGCCTCGACGACGACGCCCTCGCGTGGTGCATGCAGTACGCCAACGAGGGCGAGCTACTGCGGATCGCCGACGAGTTCGACCGCCGCGACGACCTCGCCAACGCGCCGCCGCTCCCCGCGCCGGCCGACACGGGCGATCCCGTGGCCGACCTGCTCGCCGACCGCGACGCCCTCGCCGAAGCGATGGGCAACGCGCCCGACGTCCTGGTGTGGGGCGCCCTCGCCGACGACAGCGCCGCCGAGGCCGTCGACGACGAGGACGACCGCGACGAGGCATGGTGGGCCGAAGTGCTCGCCATCGCCGCCAAGAAGTACGGCGACAGCGAGGCGCCCGACGACGAGCGGAACACCATCACCCGCCGTCAGGCCCGCGAGATGTACGACGAGTATGTCGAGCGGCAATCGTTGAAGGCCGAGCACGAACTCGGCTACCTGTTCAACAAGCGCGGCATCGCCAAGGGCATGGACCCCATGCAGTTGTTCAGGGGGCCCGCCCGTATCGCTTACGCGTACGCGTCCGACGAGTTGAAAGACTGGTGGAGGGATAACCCCCGGCTCACGCAAGCCGAGTTCGTGCAGCAGGTGACCGGCAAGCCCCAGCGATGGGCCGCCAACGCCCGCAAGAACGAGCAGACCGAGCAGAACAAGAGGTGAAGGCATGGGAGCGCGAGGCGACATCATCCGGGCCGTCATCGCGGGCCGCCGCGCCGGCCGCGGCAACGCCCCCGTGACCGCGTGCCCGTACCCCGCCACGTCCCTACTGCGGACCGCGTGGATCAAGGGACACACCGAGACCCGGCCCGCCCCGGCCGACGCCGACGACCAGGCCGTCGAGTAGCACCACCCCAGCACACGACCCCGAAGGGGGGTCCGCCACCACGGCGGGCCCCCCTTTTGCATGCCCGCGCCCGCCCGCGCGGGCCCGACCGCACAGGAGTGCACCCGTATGAACACGCGCCACCTCGCCCGCCACCGCCGCGCCGACTACTCCGCCGGGTGGGCCCACCCCTACGCCCTGTCGCCCTGGTCGCCGATCGTCTACGCGGACGGCGGACAGGGCGGCGAGGGCGGCACCGGCACCGGTTCCGGCGAGGGCGGCACGGGCGCCCAGGGCGGCGCCCAGGGCGGCG
>NZ_JBVHWM010000141.1:0-3303 GCF_055564375.1 Streptomyces sp. NPDC029138
TTGCGCTCCCACTGGGCAGACACGGGGGGGGTGGGGGCGGGGGGGGACTTTTGGTTCCGTGGCGGGGGGGGGGGGGGGGGGGGGTGGGGGGGGGGGGGGGGGGGGGGGGCGCCCCCCCCCCCCACCCCCCGTACGGTCGTCTCGGTGACCGAGCGGCAGCTCGTCCTCGCCGCCCAGGTGCGCGAACGGCTCGGCCTGCCCGGCACCTCCGGCGCGGCGGAACTGCGGGTGCGGGACAAGTACCTGATGCGCCAGGCGCTGCGCGAGGCCGGGCTGACCGGCGTCCGCTTCACGGAGTGCCCCGTGACGGAGCTGCCCGCGACCCTCGCCGGCCTGCGGCTGCCCGTGGTGGTCAAGCCCCGCTCCCTCGCCGGCAGCATCGGCGTGCACCGCGTCGACACCCCGGCCGACATCGACGTGGTACGCGACTACTACCTGGACGGCTCCCCGCTGCGTGACAGCGTGCTGATCGAGGAGTTCATCCCGGGCCGCGAGATCAGCTTCGAGGGCCTGGCCGTCGACGGCCGGCTGTTCCGCTTCGCGGTCACCGACAAGGTCAACACCGGGGCGCCGAACTACTTCGAGGTCGGGCACCTCATGCCGGCCCGGCTGGACGACGGCACGGTCGCGCGGATCGAGAGCCATGTGCAGGACGTCGTCAAGGCACTGGGCATCGAGACCGCGCCGATCCACGCCGAACTGAAAATCACCGGGGAACGCCTCGAACTCGTCGAGATCCACACCCGGTTCGGCGGCGGAAACATCGTACGGCTTCTGGAGGAGACGTACGGAATACAGCCGTTCCAGGCCTATCTGGGGGCTCTTGTCGGGCGCCCCGCGCCTTCTCCCGGACCGGCGTCCGCGACCTGGGGCGTCGGATTCTTCACCGTCGACATGGGGGATGCGGCGACCTGGCCGGACTTCGGATTCCCGCACCCGGAGGCGGTGGTGTCGATCGACTACGACACCCGGCGCACACCGAAACTGGAGACGATCGACGGCGTGCGCATGCAGCGCTGGCGCTGCGGTCACGCGATGTTCCGGGCCGCCGACGCCGAAGCGGTCCGCGCGAACATCCACTTCCTCTACGAGACCTTTCTGCGCAGGCGCTGACCGGCCGTCTCCCGACGATGGAAGGAAGACAATTCCGCTATGGCTCCCGCCGTGAACGAGACCATCAGCATCCACCCTGTGATCTCCAGCCGCTGGAGCCCTCGCGCCTACGACGCGGACCATGTGCTGGGCGACTCCGCCCTCGACACCATATTGGAGGCGGGCCGCTGGGCGCCCTCCTCCAAGAACTCCCAGCCCTGGCGATTCGTCGTCGGCCGCCGGGGCGACTCGGTGTTCAAGCAGATCTTCGACTGCCTGGCCCCGGTGAACCGGGAATGGGCGGGCTCGGCGAGCGCCCTGATCGGCGGCGTCGTCCAGCTCGCCACACCGGAGGGCACACCGCTCAACTGGGCGCTGTACGACGTCGGTCAGGCCTTCTCCTATATGACCTTCCAGGCCCATGTGGGCGGGCTGCACGCACGGCAGATGGCGGGCTTCGACCAGGACGCCCTGCGCAAGGCGTTCTCGATTCCCGAGGGATACCGCCCGTGCGTGGTGATGGCCGTCGGGAAGCTCGGATCTCCGGACGGCCTGCCGGAGCGGCTGCGCGCCGAGGAGAGCGGTCCGCGCATCCGGCACGACCTCAACTCCCTGACATTGCGCGAAGGTTGCCCGGGAACGCCGTGGTGACGGTGCTAACCTGCCCTTCACCGCAACTTTCTTCCACCGGGGGAACAGGTACGACGCATGGCGGCGAGTGAATCTCTGGGCGGGGTACCGGAATCCGAGTGGGACCGGCTGGCCGGCCCCCATTTCTATTCGAGCGGCATGTGGCTGGGCCACTGCGCCGACGGTTCCCCGCACCCGCCGTCGGCCGTGGCCGCCCGGCGCGACGGCCGGACCGTAGCCGTTCCGCTGACCCCCTCCTACACGCCCTCGCAGGCCAACTACGACTGGGCGAAGACCCTGGCCGGCCGGGGCCTGCCCGTCATCCCCGGCACGGGCACCCTGGTGGGTCCCCCGCAGGGCTACCAGACCGCGCTCCTCGGCGACCTGACCGACACCGCACTGGTCGCCGACGTCGTCCGCCAGGCGCGGGAGACGCTGGACGCCCCCTCCGGCGAGGCGAGTTGCGTCGCCATGTTCCTGGACACCGCCGGCGCCCGGGCGGCCGAGCGGGCCGGTGTGGAGGCCGTACCGGTACTGCTGGAGCCCGACGCGTGGATCGAGGTGCCGGAGGGCGGCTGGGACGCCTGGATCGCCTCCTTCCCCTCCAAGCGGCGGGTCAGCATCCGCCGCGAGGTCCGGGCCTTCGAGGAGGCGGGCTTCACCGTCAGCCATGTGCCGCTGCGCGAGTGCTGGGAGCAGCTGCCCGACCTCACCGTGCCCGCCGCCGCCAAGTACGGCGCCTCCACCGACCGGGAGCGCTTCGTCAAGGCCTTCGGCACCTATGTGCGCACCACCGGGGACGCGGCCCGGGTGGCCCTGTGCCGCCGGGACGGCGAACCGGTCGGCTTCTGCATCTACTACGTCTGGCAGGACAGCGTGTTCCTGCGCTGGGCGGCCTTCGACTACGCCCGGCTGGCCAAGGCCGCCGAGTACTTCAACGTCGTCTACTACAGCCAGATCGCGCTCGCCCGGCAGCTGGGCGTGCGCCGGCTGCACGCGGGCAAGAAGACCCTCGACGCCAAGGTCAACCGGGGTGCCCGGCTGCGCCCGCTGTGGCTGCTGGACCTCTCCGCGGACAGCGCCCTCGCCGGCCACGGCGACCTGATCCGCAAGCACAACGCGGCCCTGCTCGCCTCCATCGAGGAGAACCCCGCCCTGTCCCGGGCGATCACGGACCGCGAGGAGTGGACCCACTTCTGCTGAACAGGCCCGCGCCACCGGTGGCCTCCCGGAACGTGGGCTGACCGCCGACGTGGAGCAGACCGCGCTGCCCGGGGTCGTGGCCCACGACACCGACGGCACCTTCGCGTCCTGACAACAACCGACAGGGTCCCGTCCCCGGAACGCTCCGGGGACGGGACCCTGTGTGCCGCTGCACGGGACCGGCTAGAAGTCCTCGTCCAGGTCGACGGTGCCTTCCACGGCGACCTGGTAGGCCGAGGGGCGGCGTTCGAAGAAGTTGGTCAGTTCCTGGACGCCTTGGAGTTCCATGAAGGAGAAGGGGTTCTCGGAGCCGTGGACGGGGGCGAAGCCGAGGCGGGTGAGGCGCTGGTCGGCGACGCATTCGAGGTACTGGCGCAT
>NZ_JBVHWM010000142.1:0-3266 GCF_055564375.1 Streptomyces sp. NPDC029138
GAGTGGCACCACCGACGCGGGGTGGAGCAGCTCGGTAGCTCGCTGGGCTCATAACCCAGAGGTCGCAGGTTCAAATCCTGTCCCCGCTACGAAAGTCAGGGGGCCCGGCATCAGCCGGGCCCCCTGACGCGTTCCTCCGATCGCAGGCCGAACATCACGCGAAACTGCTCAGCCGGCCGCGGCCGAGCCGTGACCCCACCGTGTCCGCACCCCCCATGTCGGACGAGTTGATGCGCGGCATGCGCCCTACAGGGGCCTGCGCCGTCGCCGTCTACTCCACCACCACCCGCGGGTCGACCGCGGCGGCCCGCCCGTTTGCAGTGCGGATGCGTTCTCTACTCGAAGTAGGCGAAGCGGTCGAGCCGGGCGGACCCGGGCAGAGGACCGCCACGCCGGCAGGCGGCGCTGCCGTCGCTCGTCAGGTACGTCGTGCGCGCCGTGTACCTGGGATCGTGGCAGGGCACCTCGGTGTCGGACAGTCGCAGCCACAGCGCCTACGAGGGCGGGCGCAGTCCCTCGAAGGGATCGAACCCGAGCTGCTCGATCACCCGCCGGCGGGTGGTTTCCTCGGGCCGCCACTGCTGGTTGGCCGGGTAGATGAGGTCCAGCCCGGCCGCCGGCGGCACGAGCAGACGGTCGGCCCTGGGACAGCCGGTGAGGTGCGGGCACTCCTCCGGCACCCGGTTGCGGAAGGCGCACAGAAGCCCCCTCACCTGGCCCGTCTGATGGTCGTGGTCGACCATCGCCCCGGGACGCAGGCCGCACAGGTGGCAGTCGGCGCCGAGCGCGACGACCAGCGCGGCACGCAGGCGCCGGATGGACGCCGTGCGGACGGGACGTGGCGGTCACAGTTGCCTCAGCTCGTACGACCGCCCCGGCAGCGGGCCGGCCGGTCGACGGTGCCCGGATCCACACCCGGGCCGGTCGCCCGTACCGGCCACTCGACAACGAGGGAGCCCCGGACCACCGTGTCGGCATCGTCCACCCGGCCGCCCATCCACTCCTGTGGTCCGCGGTCCCGCTCGATCCACACGCAGTGATGGCGGTGACTCCAGGCGCCGGCGATCTCCGTCTCCCCGCACAGCATCCGGCCCGCCCGCTCGAGGTGGAACCGGCCGTCGTCGCCGGGCACCGAGAGAGTCTTGCCGGGCGGCCCGGGTGGAGGAGACGGCAGGCGACAGTGCCGCTTCTCGGCATCGCGGACCAGGTCCTCGACGAACGCGACCCCCTGATGGGCCCAGCGCCACAACAGCTGTGCGCGTCGGTACGGGGGCAGTTCGTCCAGGCCGGCCATGGGGGAATGCTGGCCTACGGCACTGACAGTCGGGCCGGGGCCGCCGGCACGCTGCGGCAGCAGAACGGCTCCCGAGCGCCGCTTCTCGCACGGGTGCCGTTCGTGGTGCGTGCCGTCACGCAGACGACAACGCTGACAGAGCCGTCAGCGGCAAACTGCCGCAGCCGCCTTGAGCCTGGCCACGACCTCGGACAGCGTTGGTCGCTGCCGTAGTTCTCGTCCGTGTCCCCGCGGAATCGCTTGAGCAGCAGGGGCATCCCGCGCAGGGGATCGACGAGGGCGGCCACGATGTCGTGCGGTCCCGGGTCCTGCCCGCCCACGAGCGTGCGCCCTGCCCGCCCGCGAGCGTGCGAGGGCCGCAGGACCAACCAGGCGGCGCCGAATGCGGCATCGTCCCGACGAGCCGCCGGAGGCGATCGAGGCGGTCGGCGCGCTCATCCCCTGGCCTGCCGCGACCATGTCGTCGACCACTTCCAGCCGGCGACCATGGCGGCCGGGTACGAGGCGGTGTACCGCAAGGTGATCACCACGACCACGACGCCGGCACCAGCGATGGCCCGAGGCCGTACCGCCCGGCGATCGCCCGGGCCGTACCGGCCACCCAGGAGGCCATGGTCCCGGTGGCCTGACGCCCGCCGGGTGAGCCCGTGCGGCCTCCGTTCCCTCCCAGACGCCCGGCGACCACCACGAGGCCGCCGGGCCGCACGGCTCACCGTAGTACGCTACTCAACCGTTGGATTCCAAGATTCCGGGAGGCGTCCGTGGCGCTGGAGGCGGCTGGCGTCTCGCCCGAGGAGGAATCCCTCTACCAGATGCTCGTGGCGTCCGGTCGGGCCACCACGGGGGACATCGCCCAGCGGGCCCGTCTGACCGACGCGGAGACCGAGCGGATCCTGGACTCACTGGTCTCCAAGGGCCTTGCCACCCATACGGACGGGACACCCCGGGTGTTCCGTCCCGCTCCGCCGGAGGCGGCGCTGCTGCCCCGGTTGAAGCGCAGCGCCGACGCGCTGGATCTGGCCCGGTTCGAGGCCGCACGTCTCATCGAGTCCTATCGGGAGACGATGCGCAGACATGACGCCGGCCAGTTGCTGGAGGTGATCACGGGGGCAGAGGCTCTGCGTCAGCAGCTCCGGCAGATCCAGTCGAGCGCGCGCCACGAGATGCTGTGGTTCTGCAAGGCCCAGTACGTGGCCATGCCGTCGGGCACCAATGCCGAGGAGTTCGAGGCGCTGGCCCGGGGCGTTCGCTACCGAGTGCTGTACGAGAAGGCGTTCTTCGACGACGAAGGCGCTCTGGAGAACGTGGTGGCGGGTGTACGGGCCGGCGAGGTGGCTCGTGCCGTGCCCCACCTGCCGTTGCGTCTGGCCATCGCCGACCGTTCCGTAGCCGTCTTCCCCCTCGTGGCCGGTGGGCCGCACGGCAGCCCGGAGGAGCCGACCACGGCGCTGGTCAGGGACAGCAATCTGCTCGCGGCCCTGATCGCCCTCTTCGACTGCTACTGGGAGGACGCCGTCCCCCTGGACATCGACGGTGCCGGCATGCTCGCGGGGGCCGACGGGGCCGGTGCGGCCGACTCGCTCTCGGCCACCGACCGCAAGCTGTTGTCGCTGCTCGTGGCCGGAGTCGCCGACAAGGCGATCGCCTCGCAGATGGGGCTGAGCCGCCGGACGGTCCAGCGCCGTATCCAGGGGATGATGGAGCGCGTCGGCGCGGTGACCCGCATGCAACTCGCCTGGCAGGCGTCGCGACGCGGCTGGCTGTGAACGGCTCGCCCGGCGGTTCGGAACGCCGGTGGTCGTACGTCACGGGCACGCGGTTGCGGAGACGCGTGCCGATCGCTGCCACGCTGAAGTCATCCCGTCCCTACCTACACAGGCGGGGGGGGGGGGGGGGGGGGGGGGGGGGGGGGGGGGGGGGGGGGGGGGGGGGGGGGGGGGGGGGGGGGGGGGGGGGGGGGGGGGGGGGGGGG
>NZ_JBVHWM010000143.1:0-1716 GCF_055564375.1 Streptomyces sp. NPDC029138
GAGCTGACCGAGTACCTGACCGAGCTGTCGGGTGAGGCGGCGGCCTGGATGCGGCCGAACTTCTTCGCCAACACCCCTGACATCCTGCACGCCTACCTCCAGCACGGCGGACGTCCCGCGTTCGAGATCCGTGCCGTGCTGGCCGCCACCCTCTCCCCCGCCTGGGGCATCTACTCCGGCTACGAGCTGTGCGAGAACACGCCGCTCAGGGAGGGCGGTGAGGAGTACCTGGACTCGGAGAAGTACCAGCTCAAGCCCCGCGACTGGGAAGCCGCCGAGCGCGAGGGACGGACCATCGCCCCGCTCATCACGAAACTCAACACCGTCCGACGGCGGCACCCGGCCCTGCGACAGCTGCGCGATCTGCACTTCCACCACGCCGACAAGGACGCGGTGATCGCCTACTCGAAGCGGAGCGGATCGAACACGGTTCTCGTGGTCGTCAACCTCGACCCGCACCACACCCAGGAGGCAACGGTCTCGTTGGACATGCCGCAACTCGGCCTGGACTGGCACGAGTCCGTGCCGGTGCGCGATCTGCTCACCGGCGAGACCTACTACTGGGGCAGGGCCAACTATGTGCGCCTCGAACCGGGTCATAGGCCCGCGCATGTCTTCGCCGTCCTGCGACCGTCCACCCCGCAGATCGGAGGGTCACCCACAATATGATCGTCAACGAGCCCGTTCCGGACACCTTCGAGGACACTCCCGCCAAGGACCGGGACCCGGAGTGGTTCAAACGCGCCGTGTTCTACGAGGTCCTGGTCCGCTCCTTCCAGGACAGCAACGGCGACGGCATCGGCGACCTGAAGGGCCTGACCGCCAAGCTCGACTATCTCCAGTGGCTCGGCGTGGACTGTCTGTGGCTGCCGCCGTTCTTCAAGTCCCCCCTGCGGGACGGCGGTTACGACGTGTCCGACTACACCGCCGTCCTCCCGGAGTTCGGTGACCTCGCCGACTTCGTGGAGTTCGTGGACGCCGCACACCAGCGCGGCATGCGCGTCATCATCGACTTCGTCATGAACCACACCAGTGACCAGCACCCGTGGTTCCAGGAGTCGAGGCGGGATCCCGACGGTCCGTACGGGGACTACTACGTCTGGGCCGACGACGACAAGCAGTACCAGGACGCCCGGATCATCTTCGTCGACACCGAGGTCTCCAACTGGACGTACGACCCGGTACGCAAGCAGTACTACTGGCATCGCTTCTTCTCGCACCAGCCGGATCTGAACTACGAGAACCCGGCCGTGCAGGAGGAGATGATCTCCGCGCTGAAGTTCTGGCTGGATCTCGGCATCGACGGGTTCCGGCTGGACGCGGTGCCGTACCTGTACCAGCAGGAGGGCACCAACTGCGAGAACCTGCCGGCGACCCACGAGTTCCTGAAGCGGGTGCGCAAGGAGATCGACGCCCAGTACCCCGACAAGGTGCTCCTCGCCGAGGCCAACCAGTGGCCTGAGGACGTCGTCGACTACTTCGGCGACTTCCGGGGCGGCGGCGACGAGTGCCACATGGCCTTCCACTTCCCCGTCATGCCGCGCATCTTCATGGCCGTACGGCGGGAATCCCGCTACCCGGTCTCCGAGATCCTCGCCAAGACCCCCGCGATCCCGTCCGGCTGCCAGTGGGGCGTCTTCCTGCGCAACCACGACGAGCTGACCCTCGAAATGGTCACCGACGAGGAACGCGACTACATGTGGGCGGAGTACGCGA
>NZ_JBVHWM010000144.1:0-1638 GCF_055564375.1 Streptomyces sp. NPDC029138
AGGAACTGGGGCGGGGCCGCTGCATGTGCGGGTCTACTGGGCGTCGCGCTCGGCCGTGTGGACGGCGTCGGCGTCGGTGCCTTCGTCGCCCTCCCACAGGAAGATGCGGGCGCGCTGGTCGCGGGCGCCGGTCTCGGCGAGCAGGCGCTCGGCGAGCTGGGCGAGGTCGGCCGGCGTCGCTTCGTCCTCGCCGGTCTCGCGCGAGGTCCACGCGTACCGGCCGTCGTCGGCGTCGAGCGTGTCGATACGCCACGTGTACCGGGTGAGCGGGACGGCGGCGGCGCGCTGCTTCTCCTGCCTGATGAACTGCGAGATCCGGCTCGACGTGTAGCCGGTCGCCTGGGCGATCTCGTCCGGGCTCTTGCCGTTCTGCCGAGCGACGTAGGCGATCCGCGGCATGGCCTCGGTAATCGCGGTCCACGCGCCCCGCATGATCCGTACGTCGGACAGGGTGAACGTCTCGGCGATCTCCTCGATCAGGTCGTCGTATGCCTGCTCGTCGACGTCGGCGCGCATCGCGGTGCGGTGGGCGCGGGCAATGCTGATCAGGTTGTCGCGGCTGAGCGCTTCGGCGTCGTTCTCGTCGGGGTCGCCCCCGGCCGCGATGATCTCGGCGCGGCGCTCCTGCTCGAACTCCTCGAACAGGGCGTACATCTGGGCGGTAAACCGGCCCATGACGGAGTCGGCCGGTACGCCCCGCCGGTTCAGCTCGCCGACGATTCGGTCGACGGCGGACGGCCCACCCTCGACGCCCCGAACGTGTCGGGTCAACTCGCGGGCGGTCCACCCCTTGGCGGCGGCCATGCCCTCGACGGCGGCCTGTTGGCCGAGGGGGTGCGAGGGCAGTGTCGACGGGTCGACGCGCTGGTACTCGGCGACCGTGGGCTCGTCGGCCTGGTCGTCGTCGCGGGGCTGCTCGTTGCTCATCCCGGGCTCTCCTGCTGGTTGGGTACGGGGCCCGCCCCCGGTCGAGGGCGGGCCGGTGGGCGGTGGTCAGTCGGTCGACGGCCGGTGCGCGAACACGCACTGACTCGACCTGAGCATCTTCTCGACGGCCCATCCGCGGCGCTTCAAGCGGTCGGCGAGGCAGTCAAGGGCGGGCCCGTGCGCGGGGTCGTCGCGGCGGACGATCCGGCCCGCTTCGAGCCAGTAGACGGCGACGCGGCCGTGTGTGCGCGGGTCGACGAAGTACCCGCGGGTGTCGCGCTCGTCCTCGGTGGGCTCGGTGACGTCGTGGTGATCGGTGAGCGTGGCGACGGCGAGGCCGGCCAGTGCCTCGCGGGCGGCGATCACGTCGGGGTTGGTGGCGTCGCTCGGCTTGCTGCCCTCGGCGGTGCCGCCGTGGCTGACGACGACGCCCTCGATCACGCGGCGGGCGGGCGCCTGCTCGGTGCGGGCGGCGATCCGGGCGGCGACGGTGCGCGGGGCCGGTACGCCGTGGGCGGCGCACTCGGCGGCGATCTGGTCGTCGGTCGCGGCGCGGTCGGCGGCGCGGTCGGCGTCGGCCTTGGCGCGGATGCGGTCGAGGGCGGCGCGCTGCTGCTCGCGGACGGTCGGGGCGGGCGCGGCGGCCTCGGGGGTGAACAGGGCGCCCTGTTCGGCCGTGCCGTCGACGACGAACAGGACGTCGTCGGCGGG
>NZ_JBVHWM010000145.1:0-1566 GCF_055564375.1 Streptomyces sp. NPDC029138
CCACCACGGGGCGGACCCCGACCGAGCGCGAGCGGATCAAGGCCATGGTCGCCATCGCGCTGAAGGCCGAGGAGGTCGGCCTGGACGTCTTCGCGACCGGTGAGCACCACAACCCGCCGTTCGTGCCGTCCTCGCCGACCACGATGCTCGGCCACATCGCCGCGCGCACGGAGCGGCTGGTGCTGTCGACGTCGACGACGCTGATCACGACCAACGACCCGGTGAAGATCGCGGAGGACTACGCGATGCTCCAGCACCTGGCCGACGGGCGGGTGGACCTGATGATGGGCCGCGGCAACACCGGGCCGGTGTATCCGTGGTTCGGCAAGGACATCCGGGACGGGATCGACCTGGCCATCGAGAACTACGCGCTGCTGCGCCGGCTGTGGCGGGAGGACGTCGTGGACTGGGAGGGCAAGTTCCGCACCCCGTTGCAGGGCTTCACCTCCACCCCGCGCCCGCTGGACGGGGTGGCGCCGTTCGTGTGGCACGGCTCGATCCGCTCGCCGGAGATCGCCGAGCAGGCCGCGTACTACGGGGACGGCTTCTTCCACAACAACATCTTCTGGCCCGCCGACCACACCAAGCGGATGGTGGAGTTCTACCGGGCCCGCTACGCCCACTACGGGCACGGCACGCCCGAGCAGGCGATCGTGGGGCTGGGCGGGCAGGTGTTCATGCGCCGCAACTCGCAGGACGCGGTGCGTGAGTTCCGGCCGTACTTCGACAACGCCCCCGTCTACGGTCACGGGCCGTCGCTGGAGGACTTCAGCGAGCAGACCCCGCTGACCGTGGGCTCGCCGCAGCAGGTGATCGAGAAGACGCTGTCGTTCCGGGAGTACGCCGGTGACTACCAGCGTCAGCTGTTCCTGATGGACCACGCGGGGCTGCCGCTGAAGACCGTGCTGGAGCAGCTGGACATGCTCGGCGAGGAGGTCGTGCCCGTGCTGCGCGAGGAGTTCGCCAAGGGGCGCCCGGCCGACGTGCCCGAGGCGCCGACCCACCGGTCGCTGCTCGCCGCGAAGAACGCGCAGGACGCCACCGAGAAGGACGCGCAGGAGAAGGAGGAGAGCACCGTATGAGCGGGCGTATGAAGGTCGTTGTCGTGTCGGCGGGGCTGAGTGTCCCGTCCTCCACCCGGCTGCTCGCCGACCGGCTCGCCGCCGCGGTGAACCGTACGACGGCGGTGGACATCGAGGTGGTCGAGCTGCGTGACCTCGCCGTGGAGATCGCGCACAACTTCACCAACGGGTTCGCCGGGAAGGCGCTCGCCGCCGCGCAGGACGCGGTGGCCGGGGCGGACGGGCTGATCGTGGTCACGCCGGTGTTCAGTGCCTCCTACAGCGGGCTGTTCAAGTCGTTCTTCGACGTGCTGGACAAGGACGCGCTGGCGGGCAAGCCGGTGCTGATCGGCGCCACCGGGGGGACCGGGCGGCACTCGCTGGTGCTGGAGCACGCGCTGCGCCCGCTGTTCGCCTACCTGCGGGCCGTCGTCGTACCGACCGGGGTGTACGCCGCGTCCGAGGACTGGGGCGCGGAAGGGCTCGCCGAACGGATCGAGCGGGC
>NZ_JBVHWM010000146.1:0-1532 GCF_055564375.1 Streptomyces sp. NPDC029138
GTCCCGCCCGCCGGGTCGGTCACCGACGTGCGGTTGCCCCGGTCGTCATACGTCTGGCGGATCACCGTGCCGTCCGGGTTCACGACCTTCACCGGCAGGCCGAGGTCGTTGTACTCCGCCCGCGTCTCGCGGCCGTCCGGGCGCACCACCCGGGTGAGGTTGCCGACGGCGTCGTACTCGAACGTGGTCGTGAGGCCCAGTGGGTCCGTCGTGGACAGCAGGCGGTTGTAGCGGTCCCGGCGGTGGTGGGTCGTCGCGCCCAGGGGGTCGGTCTCCGCCACCACCTGCCAGGCTTCATTCACCAGGTAGCGACGCGTGTGGCCCTCGGCCGTCGTTGCCGTCGTCGTCCGCAGGCCCGTCGTCGGGTCCGGGGCCCCGTACGTCAGGCGCAGGGCCATGTGGCCCGCCGAGCCGCCCTCCGCGATGCACCTTTCCTGGTCGTCGTACTCGTACGTGTAGCTGCGGTCGTTCGTGTCCGTCCAGGAGCTGACGCGGCCGGCCTCGTCGTACGTGAAGCGGAGCGGCAGGCCGGACGAGTTGACGACCTCCGTGAGGTTGCCGTCTGTGTAGCCGAAGCGCCTCAGTTCCTCGCCGGTCGCGGTCAGGTGGTACGCCGTGACGCGGCCCGCTTCCGTCGTGATGCGGACGCCCTGGCCGGCGCTCGTGTGGACGCCCAGAGGGGTGCCCTCGGAGTCGTACTCGAACGTGATCCAGTTGCCGTTGCGGTCGTCGATCTGTTCCAGGACGGCGAGGTCGGGACCTTGGTCGGCGAAGTGCCAGGTGTGGTGTTTTCTGGGGTCGGTGATGGTGTAGCCGCCGTCCACCCGGTCCAGGCGGAGGCGGGGGCCGTGGCTGGGCAGGGTGGGCAGGCCGGGAGCGGGATGAGGGTAGGACAGGAGGAGGCCGTCCTCCGTGACGTAGACGACTCCCTCCGCGTCGATCTCCAGGCGCTGGTCCAGGGTGGAGGACCAGGACGGGCCGAACCAGCGGCCCAGGTGGTAGCCCGACTCCACCCGCCGGGTCAGGAGCAGGGGGAGTGTGCCGGGGAGGGTGACGTCCGTCTGCGGCAGGTACATCTTGCCGGTGGCGAGATCGATCGGGTCGGTGCCCTTGCTCTCCACCGCTTCTCCGGTACGGGAAGGCTGGTGCGGGTCCTCGTTGACCCGGTCCCGGGCTGTCTTCCCCGCCGCGCCCTCCGCCCGGTACGAGCACCGCGGCACGGCGGAACTCGCCGAGCAGGACCGCGAACTCGTCGCGTCCGCGCTCGGGGACGTCCGTGGTCCGTGATGGGCTGTGTACCGCCATGTCCGCGTAGTCGTACAGCTGTGACCTGCGTACAGGCCCCCCGTGTTCAGCCATGGCCGGGATCATCACACCGGCCTGTGGCCAGTGGCAACGTGAAAGCCGGCCGACCGAACAAGTCAGGCCGTCCTTGCCACACACGACAGCGGGCGGGGAGGGGGGGGGGGGGGGGGGTGGGGGGTGGGGGGGGGGGGGGGGGGGGGGGGGGGGGGGGGGGGGGGGGGGGGGGG
>NZ_JBVHWM010000147.1:0-1342 GCF_055564375.1 Streptomyces sp. NPDC029138
CTAGGCCGTGTTTTAGAAGTCGGTGACCTGCCTGGTTGGCCGTTCGGGGAAGTCGCGGGCGGCCATCCAGTTGGTGAGGTCGCGGGCGACGTCGTTGATGCTGGTCGTGGTGGTGACCTCGTGCTCGTTGCGGGAGGTGTCACGGCGGACTATCTCGTAGCCGCCTTCGTCCAGGACGGCCACTGAGGCGAACCACACCGGATCGTCCTCGTCGGGCTGGACGACCACGAAGGTGTTGTCGGAGTTGTTGAGGTCGCTGATCATCATGAACAGCGCGTCCTCAGAGGGGTCGTCGATGCGGTCGCCGTTCTCGCTGTCGGCGCCGTAGTACTGAGCCCCCATCGTTGCCTCTCCCTCGCCCTGTTCGCCCTGGTCGCGGTCAGCATGGCACGTTGAACCGACGGCTCAGGCCGGTCATAACCATTCGCCGATCGCGGCGATCAGGACGGTGGCTTCGAAACGGACGGCGAGTTTGTCGAACCTGGTGGCGACCGCCCGGTTGCGCTTGAGCCGGTTGATCCCGCATTCGACCGCATGCCGGGCCTTGTAGTCCTCGCGGTCGAACGCTTGAGGCCGCCCGCCGGCCTTCCCGCGCCGTTTGCGGTTGGCGGCCTGGTCAGCGCGCTCCGGGATCGTGCACCGGATTCCCCGCTTTCGCAGGTAGGCCCGGTTGGCGCGGGAGGAGTACGCCTTGTCGCCCCGCACTCGCAGTGGGCGGACACGGGGACGGCCGGGTCCGGTGCGGGGCACTCGGATGCCTTCCAGGACGGCGGCGAACTGAGGACTGTCACCACGCTGACCTGCGGTGACCAGCAACGACAGCGGCCGTTGGCCTTGCTCGCACGCCAGATGGATCTTGGTGGTGAAGCCTCCCCGGGATCGGCCCAGAGCGTGGTCGTCGGGCTCCATGCGGGCTCCGCCCGGCGGTTCCTTCTGGGCCTGGCCGTCGCGGCGGGCGCCTGCGGCGTGCTGATGGGCCCGGCAGATCGTGGAGTCGACGTTGACCTCCCACGTGATCAGCCCTGCCGCATCCGCCCGAGCCTGCAGTCCGGTCAGCAGCACAGGCCAGGTGCCGTCGCGTTGCCAGCGGCGGAAGAGTCCGTAGACCGTCTGCCACGGCCCGTATTCCGACGGCAGATCCCTCCACGGAGCACCAGTCCGCACCCGCCATCGGATCCCGTCTATCAGCTTCCGCCGACCCAGCGACGGCCGGCCCAACACCGCAACCGGCAGCAACGGCTCGAGCACCGCCCACTGTTCGTCAGAAAGATCCCCTCGCCCCACATCGAGATCATCACGGCACGGGACGAGGAACGGAGCCGACTTTCAAAACACGGCCTAG
>NZ_JBVHWM010000148.1:0-1271 GCF_055564375.1 Streptomyces sp. NPDC029138
GACTCGGGGTTTTCCAGGGAGCAGGCGATCGCGTCGGGGTCGGTGGCCTGCTGTACGGGGACGGTGGCTTGGGCGGCGCGGGCGATCCTCGTGGCCGGGCGGGAGCGCAGGTAGTACGTCGTTTTCAGGCCCTGCTTCCAGGCGTAGGCGTACATGGAGGAGAGCTTGCCGATGGTGGGCGTTTCCATGAAGAGGTTGAGGGACTGGCCCTGGTCGAGGTACGGGGTGCGGGCGGCGGCCATGTCGATCAGGCCGCGCTGGGGGATCTCCCAGGCCGTGCGGTAGAGGGTGCGGATGTCTTCGGGGATCCAGCGGAAGTCCTGGACGGAGCCGTTGGAGTCGCGCAGGGCTTCGCGGGTGCGGGCGTCCCAGACGCCGAGGTTCTTCAGGTCCTGCACGAGGTAGGAGTTGACCTGGAGGAACTCACCGGAGAGCGTCTCGCGTTTGAACAGGTTGGAGACCTGCGGCTCGATGCACTCGTACACCCCCGCGATCGACGCGATGGTCGAGGTCGGGGCGATCGCCAGCAGCAGGGCGTTGCGCATGCCCACCGCAGCGATACGTTCCCGCAGTGCCGCCCAGCGCTCGGGCCAGGTGAACTCCACCTCGTAGTGGTCGGGGTGGAGGACGCCCCGGGCGGCGCGGGTCTGCTCCCAGGCGGGCAGCGGGCCGTTGCGCTCGGCGAGGTCGGCGGAGGCCTCGTAGGCGGCGAGCATGATCCGCTCGGCGATCCGCGTGGACAGGGCCTTGGCCTCGGCGGAGTCGAAGGGCAGGCGCAGCTTGAAGAAGACGTCCTGGAGACCCATGGCACCGAGGCCGACCGGGCGCCACTTGGCGTTGGAGCGGCCGGACTGCTCGGTCGGGTAGAAGTTGATGTCGACGACCCGGTCCAGGAAGGCGACGGCCGTGTGGACGGTCCGGTCCAGCCGCTCCCAGTCGATGTCCCCGGTCGTCGTGTCCACGAAGGCGCCGAGGTTGATCGAGCCGAGGTTGCAGACGGCGGTCTCGCCGTCGTTGGTGACCTCCAGGATCTCGGTGCAGAGGTTGGAGGAGTGGATGACGTTGCCGGGCTCGGCGGTCTGGTTGGCGGTCCGGTTGGCGGCGTCCTTGAAGGTCATCCAGCCGTTGCCGGTCTGCGCGAGGGTACGCATCATCCGGCCGTACAGGTCCCGCGCGGCGATGGTCTTCTTCGCCAGGCCCGCCGCCTCGGCCTTGCGGTAGGCGGTGTCGAACTCCTCGCCCCACAGGTCGACCAGCTCCGGCACGTCGGC
>NZ_JBVHWM010000149.1:0-1258 GCF_055564375.1 Streptomyces sp. NPDC029138
TCTGCGCGATGGCGGGGGAGGCTGTGAGCCGCGCGGCGACGGTGGGGGAGAGCGTCGGGGGTGAGGGGGGGGGTGCGTGTGTGGTCTGCGGGTTTGTGTGGTGTGTGTCCTCTCTACGGCCGGCCCCCCCCGGCGCGGTGCCGGGCGGGCGAGGGGGTCATGCGAACAGGCGGCGCCACGTCTCGGGGCCCGGGTAGCCGTCGGCGTCGGCGCCGGTCCACCCCTGGGCGCGCTGGAACGCACGGGTCGCGTTGCGGTCGGCGTCCGACCAGGACGGGCCGGGCCCGACCTTGTAGTACCGGCCGTATCCCTTGGCGACCAGGGCCTCGCCGAGGCGGGTCACGTGGTTGTTGCGCTTGCCGGGGCCGAACGCGTCGCGGCCGGGGTAGGCCGGCGCCTTCGTGGTGCTGGTCGTCTTGCCGGGCAGGGTGCCGAGCAGGCGCCGCAGGGACGTTTCCCCGGGCACGCCGTCGGCGTCGGCCCCGGTGTAGCCGAGCGACCGCTGATAGGCCGCGTACGCCTCGGTGTCGGCGTCGGTCCACTCCGGGCCGGGGCCGACGGCGTACGCGTCGCCGAAACCGGCGGCGACCAGGGCCTCGCCCACGCGGGTCACGTGCGAGCCGTGCGAGCCGTAGCCGTACGACAGGCCGTTGATGGTGACGCGGTAGCGGGCGGGCGTGCCGCCGGACGGCGCGGTGCCACCCGCGGGCGGGGTGTACCCCTTGGCGGGCATGCCGGCCTGGACCCACGCGTACAGGATGTCGCCGGGGCACTGGGTGGCGATGCCGTCGCGGTGGCCTCGCTTGGCGAGGGTGCGGCCGGTGCGGCGGCACGCCTCGTCGTACAGGGCGCGGCACGCGGCGAGGGCGGCCTCGCTGGGCTGCTGGTCGCCGCCGACGGCGATCTGTACGCCGATGCCGGAGATGTTGAATCCGGGGCAGTGCGCGCCCTGGCGCGTCCACCCGCGGCCCTCGTAGATGTTCCCGGCCTGGTCGACGACGAAGTGATAGCCGATACCCGCCCACCCCTGGGCGAGGTGCTGCGCCTCGATCGCGCGCGGGATGGCGTAGCCGGTCGCGTTGATGTGGTGCGCTCCGTCGTAGTGGACGAAGAACTCTCGGCGGCTGGTGAGCGGGACGTATGCGGGGCCGTCGCTGTCGGGGTCGTTGTCCCACGGCTTGGCGCCCCACGTGGCACGGCTGATGATCTTGACGGACATGCGGGGGTCTCCAGACATGAAGAAACGCCCGGCGCGGTG
>NZ_JBVHWM010000150.1:0-1237 GCF_055564375.1 Streptomyces sp. NPDC029138
CGTGTCGTCCCCCAGCACCCACCGCACCGCATAGGAGGCCCCACCGTGGGACGCCCCATTGACGCCCGCGGGTGGTATTTCGAGGTCGAGGACACGACCCCGACAACGCCCGTATGGCACCGCCTGCCCAACATCAACAGTTGGACCTACAACCCGTCGGAGAACGAGGAGACGGCCGACACCACGACCAACGACAGCGAGGGGTATCACGAGCAAGACGTGATGCAGAGGGGCGCGACGTTGGAGGTCTCCGGCCTGTACGCCGTGACCGGCACCGTCCGCGACCCCGGACAGGACTACGTCGACAACGTCTGGGCGTACAAGTTCGGCAGCGAGTCGCGCGGCCGGATGCGCTACCGGCACCGGACACAGACCGAGTGGACCGTGTGGGAATGCACGATGACCCCGGGCGAGAACGGCGGCGAGCACAACGCCAAGGTGAGCTGGGGCGCGACGTTCACCCGTTGCGGCGCCCCGACGACTGAGGCCGTCGTGCCGGACGGGGGCGCGTGACCGTGATCGAGAACCACGACCAGGCCCTCGACCTCGACGTCGAGCAGGGCGACGACGTCGCCGACTTCGACGCCTTCTTTGCCGAGCAGGCGCAGCCGCGCCCCCGCGGTGTCCCGCTGCGCCTGTTCGGCCGGACCTACAACCTCCCGCCGAGCCTGCCCGCGCTCTACATGCTCCAGCTCCACCGCGTCATGCGCAGCACGAACCCGGAGGACATCAACCGCCTGTTGGCCGCCCTGTTCGGCCCCGAGGCCGTCAACCACTGGGCCGAGAACGGGATGGACGACCGACAGCTCGGCGTCGTCCTGATGTGGTCGACGGCGAACGTCGCCTCGCCCGGTTCGCTGAGCATGGAGCAGGCCGCCGCCGAGTACGACAAGCGCGAGGCCGCCAAGGGAAAAGCGCGGGCGGCGACGACCAGGCCGAGGCCGAAGAACCACCGCCCGAAGGGCAAGGGGAAGCGGCCGAACTCTGGTCGGCGGTAGTCCGCCACTGGGGCGCGGTCGAGGCCGACCTACGCCGCGAGTACAAGCTCACCGCCGCCGAGGTCGCACGGCTCACCGTGCGCGAGTTCCTGGTCTGCCTCGGCGGCCTGTCTTCCGAGTCCCGGTTCGCCCGCGTGTGGCGCGCGACGCCGCGCGTTGTGTCGGACCCCGACGAGATCGCACGACTCACCGGCAGGTGAGCAGCACAACGACAACTGAATAGCGCGCCCCGCCGGGCG
>NZ_JBVHWM010000151.1:0-1217 GCF_055564375.1 Streptomyces sp. NPDC029138
GCGAGGATGAGCCATGTACCGTCGGGCAACTCGACGGCGGCGAGGCCGTGCAAGGCGCGGTAGATCGCCCACGCGCGCCCGCGCGATACGCGCGGGTCCGGGCCCCCGCGCACGCGCACCTGTAGGCGCACGGTGTCGTACGCGTTGCGGGCGTCGGGGGCGCCGGCGTCGTACAGCGACAGGACGACCGCGGCGTCGGGTGTCGACGGCAGTCGCTCGACGAACAGGTCGCCGGTCTTCCCGGCCGGGTCGTACTCGACCAGGCCGAGGCCGTCGAGGTACTGGGCTATGCCGTCGGTCGGGTCGAGGTCAGCCACGGAGCGACCTCCGCACCTGCGCCGCGATGATCTCGGCGACGGTGCCGGCCTCTTCCGTCAGGGGCCGTTCGAGGTACTTCGCCGAACGCCCGGGGTCGTGCCGGTAGGTCAGTTCCTCGTGCTGTCTGATGGCGTATGGCGTGTCGTAGGACACGGCGGCCGTCAGGGACGACTCGTCGACCGTTGCGACGCCGGACCGTTCGAGGGTGGCCTCTTCAATGGGGACGATCCGGCGGGACTCGGTGAGCACGTGCTCGGCGGCGAGGCGTAGGCCGCGGGCGGCGCCCGACTTGGTGCCGCGGAGTGCGGCGGCCCCGTTCCAGCGGAGTCGGGTTCGTTGCGTCACTCGCACATCACCTCCGCACAGTCCGGGGTCGGTAGTCCGGGCGCGGTGTGGTCGGCGACGCTGATCGCCTTCGTGACGCGGCCGGACGGGAGGGTGAGGCGGGACTCGGCCGGGCAGTCGAGGCCGGGCTCGGTGATGACCTGCGCCGTGCTGGTGACCTCGACGCCCTCGCGGTTGCGCGTGAGCTTGGTTGTCTCGGCGACCAGGGCCCGCACCTCGAACGCGGCGCGGTAGGTCGGGCCGTACGCGCTGTCGCCGTCGTACGGCTCGACGGTGACGCGGTGGCGCAGTAGCCACCCGGGGACTCTCACCAGATCACCCCCGGGAGCAGGCCGGCCAACATCAGGGCGCGGTGCGCGCGGGGGGCGAGGTCGAGGCCGCCGGGCGCCTGTGGGGCGTCGCGGCGGTCGCCGAGGGACACGGGGCCGATTGAGACGCTGCCCCACTTCCCGGACGCCCCGGTGCCGTCGTCGCCGTTGGCGAGCTGGTATTCGACCTGGGCGCACACGGCATCGGCGAGGGCCTGCACGACGGCCGGGTCGGTCGGCATGCCG
>NZ_JBVHWM010000152.1:0-1122 GCF_055564375.1 Streptomyces sp. NPDC029138
GGACGCTGTTGGTTTATTCCGCCCCGCTGGATCTCATTCAGCGGGGCGGAGTGCTGCGAAGGGTGAAACGCGGGTCTTGGCGAGTGGTCTGCCGGCGAGCCAGGCATCGATGCGGGCGAGGTTGACGGCGGCGCCGGTGAAGTGGTGCTGCAACCGGGTTTTGGCGAGGCCGCGGTAGCGGGATCTGCGCAGGCCGAACGCCTGGACGCCCTGTGCGATGGTGCCCTCGACGCCGGCTCGGTGTCCGTAGCGGCGGCGCCACTGGTCAGTGTCCTGCTCGATACGGGCTTGCTGAAGGATGTCGTGCTCGGTCTTCGGTCTCAGAGTCAGGTTGCGGCCGGTCCTGGAGCTGGTGCACGAGGTCCGCAACTCACAGGGGTCGCAGTGCCGGGCGGCGAACCGGACCCGGGTGACCGGGGCGTCGAACTGGCTCTGGGCTTCCCGCCAGACAACACTGGTCTGTCCGCCGGGGCAGACGGCCTGACGCTGGTCCCAGTCGATGGTGAAGCGGGTGTTGTCGAAGATGTCGCCGGTCGCCTGTCCCTTCACGGTGTTGGATTGGACCGGGCCGACCAGCTCGATGCCGTGATCGCGGCGGGCCTGGTGGATCTGTTCGGCGTCGATGTATCCGGCGTCCACCAGGTGCTCGTCTGGCATCAGGCCCCGTTCGGCCAGGGCGGTGTGGATGTCCTCCAGGACGAGGACGTCGTTGACGGGCGCTGGCGTGGTGCGAATGTGGGTGATCAGATGCGGGGCGTCGGGCTCGCAGGTCTCGCTGAGGTGGACTTTGTAACCGGACCAGCCCAGTTCCCGTTTCGAACCAGTGCGGGCCTCGGGTTCATAGGGGGTCCGTAAGCGGATCAGACCGGGTGGAAGGTCCTTCGTCCCGCGCCAGCGCACGGTGCCCTCGACGTGGTGGAACTGCTGCACCCAGGTCTGCCGCAGGAACTCCACTGCGGGCAGGCTTCGCAACGAGGGCGGTGACGCGGCCGACCAGACGGCCTCCAGCAGCGTCATGCCGTCGGTCCCGCACTGGTCGGCGTGTTCGACTCGGGCGGCCCACCGGGACGCGAAGCGGCTGTCCTCCGGCCTGGCCGAGTAGCGGTCGAACCACTCCGACGG
>NZ_JBVHWM010000153.1:0-1108 GCF_055564375.1 Streptomyces sp. NPDC029138
GAGAAGGTCATCGGCTACCTCGAAGAGGACGGCATCGACGCCAAGTCGAAGACCGACACCTACGCCGCGGTCAAGCTGGAGATCGACAACCGCCGCTGGGCGGGTGTCCCCTTCTATCTGCGCGCCGGCAAGCGCCTCGGCCGCCGGGTGACGGAGATCGCGGTCGTCTTCCAGCGGGCCCCGCACTCGCCGTTCGACACGACGGCGACCGAGGAGCTGGGCCAGAACGCGATCGTCATCCGCGTCCAGCCGGACGAGGGCGTCACCGTCCGCTTCGGCTCCAAGGTGCCGGGCACCTCGATGGAGATCCGGGACGTCTCCATGGACTTCGCCTACGGCGAGTCGTTCACGGAGTCCAGCCCGGAGGCGTACGAGCGCCTGATCCTGGACGTGCTGCTCGGCGACGCCAACCTCTTCCCGCGCACGGAGGAGGTCGAGCTGTCCTGGAAGATCCTCGACCCGATCGAGGAGTACTGGGACACGCACGGCAGGCCCGCGCAGTACAAGTCGGGCACCTGGGGTCCCGTGGAGGCGGACGAGATGCTCGCACGAGACGGACGGAGCTGGCGCCGGCCATGAAGACAGACCTGACCGACACCACCGCCGGAGCGATCAACAAGGCGCTCGTGCAGGGCCGCCGCGCCATCGGCACACCCGCCGTCGGCATGGTGCTGACCCTCGTCATCGTCACCGACGAGGAGAACGCCTACGACGCCCTGAAGGCCGCCAACGACGCCTCGCGCGAGCACCCGTCGCGCACGCTGGTGGTCATCAAGCGGGTCTCCCGCTCCCCGCGCGACCGTACGTCCTCGCGGCTGGACGCCGAGGTGCGGGTGGGCGCGGACGCGGGCACCGGCGAGACGGTCGTCCTGCGTCTGTACGGCGAGGCCGCCGACCACGCCGACTCGGTGGTCCTGCCGCTGCTGCTGCCGGACGCACCCGTCGTCGTGTGGTGGCCGGTGAACGCCCCGCTCGACCCGGCGAAGGACCCGCTGGGCGCGCTCGCCCAGCGCCGGGTCACCGACACCTACGCGGCCGAGCAGCCGGTGCGGGAGCTGTCGGCCCGCGCCGGGGCGTACACGCCCGGCGACACCGACCTGTCCTGGAC
>NZ_JBVHWM010000154.1:0-1048 GCF_055564375.1 Streptomyces sp. NPDC029138
GGGCGGCGAGCAGGGCACCGGCGGCACGGGTGGCCAGACCCCGCCCAACACGCCCCCGGCGCCCGCCCAGCAGCCCGCCGAGGGCGACCTGTCCGCGCTCCCCGAGTGGGCGCAGGAACGTATCCGCAACGCGGAGAAGCAGACCCCGCAGGCGCCCGCGCCGACCGCCCCGGCCGCGCCCGAGCAGGCCGCCGAGGGCGACCTGTCCAAGCTCCCGAAGTGGGCACAGCAGCAGCTCGCAAGCGCCCAGGAGCAGGCCAAGACCGCCGCCGTACAGGCCGCCGTACTGCGCATCGCGCCGACCGCCGGCGCCAACGCTGCGGCCCTGCTCGACAGCCAGTCCGCCATGACCGCGCTCGCCGCGGTCGACCTCGCCGACTCGAACGCCGTCACGGAGGCGATCAAGGCCGCCGTACAGGCACAGCCCCACCTCGCCGCCCCCGTCGGCCCCGCCCGGGGTGGCGCCGACTTCGGCAGCACCAACCCGCCCGAGCGCCGTCCGGGATCGCTGCACGACGCCATCGCCGCCCGTCTGGGCGCCTGAACACCTAGGAGCACCCCATGCCCGTCACTCTCGCCGAGGCGAAGAACAACACTCAGGACGACCTCGACGTCGCCGTGATCGACGAGTTCCGCAAGGAATCCGCGATCCTCGACTCGCTCACGTTCGCCGACGTCGTCAACCCCGCCGACGGCGGCGACACCCTCACGTACGGGTACCGCCGCCTGATCACCCAGCCGACCGCCTCGACCCGTGCGATCAACTCCGAGTACACCGCCGCCGAGGTCACCACCGAGCGCTACACGGTCGACCTCGCCGTCATGGGTGGATCGTTCCGCGTCGACCGCGTCGTCGCCAACCTCGGCCCGGCCGCGTCCGGCGCCGTGTCGCTCAACATGTCGCAGAAGATCAAGGCGACCCGCACCACCTTTCAGGACATGGTCGTCAACGGCGACACGGCCGTCGACGCGAACGGGTTCGACGGCCTCGACAAGGCCCTGACCGGCACCGCAACCGAGTTCCGCGCAACCGAGGTCACCGACTGGT
>NZ_JBVHWM010000155.1:0-1043 GCF_055564375.1 Streptomyces sp. NPDC029138
CCTAGGTGTGCTGTCTCGGGACGTTGGTGACACACGCGCTGGGTGCTTGAACGGGTGAGGGCCTTCCGGGTTCGGTGTGGATTGCGAAGTCTGCACCGACGCCCAGGAGGCCCTCGTGTCCCACCGTAATGCCCCTCTGACCCCGACCGGCAGGCTGCGTCTGGCCCGGTGTGTCGTGGACGAGGGCTGGCCGCTGCGGCGGGCCGCGGAACGCTTCCAGGTCAGCCACACCACCGCCGCCCGCTGGGCGAGCCGCTACCGGCAGCTGGGCCAGGCCGGCATGCACGACCGCTCCAGCCGCCCGCACCACAGCCCCCTGCGGACTCCCGCCGCGGTCGAACAGCAAGTCCTGCGGCTGCGGCGCGAGCACCGGATCGGGCCGGTGCGGCTGGCAGCCCGGACCGGCGTCGCTGCTTCCACCGCCCACCGCATCCTCGTCCGGCACAGTCAGCCCGCTCTGGCAGCCTGCGACCGGGCCACCGGCGAGCCCGTGCGCCGCTACGAACGCTCCCGGCCCGGCGAACTCATCCACATCGACGTCAAAAAACTGGGCCGCATCCCCGCCGGCGGCGGCCACAAGGTCCTCGGCCGGGCAGCCGGCAGCCCCCACAAGAAGCGCACAGGCGGCGCCGGCTACGCCTACCTGCACACCGCCCTGGACGACCACACCCGCCTTGCCTACACCGAGGACCTCCCCGACGAGAGGGCCGCCACCTGCGCCGGCTTCCTGCGACGGGCAACCGCCTGGTTCGCCGCACACGGCATCACCGTCGAACGGGTCCTGACCGACAACGCCTGGGCCTACACCAAGAACACCTGGCGCGACACCTGCCACGACCTGGGCATCAGCCCCCACTGGACCAGGCCCTGGCGGCCCCAGACCAACGGCAAGGTCGAACGCTTCCACCGCACCCTGCTCGACGAATGGGCCTACCACCGGCCCTACACCTCAGACACCGAACGACAGGCAGCATTCCCCGACTGGCTGGACTGGTACAACTACCACCGACCCCACACCGGCATCGGCAGCCACCCACCAGCCA
>NZ_JBVHWM010000156.1:0-1007 GCF_055564375.1 Streptomyces sp. NPDC029138
CCTGGGCCATGCCGCGGGCGGCGGCCTCGGCGGCACCCTTGCCCGCGTCGACCAGGGCGCGCGAGGGCGACGGCGGGGCGTCGTGCACGGGGCACGGGCGGCCGGTGATGAGCGCGGTCTCGCACTGGCCGGCCGGGCTGGTGAGCTGGTCGGCGACCTGGCGCAGCGCGGACGCGGCGGCGGCGCGCGGGAGGTCGGTCGTGATCTCCGTCGGGCCCTGCTTCGGTATGGCGACGATCAGGCGGTGCGTGTCGAGCGAGGCGACGGCGACGGCGTCGGGGATACGGGACATGGCGGGTCGCTCCTGGTTGTCAGTGGTGGGTGATACACGCGTGCGCGCCCGCGCATGGGGCGGCCCGCGACCGGACGCGGCGGGGGTCTAGAACGGCGGCTCGCTGCCGTATCCCTGCTGGGCCCACGGGTCGCCCTGGGGGGCGCTGTAGCCCTGCTGGGGGGCCTGCTGGCCGTATCCCTGGGTGCGCTGCTGCTGGCCGTTCTGCTGGCCGTTCTTGGCGACCTGGGCGGTCGCGTTCTTGAGCGCGGGGCCGACTTCCTCGGCCTGGATCTCGTACGACGACTTCCGTTCGCCGTCCTTCTCGTACTGGCGTTGTCCGAGGCGGCCGACGACGATCACGCGGTCGCCGCGCTTGATGGACTCGGCGACGTTCTCGGCCTGCTGGCGCCACACGCTGACGGACAGAAACAGGGTGTCGCCGTCCTTCCACTCGTTCGTGACGCGGTCGAACGTGCGGGGGGTCGAGGCGACGCGGAAGTTCGCCACGGGGGCGCCGGACGGGGTGAATCGCAACTCGGGGTCGGCAACCACGTTGCCAACCAGGGTGATCGGGGTCTCTCCAGCCATTACGCGGCGGTCCTCTCGGGGGTCGTGCGGGTGGGAAGGGTGGCGACGGGGGCGAGCTGGTGCTCGCGGGTGCGGCGGGCGCGGTCGCGGGCGCATGCGCGGCACTTGCGCATTCCGCGGGGGTGCGACGGGGGGTAGCTCACGT